>DAIMJJ010000145.1:0-11005 GCA_036722275.1 Rhizobium sp. | reverse complement strand
CGTCACCGAGGGTCGGTGCTGGTTCCAGTCCGGCGAAATGGGGCTGGTCGCACTTCTCGCCGCCGATTGCATTCTCTCCGCGCGGCCCCTCGACGATTGCTTCCTGAGTGCGCCGGGCGCGCGCACGCAGCTATCGGACGATGCCTTCAAGGCGGCGCATCTGGTCGATGGCGAGGTGCGTGTCGGCGCTCGCGACCGTCCGGTCGACACGCGGATCGTCGGCGGGCTCGTGCGGTGCGAACCGGCCAATGCCGATCTGCTGATCGGCCTGCTGCCGCCCGCCGTGCTGGTGCGTGCCGGCGAACAGGCCGCAAGCCGGCTGAGCACACTGGTCGCGCTGGTGCGCGAGGAGGCGGAAGGCACGGGCGCCGGCCGCGATGCCATCCTCTGCCGGCTGATCGAGGTGATGCTGATCGAGATCCTGCGGCGCGAAACCGCGCGGCTCGCCCCGCCCGTCGGCCTGCTGGCCGGCCTTGCCCATCCGCAGCTGGCGCAGGCGCTCGGGCATATCCATGCCGATGTCGCCCGCGGCTGGACCGTCGGCGAACTGGCGCGGCGCATCGGCATGTCGCGCTCGGTCTTTGCCCGGCGCTTCGCGCAGGCCGTGGGCGTCGCCCCTGTCGAATATCTGCTGCAATGGCGCATGGCGCTGGCCAAGGACGCGCTGCTGCGCCGCGCCGGCCCGCTGGAGGAGATTGCCGAGACTGTCGGCTACAAGTCGGCGAGCGCCTTCAGCACGGCCTTCAGCCGGCGGGTCGGATGCCCGCCGAGCGAATATGCGGCGACAGCTTCGGCCCTCACGCCGTCCTGAGCGTCAGCCCGATGCCCCACGGGTCCTTCAGCGCATGGCCCTCGGCCGTGCGGTTGACCGGAATTTCCAGGCTTTCCAGCGTCGACAGCGCCCTGTCGAGGGCGGCCTGGTCGTTGAAGGTCAGCGAATAGTCGGACAGGCCCGACATGCCGCCGTCACGGGCGGTCGCGCCGCGGCTGTTCCAGATATTGGCGGCGAGATGATGGTGGTAGCTGCCGGCGCCGAAGAAGCTTGCGCCCGGATAGGTCGCCATCTTCTTCAGGCCCAGCACGCCTTCGTAGAAGCGGTCGGCCTCGGGGATATTGCCGACCTGCAGATGCATGTGGCCGATCGCCGCCTTGTCGGTCATGCCGCCCCAGGGCGTCTTCGGCGCGCCGTCATAGAGACCTTGCAGGTCGAGACCGAGGGTCGCCATTTCCACCGTGCCGTCGGCACGGAAGTCCCATTCCTCGGGGGAGCGGTCGCGATAGACCTCGATGCCATTGCCCTCGGGGTCGCTCAAATAGATCGCCTCGGAGACCAGATGGTCGGAGGCGCCGTCGAGGCGCACGCCCTGCGCCACGGCATGGGCAAGCCAGTGGCCGAGTTCGTGGCGGTCCGGCAGGAGGAAGGCGGTGTGAAACAGGCCGGCGGCATTGCGCGGCGCGCGGCGTACGTCGCTTCGCGTCGTCAGCGTCAAAAGCGGCCGGCTGCCGGCGCCGAGAACGGCGCCGCTCATGCCCTGTTCCAGCACGCTGAGGCCGAGCATGGTCTGATAGAAGCCCTTGACCCGATCCAGATCGGCAACGACCAGATGGGCGGTGCCGACATGGATCGGCCGGGAGAGGGCGAAGCTTTCGCCCGATGAAGTGTCTGTGCTTGCGGTCATGGTGTCGCCTCCTGTGGCGAAGCGGACCGGACCGGTACCAGCGGCAAGGCCCGCGCCAAGCGCGATCAGGCTGCGGCGGGTGATCCGGGTCATGGTCGGTCCTTGTGGTTTCTCATCTTTCGCCACAGAATATGGGCCAGTCTCATCGTTCACGAAAGTCCGCATTTCAGAGATTTATCGTTCGACGTCTGTTGACGGTGAGGGGCCGTCAAACTTGATCCTGATCAATGCGGGCCGGCCGCCAAGGACCGATTGTGACACCATAAAAGGGAGGCGCACCGCACGGGTCGCGCCATAAGGAGAGCAAAATGTACAAGAAAATCGTGGTTCCGGTGGATTGCGGCGCGCTCGACAAGGGCGAGAAGATCCTGCGCAAGGCGGCCCAGCTGCTCGATGCCGGCGGCGAAATCATCCTGATGTCGGTCATCGAGGACATGCCGGGCTATATCACCATCGAGCTGCCGGTGAATGCGGTCGAGGACGCCATCAAGGACGCCAAGGCCAAGCTCGTCGAACTGAAGGAAAAGACCGGCATTGCCGCGCGCGTCGAGCTGCGCACCGGCGCCCCGGCCCGCGAGATCCTCGCCGCCGCCAACGAGCATGGCGCTGACCTGATCCTGGTTGCCTCGCACATTCCCGATCTCGGCAACTACCTGATCGGCGCCACCGCCGACCGCGTCGTGCGCCATGCCAAGTGCTCGGTGCTGGTCGACCGCTAAGACCCGGCCGCCCGCCGGGCGGGCTCAAGAAGAACGAAGAACAACGAGGAAGCACCGCCGATGAACACGGAACACTATGAGAAGATCCTGAGAGACCGCCAGCGCGAGCTTTTCGTCCGCCTGCACAAGATCAACGAGGACATCGCCACCCCGCGCGAGGCCGACAGCGAAGAGCAGGCGACCCAGGCCGAGAATGACGAAGTGCTCGACGAACTCGGCGAGGTCGGCGAAAAGGAGCTGAAGGCGATCGACGCGGCGCTGGACCGCATCGCCAAGGGAACCTTCGGCATCTGCGCCAAATGCGGCGAACCGATCTCGGAAGCGCGGCTTGCAGCCGTTCCCTACGCGCCGCTCTGCCAGGATTGCGCCACCGGCGGCTGAGCCTTTGCCGGGCCTTGTCCCCCACCCGCCCACCGGCGGGCACCGGCCGGTCAGAGGCCCGCTTCCTGCCGGCCCGCCCACACGTCGACTGCGGTCAGGGGCTTGGTCCCCGTTATTTCCCGGCCCCCTCCTGCCTGTGCGGAGGGGGCTTTTTCGTGTCGGCGCGCCAGCCTCCTTTCCGGCGTTCCGCCGGCGCTCCGCGCCGCGGCCCCGCCCTTGCTTGCGGATCGAAATGTGACCCTGTTGACACGTGACTAAATAGTCACCTATTATCCTCTGCATGGACGACATCTTCGATGCCCTGGCGCATCCCATCCGGCGCGGCCTGCTCGACAGGCTGCGCGAACGCGACGGCCAGACGCTGAGCGAGCTTGAGCGCGATCAGCCGATAACGCGCTTCGGTGTGATGAAGCATCTCGGCGTGCTGGAGAGCGCCCATCTCATCGTGACCCGCAAGGTCGGGCGCCAGAAGCTGCATTATCTCAATCCGCTGCCGCTCCAGGCGGTCGCGGACCGCTGGATCGCGCGCTTTGCCGCCCCCTTCGTCCGCACGCTGAGCGACATTGCAACGGCTGCAGAGAAAGGAAGCGCGGTCATGAGTGAAATGGCACCGAAACATGTCTGGGAAACCTATATCCGCGCCACGCCGGAGGCCGTCTGGGCGATCCTGACGGATGACGCAAAGACCCCGCTCTGGCAGCATTTCAACATGACCTCGCAGACCGAATGGCGCGAAGGCGGTGCCATCACCTTCTTCGTCGGCGACAGGGCGATGATCGTCGGCCGCGTGCTGGAAATGGATCCGCCCCGCCGTTTCGTGCATTCCTTTTCCGCCCAGTGGTCGCCCGATGTCGCCGTCGATCCGGCCTCGCGCGTCACCTGGAGCCTCGAGCCGGTCGGCGAGGGCGCCTGCAAGCTGGTGCTGACCCATGATGATTTCGGCGGCGACACCGCCACGAGCCGCGCCGTCGGCGGCGGCTGGCCGGAGGCCCTGTCGCGGCTGAAGACGCTCGCCGAAACGGGCATTCCTTTCTTCATCGCCGCGCCGGGCGCCTGATGACGACGGCCGCGCAAAACAGACGGAGAGAACCGTGATCCTGCCAGTCGAGACGATGCATTATGCCGGCCTGTTCGGCCTTCTCTTCCTCGCCCTGTCGCTCTGGGTGTCGATGGGCCGGGCGCGGTTTCGTGTCCATCATGGTGACGGCGGCCATCAGAGCCTCAACCGGCGCATCCGGGCGCATGCCAATTTCGCCGAATATGTGCCCATGGCGCTGCTTTTGATCGGCCTTGCCGAAATGGCGGGGACCGGAGCTGCAACCGTGCGCTGGCTGCTGATCGTGCTGCTCGTCGCGCGCATCGCCCATCCCTTCGGCATGACTGCGCCGGAGGCCTCGCCCCGCCAGTTCATGCTGCGCGCGCCGGCCATGCTCGCCACCTGGGCCGTGCTCGGTTATGCCGCGGTGCTGCTGCTCCTGCGCGCCTGACCGCATACCAGCCGATTGCCCCCTTGCCGGGAAAGGGCTAGAAAGAGGTCTGTGAGCATCGCCCGCGACGGCGGGCAGGCGAGAGCAGGGGCAAGATATGGCAAATGCGGATGCGACCGCCCAGACGGCGCGGTGGAAGGATGCCGCACCCGGCGATGACGCGGAGGAGATCATCCCCCGCGACATCCGCTTCGGCATCCTGGAAAACCCGCAGCGTCACTGGCTGGGCGGCGATTTTCACAAGACGGCGCTGATCGATGGCCTGTCGATCTTTCTGCCCGAGGGCGAGCGCTATTTCATCCGCTCGCTGAAATATTACGCCCCCAAGCTCAAGAACAAGCAGCTCGCCGCCGAGATCAACGGCTATTCGGTTCAGGAAGCCTTCCACACCCGCGAGCACGAGGACTATAATCGCGCGCTTGCCAGGCTCGGCTATGACGTCGAGGCCATGGAGGCGCCGGTCATCAAGACGCTGCGCTCCGACAAGATCCCGATCTTCCGGCTCGCCGTCACCTGCGCCATCGAGCATCTGACGGCGACGCTGTCGACCGTGACGCTGCGCAATCCGCAATTCCTCGATGATGCCGCGCCCGCCTATCGCCGGCTGTGGATGTGGCATGCGCTGGAGGAGCTGGAGCACAAGGCGGTCGCGCTCGACGTCTTTGCCGCCGCCACTACCAAGTATTCGCCGTTCAAGCGCTACATGCTGCGCACCCTGGCCTTCAATGCGGTCGCCTGGACCTTCCTCAAGATCGTGCTCGCCAATCTCGTGCGCTTTGCCCGCACCGACGGCGTCAAGACCGGCCCGCGCTTCTGGGCGCGGCTCGTCTGGGTGCTGTTCGGCAATCCCGGCTACTGGCGCAAATGCGCGCCGCTGGTGCTGAAATACTACCTGCCGGGCTTCAATCCGGTGAACAAGGACGACCACGCCCTGATCCACAAGGCCCGCGCCTGGCTCTATGACGAGTTCTTGGCGATCGAAGCCAGCCGCGCCGCGCCCGCGGCCGAATGAAAGACGCCGAATGACCAGCCGACTGTTTTCCAACGTCCTCGACGTGGCCACGCTCGGCCGCTTTCCCCGCACCCAGAAATGGGTCTGGCGGCGCATCTACAACATGCTGTCGCGCTTCTGGGGCGACAAGGACTGGCGCTTCATGAACTACGGCTACGTGCCGGACGGTGCGCCCTTTGCGCTGAAACCCGAGGACGAGGCCGAACGCGCCTTCATCGGCCTCTACCAGCAGGCGGTCGAAGGCCTTGCCGTCGAGGGCGCCCGGGTGCTGGAGATCGGCTCCGGCCGCGGCGGCGGCTCGCGCTACATCGCGCGTTATTTCGCGCCCGCCTCCGTCACCGGCCTCGACTATTCGCCAGAAACCGTGCGCCGCGCGAAGAAGCTCAACGACGACACGCCGGCGCTTTCCTTCGTGCAAGGGGATGCCGAGAACCTGCCCTTTCCCGACGCGTCCTTCGACATCGTCGTCAACATCGAATCCTCGCATTGCTACGGCGACGTGCCGGCCTTTGCCCGCGAGGTCGCCCGCGTGCTGAAACCCGGCGGCATCTTCACCTTCGCCGACATGCGGCCGAAGAGCCAGCTGGCCGCACTCGACGAGCAGCTTGGCACGCCCGGTCTCGAGCTCGTCGCCAAGCGCAATATCTCGCCAAACGTCGTCGCCGCCTTGAACGCGGCCGAAGCCCGCAAGCAGGCCCGCATCGGCAAGGCGCTCTTCCTGCGCCGCTTCATCAGCGAATTCTCCGGCTCCAAGGGCTCCATGCTCTACAAGGGCCTCTCGGCCGGCAGCGTCGTCTATCAGGCGCGGCGGTATCGGAAGGCGGGGTGAGGGCCTTCTGAGAGCGGCCGGTCGTGCGGATGAAATGTTGAGGATCTCGCGGATCCGGAGGTCATGGCGAACCGAAGTCGATGCGGAAGAGCGAAGAAACCATCACCCGCGATGACGGTGGCATAAGCTATGAGCGGAGGTTTCCGCTCTGGCTGCGCATCTTCCTGCTGCCCTGGGCGCTGCTGTGCATCCCGTTCATCCTCTTGTACCTGGACAACGCGCAATCCGTGGATTGGGCAGGCCCGCCGGTTGCGGGCGCGGTGCTGGCTACCATCGGCCTCGTGATCCTGCCCCTCGGCCTTTCGGGGCTTCTGCTCGGCTATGCGCTGCTCGGCACGGGCATTGAGCTGCGGCTGGACAGCCGCTCGGGCGAGGCGATCCTTAGGCGGAAATCGCCGCTTCGCACCCGCGTGACGCGTTATCCGCTGGCGGCCGTGCGGATCGTCAAGGTCGAACTGGAGGCCGACCATCCCGCAAACGACGCGGCGATCATCCGGCTGAAAATGCCGGATGGGGTGAAAGTGAAGCTCGGAGGCTTCTTCCGGGACGAGGACGCCCGACACTGGGCGGAAGACATCCGCACCTGTCTCACGGCCGCGCCGAAGGATGTCGTGCCGCCGGCGCGATGAACCCACCGGGTCCGCCGGAGATCGTTTGGTTTAAGTTATGCGACCATGAAGGGTTGGCCTGGCATGGCATAGTCGCGCTCAGCGGCCAAAGCTGGCGGAGTATTCCAGATGGGGTCCAGGAGGCGGCGTTGTCGAAACAGTTGACCCATTCGGGCGTGGGTGACGCCACCGCTTCGAATCTTCTCTCTCACCAAGGAGAGCGGGCAGCATAGCGCCATTTGAACTCTGCGGTTGCCGTTCAATTGGAAGCTCACAGCAGCGGTCGTGCCGCGGTTGGTAACGGTTTTCACCTTTCGTCATTGGTCGGCTGTTGAGCAGACGGATGGCAGAAGCCCCTTACGCCGCCTCGCCAACCCGCATCTCCACGCGCAAGCCTGCTTCCGTCAGCATGCTGACAAGCGTATCGATGGAAAACAGGGTGATCTTGCCGCGCAACAGGTCCGAAATGCGCGGCTGGGTGACACCCAGGCGGCGTGCGGCTTCCGCTTGTGTCCAGCCCTTGGTCCGGATATGCCGATCCAGCGCCATCATCAGCGATGCGCGAAGCTTCATGTTCTCGGCTTCCACCGCATTGTCTTCGATCGCGTCCCAAACGCTCGCAATGATCTCGTTGCTCATCTTGCTCGCTCCTTCAACAGTTCTCGGTAGCGTCGCTCAGCCAGGGTGATGTCCGCCTGACTGGTCTTCTGTGTCTTCTTTTGGAAGCAATGCAAAACGTACACAGCCTCGGCGAACCTCGCGACGTAGATCACGCGGAACGCGCCGGTCTCGTCCCGGATGCGAATCTCCTGCACGCCGGTTCCGATCGTCGACATGGGCTTCCAGTCGCTGGGATCAAGCCCATTCTGAACCCTATCCAGTTGATAGCCGGCCTCGCGTCGCGCCGTTTCCGGAAAGCCACGCAAGTCGTCCAGTGCGGTGCCGCGGAAGCCGAGCGCTTTCATAAAGGCTACTATACAAAATTTTGTATAGTAGCCGCAAGGCCTTTTCCGGGACACTGTCGCGCAGGCAGCTGCTGATGGCTATTTGGCATGGAAGGCCTCCACGCCACCGGCGCAAATTCTCTCTTGTTCGACATCGGGCCGATCCGACTGCAGTCAACACACTGTCGATGAGGAAAAAGACCGCCCCCATCGCGCACCCATCTTGCAGGGGACAGAGCAATCGGGCCCGCCCCCCCCTAAAACGCAATCTCCACCGACGGCGCGCTGCGCCTCGCTTCGCCGTGATAGACCGCCTCGATATTGTTGCCGTCGGGGTCGAGCACAAAGGCGGCGTAGTAGCCGGGGTGATAGGGCCGTTCGCCCGGCGCGCCATTGTCGCGGCCGCCATGGGCGACGGCTGCGGCATAAAAGGCATCGACGGTCGCCGGATCCTTCGCCTGGAAGGCGAGGTGGTGGCGGCCGGTGAGCACCCCGAGCGCCGCCGGACTGTCGGCGGCCGACACGACGAGCTCGTCGGCCCAGAAGTAGCCGTCCGGCGTGTCGATCACCGGAATGTCGAGCACGGCCAGCACCGCCCCGTAGAAGCTGCGGCTGGCCTCAAGGTCGGCGACGACGAGCTGGATATGGTCGATCAGCCGGCCGCGATGCAGAAGATTGGTCTCCATGGTCTTGTCTCCCCTGGTGGTCCAAGTCGCTGTTCTCTCAGTCGCCGGCCGGCGGGTTTCGCGCGTGCCGTCGTCCGGGCCTCACCCCATCTTCAACATTGCGCCGATCGTGCCGCCGACCAGCAGCACGATGCCGATGAGAAATGTCAGCGCCGCGCCGGGCCCGCGTTTCTTGGCGTCGGCATAATATTCCGAGGCATAGAGCACGCGCGACGCCGTCCAGCACAGGCCGAGCAGGCCGGCGACCGCATCGGAGACGTAAGAGCCGAACAGCCAGAGCGACGGCAGAAACAGCACCAGCTGTTCCACCGTGTTCTGCTGTACGCGGAAGATCCGCTCGAAATCGGCATTGCCGGTGGTCTTCGGGGCTTCGACGCCGAATTGCTGGCGCGCCCGGGCGACCTTCAGCAGAAACCAGACATAGGCGATCAGCGCCGAAAAGGTGGCAAGCACGGTGAAGCGCATCGGAGAATTCCTGTGGGGGACGAAAGGACTTGGACGCAATGGCGCGGATGCTAGGCCAAGGGGCTGACGCGCGCAAGCGTGGCGCGGCTGGCGGGTCGATGCCTGCCGATCGCGTCGCCGGTGTCCCGCGTCCGCCGCCCTAGATTTGCCATGCCCGCCCTTGATGCTAACCGGAAATTTGCACATGATGGCGTAAGCGTCGTCGCGATGATTTTCTGCTTCAGAGGTACGCCCTTTCATGACCGACCAGTTCCGTTTCGGCCGGCCCTATGATTTCCACGAACTGGTGGCCGATGGCATCGTCCACGGCATCGGCGTGGTCTTTGCGCTGATCGGGGCGACGGCGCTGATCTTCTATGCCACGGTCTGGTCGAGCTATGCGGAAATGGCCGCCGCCTGGATCTATGGTCTCGGCCTCGTCATCGCGCTCGCCGTGTCCTTCACCTATAATATGTGGCCGCATTCGCGCACCAAGTGGATCCTGCGCCGCTTCGACCATTCGGCGATCTTCGTGCTGATCGCCGCCACCTACACCCCCTTTCTGGTCAAGGGCGCCCATGACTGGGTGATCCTGGCGTTGCTGATCGGCATCTGGGCGACCGCCTTTGTCGGCATCTATCTGAAATGCCGCTTCCCCGGCCGCTACGACAAGCTCGCCATCCTGCTCTATCTCGCCATGGGCTGGAGCGGCGCCATGGCGCTCGGGCCGATTTCGCAGACCCTGCCGGGCATCACCGTGCTTCTGATCATCATCGGCGGCTGCATCTATTCCTCGGGCGTGATCTTCCACGTCTGGGAACGCCTGCGCTTCCAGAACGCCATCTGGCACGGCTTCGTCGTCACCGCGGCGGCGGTGCATTATTCGGCCGTCGTCACCGCGATCAGCCACTGAGCGGACACGCTCTTCGGGTGTCCGGTTTCTTTTAAGACGCCAGTGGCAAGGGGGAGGTCGCAGATCGACTTGCGCCGTCCGCCGGCTTTACAGCGTCCCCGGCGCTGTCTAAGCAGGCCGAAAAAGACCCAACCGGGACCCGATCCGATGACACACACCCTCCTGCGCGACGCGACCGAGGCCGATCTCGAAGCGATCCGCGACATCTACAACCACGCCGTCGAGCATACGACCGCGATCTGGAACGAGGTGCTGGTCGATCTCGACAACCGCCGCGCCTGGATGGAACAGCGCCGTGCCCGCGGCTTTCCCGTGCTTGTCGCCGAGGTCGATGGCCGGGTTGCCGGCTATGCCTCCTATGGCGACTGGCGCGCCTTCGACGGCTACCGCCACACCGTCGAGCACTCCGTCTATGTCGACAAGGACAGCCGCGGCGCCGGCCTCGGCAAGCGGCTGATGCAGGCGCTGATCGAGCACGCCCGCGCCCATGGCAAGCATGTCATGATCGCCGCCATCGAGGCCGAGAACCGTCCGTCGATCGCGCTCCACGAGCGCCTCGGCTTCCGCCTGGTCGGCATTCACAGCGAGGTCGGCCAGAAGTTCGGCCGCTGGCTCGACCTGGCGATGATGGAACTGAAACTCTAGGGTATTTTTGGAAGACGGCCCTGACGTTTTGGTCGTCCGGGCCCTCTGCCTTCCTCTCCGGCCGCCGCCAGACGGGGAGGGCGGGCGACACGGCTGCCATGCGCCGCGCCGGTTCGCTCTCTCAGCCGCCGACGAACTGGAAATAGGCCCAGGCGAGGGCAAAGGCGGCGATCACGCCGAGCGCGATCAGCAGTTTCTTCAGGCCCGGATTGGGCTTCTTCGGCTCCGGCGCCTTCGGCGGACGCTTGAATTCGACGACATTGCTCATCGGGCATGCTCCTTCTCAGTCTGTCCGCACCTTAGTCTTCAGGGATTGAGAAAGTCCTGATGGCGAGAACGGGAACGCAGGCCGGGCGTGGGCGGCGGACGGCTCCTGCCCGCTGTCGCGTTCACCCACCGCCTTACCCCCCTCTGCCCTCCTGAGCCTGTCGAAGGGCGGGCATCTCCCCCTCAAGGGGGGAGATCGGACTGCGGACCGCTTTGCGCCCACAGCAGGTTGTTATCGGCGGGTCGGTTCTCGCCGCTCGTGGGTCCACCCCTCAATGAACAGCAACCTCACGGAGCCTTACGGAGCCTTGACAGGGCCGATTGGCTGAGTGGCCGGCGTCTTGCCGATCTCCCCCCTTGAGGGGGAGATGCCCGGCAGGGCAGAGGGGGG
>DAIMJJ010000144.1:0-11032 GCA_036722275.1 Rhizobium sp. | reverse complement strand
GCGATGATCGACAGGGGATTGACGACGAGTTTCGGCTGTTCGGTTGCACCGGTCAGCTTGAAGGTGATGCCGAGCAGTCCGCGGTCGCGGCCGTTGCCCAGCAGGATGCCGATTACCGGCAATTCCCCGAACAGGCGGTTCAGTCCGTAGGCCGGCATGAAGGTGCCGGTCATGTCCATCTGGCCGCGCGCATCGCGCACGACCCCCTGGAAGGTCGCCCCGACCTGTTCCCCGCGCACGACGCCGTTTTCGACCCGCAGGCCGCCATTGCCGTAAACCAGACGAGCAAAGGCGCGCTGGAAACGGGCGGAGCTGACATCGATATCCTTCTTCACGGCGGCATTGAGGCTTCGCCCGTCGGCGCCGGTAGGCGTCGACACGATCGACTGCAGCCGCTGTTCGTTTTCTACCCGGAAATCCCGCACGTCGAGCGAGCCGCTCCAGATGCCATTGGCCGATTGCGACAGCTTGAGATTGAGCAGTCCGCCGATCATGCGGTCGTAGAGATTGACGAATCGAGCCACCGCGCCGGCATCACTGGTGGTGACGGAGACTTCACTGAGCTCGGACGGACGGCGAAGCTTTGCGACCACCGCCTGGCGGCTGTCGGTGACGCCGGAGAGATCGAGCGCCGTCGTCGTTCCATTGCGCGAGCCGTAGAGCAGCGACACGCCGGAAAGCACTTCGTCACCGAACCCGATGACGCGATCGATCTGACCCTTCACCCTGATATCGGTCTTCTTGCCGCCCTCGCCGCTACCCTCACCACCGCCGGGCGACTTCAGGACCGAGATCAGCGAGCGAACATCGGCGGACTTCCCCGAGACGGCGACATCATAGACGCCCTTGTCCTGGCGTATGACCAGCGCATAGTCATCGCCCGGCGCCAGCCGCATGCGTTTCAGGTCGGCCGTCACCAGACCGCGCTTGTCGACCACCAGCGCGCCGGCGGCGCCAAAGCCCTGGCCGTCGAGCACGAACTTGTCGATGGTCGTCTGGCCGTCGTTTTCCAGCGCCTCAAAAGTGGCCTTGGCGCTGATCCCCTGCCCCTTGGACCAGCCGATCCACGGCACCGTCAGTGTCGCCGACGACAGATCGATCGCAGCCGCCTGCCGCTGGTCGTCGATCCGTGACAGCTCCACCGTGATCGGACCGTCGATCAGATCGTCGAGCCCGGGCACGAAGCGGTTGCGCTCCGCGTTGCCGAGCTTGAGCTTGACGACCCGCTCCCGCGCCACCGGCTTGTTTTTGTCGACCGGCTCGGTCACGCGCAACTCCATCGCCACCCCGTCGATCTTGGCCTTGCCTTCGAGACGGGCCGCGCTCGGATCGACGTCGAGCTTGCCGCTCAGGTCGCTGATGGTGCGGCCGGAATAGGGTTTGGCGATGTCGACGTCGGTCAGATCGAGATGCGCGTTCCAGTCGGGATCGGGCGGGTTCTGGTCGGAGATGAGACCGAGACGGACGCGGGCCTCGCCGCGCACCATGCCGGTGAAATCCGTAACCGCAAAGCCGGCGCGCTCGAGCGCGCGGATCGGCTTGAACGAGACGAGCTCGGCCACGGCATCGGCAGCGCCCGATACCGCAATGTCGATGTCGGCCATCAACGGCTTGCGGTAGACATTCTCCAGCATCAGCTGTCCGCGCTCAACCTTCACCAGGCGGCCCGAGGGAAAATAGGAGGCGGCTGAATGAATGGTGGTCACCACCTTCTGCCCGGACAGATCGAAATGGGCCGAGGTGTCGCGCAAGGGCGGGATCTCGCCCGTCACGTTCATCCGGGCATCGACGATGTCGAAGCTGATGCGCAACTCGTTCTCATTGAGGTGCAAAGGCTTCGGCTCCACGGTCAGGCGGTCCTGCGGGATGAAGACCGAGATCTGGCCGTTGGTGATCGTGCCACCGAAGATGTTGGCGAGGACCCAGCGGCGCGGCTTCTCGGCGATCCAGTAGGGCCAGAGCTGCTTGACCACCGATGTCTTCATGTCGCGGATCAGAGCGTCGAAGCGGACCTCCGGACCTGTACCAACGAAGCGCAAGCCCAGCGAGGCATCCATTGTTCCGGACGGTGTCGATACGGTGAAGGTATCGAGATTCAGTTCATGGCGATCACTGACATAGCGTCCGAACATCTTCAGGGAGAACGGAAATGGCGCTTCGCCCGCCGCCGGCACGTCCGCACGCCCCTCCGAGACCAGAAGGTCGATGCCGAACCCGGGGCTGGTCTCGGTATTGCCCGGAAGGCGGTCGAGATCAATCAGACCGCCCGATAGCGGCAGGATCATGCCTCCGAACTCCGCGCGCGATGACGACAGTTCCAGTGTGTCTTTTTTGAAATCATAGCCGAAATTGAGCCGGGCACGCGTCAGTTCCTGCGGAATCCCGTCGGAATAGATCGTGCCCTTGTTGGACTCGATCGCCACGGTCAATGACGGCGCCTGGTTGCTGCCGCCGGCGCGGCGGGCCGAAATCGTCACCTCGGCCGAACCGTCGAGCCCCTGGCGCGGATTGCCGGCGGCACCGCGTTTCAGGAGAAAGGGCGTCAGGCGTACATCGGCCAGCCGAAGCGTCAGCGACTGCGCATTGCCGCCGGTGTTGACGGTCAGCGCCGAAATCTCCGTCTGTTGGCCGTTGATCGACACGGCGCCGAAGAAGGACAGCGAATCGTCGGCACCCCGCTCCATGGCCAGATCGTCGACGGCAATCAGCAACGGCCGCCCGCCCGTCCCGGTCGTGGCGATCTCCAGCCCGCCGATCCTCAGCCGATCGAGCCCACCCTTGGCGATGAAGGCCTGGATCTGGTCGAGATCGACGAAGGCACGATCGAGGATGGCGGGAATGCTGTCGATGCGCAGATTGGCCAGATCCACCGGTGGCCCGGCTGGCAGCAGTCGCGCGTCGAGTGCCACGCCTTCGGTGACGATTTCCTTGACCTTGAATTCACCGCCCAGCAGCGACACCGTATCAAGCACCATTCCGACCGATTGCGTGAGCGCAAGCGGGCTCTTGCCCCCTTCAGGAACGATCGCGACATTGCGCGCCTCGACGGCGAGCTGCAGTCCGCTGGAGAAACGGATGGCGGTTTCGCCAATCTCGGCCTTGAACCCCGGCCCGACAGCGGCGTTGAGCACCGTTCGTGCGCCGTTCGACAATGCGGCATCAAGGGCACCGCTCTCGATCACGGCAAAGACGCCGCCACAGGCCACGAGGATGAGGCCGACGATGCCGGCGCAATAGCGCAGGAGGCGGCGAGCAAAGGTCGAATGCGGCGGGCAATGGACGATCAGCGGATCATCGACAAGCGACGACGGAAGCTCGTGCAAGGCCACGAAGTCCTGTCTGCCAAACCGTATCTTCTCGCCCCGGATTTCTCCCATGTGCCGGCGATTGTCTCCGTCGATCGATGTCGTTATCACAATCGCCCGTGGACGACTGCGTCGCGGACTATATATCGAGTGTGCCGACAATCATCCATAATGCGGGCAAAAGAAAGGTATTCCCATGGCAGATTTGACTGCAGGCGATATGGCTCCGGATTTCACTCTTCCCCGTGACGGCGGTGGCTCCGTTTCGCTCAGCGAAATGCGCGGGTCCCCTGTCGTGCTCTATTTCTACCCCAAGGACGACACGAGCGGCTGCACCACCGAAGCGCTCGATTTTACGGCCCTGGCCGATGCCTTTGGCGAAATCGGCGCGCGCGTCGTCGGCATCTCGCCCGATCCGGTGAAGAGCCATGACAAGTTCATCGCCAAGCACAAGCTGTCCGTGATTCTCGCCTCCGACGAAGCGCAGGCCACCCTTTCGGACTACGGCGTCTGGAAGGAAAAGAGCATGTACGGCCGCACCTATATGGGCGTCGAGCGCTCGACCTTCCTGATCGACCGCGACGGGCGGATCGCCGCAGTCTGGCGCAAGGTCAAGGTTGCCGGTCACGCCGAGGCCGTGCTCCAGGCCGCAAAGGCCCTTTGATGTCCGACATAGATGCGGCCCGGATCACCACGCTGCGCGGGGGCGCGACGCTCGCGATCCTGAGCGCCGATCTCGATGAAAAGACGGAACTGGCGCAGGAGACGGCGCGGCGGTGGCATGAGCGCCGCCTCTCCCTTCGCTCGCCGCTGGATCCGGAACTGCCGGAGCGCCCCGGCCGGCCGGCCAAGCCCGAGTTGGTGCCGCCGAAGGCAACCGAAAAGCGCTCGCTGCACACGCTCCCGGGCCGCATCGCCATGCTGCATGCGCTCGCCCATATCGAGCTCAATGCCGTCGACCTCGCGCTCGACATCGTGGCGCGATTCGCATCCGAACCGGTGCCGCACTCCTTCTTCGATGGCTGGATGCGCGTAGCCTTCGAGGAAGCCAAGCACTTCCGCATGGTGCGCGACAGGCTGCGCGCTCTCGGCGCCGATTATGGCGACATGCCGGCGCATGACGGATTGTGGCAGGCGGCCCATTCGACACGAAACGACCTGACCGCAAGACTTGCGGTCGTGCCGCTGATCCTTGAGGCCCGCGGGCTCGACGTCACGCCGTCGCTGCAGGAAAAGATGCGCGAAACCGGCGACATCGACAGCGCCGACGTCCTCAAGGTCATTTACGACGACGAAAAGGGTCATGTCGCCATAGGCGCCAAATGGTTTCGCTTCCTGTGCGCCCGCGAGAAGAAGGATCCGGCAGCAACGTTCAAGGCGCTGGTCAGAGCCAATTTCCGTGGTGCGCTGAAGGCGCCTTTCAATGACATTGCCCGCGCCGAGGCCGGGCTGACACCGTCCTTCTACCGCTCGCTGACCTCGACCAGCAGCTAGTTCCAAGCCCCTGAACTCGCCGCAATTCAGTCCTTGTTAACCTTAATCATGTCTAATGTTTCCACGCTCGCCCCCTCATCCGGAGCGAGCATCAAGGGAGACACCCGTGGCGGGAAAGACATCCAATCCGGTCTTCGGCAAGCGGCGGCAAGAACACATTGTCATCCTCGCCAGCGGCGACAAGATCCGCCATATGACGGTGCGCCCGTGGATGGCGGCGGTCGCCTTCTGCTTCGTCGGCGTCATGGCCATCGGCTATCTCGGGGCGACCACCTATCTCGTCTTTCGCGACAACCTGATCGGCGCCTCCATGGCGCGTCAGGCCCGGATGCAGCACGAATATGAGGACCGCATCGCCGCCCTGCGGGCCCAGGTCGATCGCGTCACCTCCCGCCAGCTGCTCGACCAGCAGGTGGTCGAGGAGAAGGTCGAAAAGCTCCTGGAACAGCAGATGGCGCTGGCCTCGCGCCATGGCCGGCTCGACGCGCTCCTGGATCGGGCGCAGGCGGTGGGAGAACTGCCCGAATCAGGCCCCGTGCCGACCATCAAGCCGGGCGAGACCAACAAGCAGGCGAGCCTTTCGGGTGGCGCCGCTGCCATCGAGAGCCTGCTCGGCAAAAGCCAGTCCGAGACGGCGACGTCTGCACTCGGCTATGTTCCGCTGACGGACACGGTTGCCGATCGCGCCGACCGGCTGTTTTCACACATGACGCTGTCACTGAAGGATATCGAGCAGGATCAGATCGATCGCATCCAGCGGTTGACCAACGGCGCCGCACAGACCGCTGAGGAGATCTCCGGCATCCTGGAACGCAACGGCATCCCGCTCGATGCGGCAACGGACGACGCCCAGGGAGGGATCGGCGGTCCTTACGTCGCGCCCCAGTCGACCGCGTCGTTCAATGATTCGCTCAATGAGCTTGACGCGGCGCTGACCCGTCTCGAGGCCATGCGCGATACGGCCAAGCGCATGCCCTTTGCCAATCCCGCACCCGGCAAGGATATCACCAGCCGCTTCGGCAACCGGCCCGACCCCTTCCTCGGCGGGCTTGCCATGCATGCCGGGATCGACTTTCGCTCGCCGGTGGGCGGCGAGATCAAGAGCACGGGTGCCGGCAAGGTGATCGCGGCCGGCCCCGCCGGCGGCTACGGCAACATGGTCGAGATCGACCACGGCTATGGCCTGACCACCCGCTACGGGCACATGTCGCGCGTTCTGGTCAAGGTCGGCGACGAAGTGGCGAGCGGCGACGTGATCGGACTGTCCGGCAATACAGGCCGCTCGACCGGGCCGCACCTCCATTACGAAGTTCGCCGCAATGGTGAGGCGGTCGACCCGATGATCTTTCTCAATGCCGGCATGAAGCTGACCACGCTGATCGATTGACGGCCGCCCGCAAGGCTGTACTGTCATCGCGTCCACAGCGCCGGATTGCCCATGGAACCGCAAGCTCTTTTCGCTTTCGCCCTCGCCTTTTTCGTCTTTGCCGCGAGCCCTGGCCCGGACAACATGACGATCATGGCGCGCACCGTCTCGCACGGAGCAGCCTCTGGGATTGCCTATGGCGTCGGCACGGTGATCGGCATCCTGATTTATCTTTCGCTTGCCGCCTTCGGCCTGTCGCTGATCGCCAGCGAAATGGGCACGGCCATGACCGTGCTGCGCTATGGCGGCGCGGTCTATCTGATCTACATGGGTATTCGCCTGTGGACGGCGAAGCCGGTGATCACCGAGGCTGCATCGCCGGAGCGACGGCGCGATCTCGTGACGGTAGGCCTGACCGCGATTGCGCTCAATCTCGGCAATCCGAAAATGCCGCTCTTCTATCTGGCGCTGCTGCCGAACTTCGTCGGTGCCGATTTTGCTGCCTCGGACTATCTTGCGCTTGCGGCCGTGATCGTCGGCGTGGAGCTACTGGTCGTGGGCGGGCATGTGTGGATCGCCGGCCGCGCACGGCGTCTGCTGCGGACTCCGCGGGTCGTCAGGGCGGTCAACCGCGGTGCCGGAACGGTGCTGGCCTGCGCCGGGATTGCAGCAATTGCCACCCATCGCGGCAATTGATCCGCCTGTTCAGGCTTTATTACTGCAAATCCGGCAGTTTCCTTGACTTTCGAGCATTTTGGCACTATCCCGCGCTGACGTTAACGCCCGCGTTGAGGGCGGCACAATTGCGTTCGCAAGAACCGGAACGGAACAGATTCCCCTTTGACCACATTTTCTGACCTTGGCCTGAGCCAAAAAGTACTTTCAGCCGTCACCGACGCCGGCTACACAACGCCGACGCCGATTCAGGCCGGCGCCATCCCGTTTGCCCTGCAGCGCCGCGACATTTGCGGCATCGCGCAGACCGGCACGGGCAAGACCGCTTCCTTCGTACTGCCCATGCTGACGCTTCTCGAAAACGGCCGGGCCCGTGCGCGCATGCCGCGCACCCTGATCCTCGAGCCGACCCGCGAACTGGCGGCCCAGGTTGCCGAGAACTTCGAGAAGTACGGCAAGAACCACAAGCTGAACGTCGCACTGCTGATTGGCGGCGTGTCCTTCGAAGAGCAGAACCGCAAGCTGGAGCGCGGCGCAGACGTCTTGATCTGCACCCCCGGCCGCCTGCTCGACCACTGTGAGCGCGGCAAGCTGCTGATGACCGGCGTCGAGATCCTCGTCATCGACGAAGCCGACCGCATGCTCGACATGGGCTTCATCCCGGACATCGAAAAGATCGCCAAGATGATCCCGTTCACCCGCCAGACGCTGTTCTTCTCGGCCACCATGCCGCCGGAGATCCAGAAGCTGGCCGACCGTTTCCTGCAGAACCCGGAACGCATCGAGGTGGCACCGCCGTCCTCGACCGCCAAGACCGTGACGCAGCGCCTCGTCGCCGTCCACAACAAGGACTACGAGAAGCGCGCCCGACTGCGCGACCTGATCCGCGCTCAGGACGAACTGAAGAACGGCATCATCTTCTGCAACCGCAAGAAGGATGTGGCCGATCTGTTCCGCTCGCTCGAGCGGCACGGCTTCTCGGTTGGCGCTCTGCATGGCGACATGGACCAGCGCTCGCGCACCGCCATGCTGGCCGGCTTCAAGGACAACCAGATCACCCTTCTGGTCGCCTCGGACGTCGCCGCCCGCGGCCTCGACATTCCGGATGTCAGCCACGTCTTCAACTTCGACATCCCGATCCATGCGGAAGACTATGTCCACCGCATCGGCCGTACCGGCCGCGCGGGGCGTTCGGGCGCTGCCTTCACGCTCGTCTCGAAGGCCGACCAGAAATATCTGGACGCCATCGAGAAGCTGATCGGTCAGAACATCGAGTGGCTCGATGGCGACCTGTCCTCTCTCCCCGCCATGGCCGAAAGCCAGGACGAGGGTCGCGGCCGACGCGGTTCGCGCGACAAGGACAAGGATAAGGACAAGGGACGCGAGCGCCGCGGCGGTCGCCGGAGCGAGGCCAAGAGCGAGCCCGCCAAGGAACGTGAAGCGGAGCCCGTCAAGGCCCGCGAAGCAGCAGAAGTCATCGAACCGGCAAGGACCGAATCCGTGAACAGCGAGCGCAAGGCAGACAGGCGTCCCAACCCCGGCAACCGCAGCGCGCGGCCCAACCCGGCCAATGACGACCAGCGCGACCGCCGCCGCCACTACCGCGACCATGATGACGGTCCGACGCCGGTTGGCTTCGGTGACGAGATCCCCGCCTTCATGCTGATCGTCGCCGCAGCAAAGTCCTAAGCACCGATGGCCCTGCCTGGAATCGATGTGCCTGGCGTCGGCGTCGGGCTCGCGATCCTGCGCGACGGCAAGCTTCTGCTGTGCCGTCGGCTGAAGGCACCGGAAGCAGGCTTCTGGAACATCGTCGGCGGCAAGGTGGACCACCTGGAGCCGGCGGAGACGGCCGCCCGCCGCGAAGCCGAGGAAGAGACCGGCCTTTCAATCGGCGCCATCGAATTCGTCACTGTCACGGAACAGATCATCGAAGCGGACCGGCAGCACTGGATCTCGCTGCTTTACAAGACCACGGACATTCAGGGCGAACCGCAGCTGACCGAGCCAGACAAGCTGTCGGTCCTCGGTTGGTTCGACCTCGATGCGCTTCCAGAGCCGCTGTCAGCCTTTACCCGGGCGCTTCTGCCGCATCTTCGCTGATCCACGTCCCGGTTTCGGCCTTGCCTTTTCGGCCTCTGCCCGAAGCCCCGCCTCAAAGGCGAGGTGCACCCATCTCGCCATCTCGTCCGGATCGTCATAGGCATCTTCGGGGACCGTCCAATAGGGCATGGCGACCGGGTTTCGCCCCTCGCGCTGGTAAACCCACTGGCGGGCCCCGGCGGCAGCGAACAGCGGAGCCGACTGCGCATCGGCCTTCAGCATGAGTTCGTCGAACAGGTCGAGCGCGATGATCACGCCCTGGTGGTAAATGCCCTTGCCGCTGAACATGCGCCGGATGGTGACGGGTCCAAGCCCCGAAAAGACCTCCTCGATCTCGACCGTGTCCACGCCGCCTATCCTTTCAGCACGCCGCCGGCGGCGATGACCGCCTCGGGCGTGTCCACGTCGAGCCGGGCGGCCAGACCGATCTCAACATCGGTGACCGGTAGGCCTGCACTCTCGATGATCGGCCGAGCGCCGATATCGCCCTCCAGCGACCGCAAGGCCTCGAAGGTCGCGCGCGGCAGGATGACCGGGTTGCCACGCTTGCCGTCAGCGACGGCGCGGACGATCGGGCGACCGGCCTGCGCGCGAAAGGCCGAAATCAGCTTGACGAGATCGGCCGCCGACACCCCCGGCATGTCGGCGAGCATGACCAGCACCCCGTCCGGATCGTCCGTCAGGGCGGCGGCAAGGCCGGCCTTCAGCGACCCGGCCATGCCGCTTGCGTAGTCCGGATTGTTCGCCAGGGTGAGGTCGAGGCCCTCAAGGCTCGCGGCGATCTCGACGGCGCGGTGACCGGTGACCACCACGACCCGTTCGGCGCCGGCGGCAAGCGCGGTGCGGGCGGAGCGTCGCACCAGCGGTTCGCCCTCGAATTCAGCGAGCAGCTTGTGGGGGCCGCCCTTGCCCATCCGGCTCGATTGTCCGGCGGCGAGCAGCACGATCGCCACCTTGACCGGCGCCGGCTCGCCCTCAACCGCAAGCTCCCGCGGCAAGGGCCGGCTCGGAATTTCCATAAGCAAGCCTCCCACGCCCAGCCCGGTCAATTCATGCGATGTCGGCTTCTCGCCAGCCATGAGCCGGCTAAGGACCCAGTCGAACCCATTCTCCTTCGGGGACCGGGCGCAGCCTGGCGCACCGATCACCGGCACGCCGGCCACCTCTCCCAGCACCAGCAGATTGCCCGGATCGACCGGCAGGCCGACCTGTTCGACCGCCCCGCCCGCCATACGGATCGCTTCCGGGATCACATCGGCCGGATCGCACATGGCGGACGCACCGAAGACCACCAGCAGCCGGGGCCTTCTCTCCTCTCGCCGGAGCACCTGCTCGATCGCTGCCGCCACGGCATCGGCCCGATGCGCCACGCGCTGTTCTCTGACAAGCCGGCTGCCGGACGGTTTCAGCCGCTGCTCGAGCACGCGGGCGGTCTTGTCCATGACAGAGACCTTGAGCGACGGCAGTTCCGTCGCAATCAGGTCGACCGAGCGGGGGGCGTAGGCGCGGAGCCGGAACGGGCGGCCGGACAAAAGCACGGCCCGCGCGGCCTCGACGCTTCGTTGCACAACCGCGAGCGGAATGATCTTGATGGTCGCGACGAGATCCCCGGTGCGGACGTCAGAATGATCGGCCAGGCAGGCGAGCGTGATTGCCGGGTCGATGCGGTTGAAGGCGTCGACCACGGCCCGGTTGGCGGTGAAGAGGCCATTGCAGGTGGCGTGAAAATTGACGCGTCCGGTCGAGGCCGGTGTGAGACTCATGTTTTCCGGATCGATCGCAAAAGCGCAGCGCTCGGCGGCCTCATCCTCGCCCAGGTCATCCTCCTCCCGCCGGCAAGCGATGACGCTCTGGACGCCAGCTTGCACGAGCCTGGCGAGATCGTCGTCGTCCAAAATGTGCCCCTTGGGCAGGCGGCCGTCCGGCAGCTTTACTGCATGGGCGAGGATGAGGCCGAGCGCATCGCGGGTCGCGAATTCCCCGAAGATCATGCCCGCTCGTCCCCGGTGCTAACAAGTGCGCGGCGGCGAAAGGCCAGGATGACGTCGGCGAGCGTGGCCACCGCGATCTCGGCCGGCGTTGCCGCACC
>DAIMJJ010000143.1:0-11163 GCA_036722275.1 Rhizobium sp. | reverse complement strand
AAGACCTTGATGTCGACCGGCGAGTTCATCGAGTCATCGTCGGACTGGACGGCATCGATCGTGCCGGCCTGCATGGCGCGGAACAGTTCGCCTGTCGGAACGAGCTGGTCGGCGGTGTAGAGCTGGATTTCCATCTCGCCGTTGGCGGCCTTGTTGAAGGCATCGACCGACGGACGGATGACGTGTTCGGCGAGCGCCGCGCCGGCATAGGTCTGCAGGCGCCAGGTGATCTTCTTGTCCTGGGCCTTCACGTAGGGCGCGGCGAGTGCAACCGGCGAAGCGGCGGCAACCAGACCGGCTTTCTTGAGAAAATGTCTTCTGCTGTTCATGTCTGCTTCCCTCTTCTTGTTTCTTTGAACTGCGACCCGCCACCATCGGCGGATCCTTCACGCAACGGGACCGTTCAACCGGTCCTCTCTGTTTGTCTGTCTGCACCTATCCCCGGACATAGACATGCTGCGGCAGCCACAGGGCGATCTGCGGGAATGCCATGATGATGATCATGCCGAGGATCATGATCGCCACGAACGGGAATACCGAGCGGTAGATGTCGACCAGCGAGATCTCCGGCGGCGCCATGGCGCGCATGAGGAAGAGATTATAACCGAACGGCGGTGTCATGTAGGCGATCTGGCAGGTGATCGTGTAGAGCACGCCGTACCAGATCAGGTCGAATCCGAGCTTGCCGACCAGCGGAATGTAGAGCGGCGCGACGATGACCAGCATGGCGGTGTCATCGAGGAACGCGCCCATGACCAGGAAGGACAGCTGCATCAGGATCAGGATCTGCCAGGGGCTGAGCCCCATTTCACCGACCAGGAAACCTTCGATCGCCTTGACCGCGCCTAGACCGTCGAAGACGGCGCCGAAGCACAAGGCCGCCATGATGATCCACATGAACATGCAGGTGATCCCGAGCGTCTGCTCGAGCACGCGGTTCCACATGTCCCAGGTCAGACGTCCCTTGAACCAGGCGGCGAACAGCGACCCGAGCGCACCGACGGCCGAGCTCTCAACCAGGCTGGTCACACCCATCAGGAACAGGCCCATCATCAGGAAGAAGATGAGGAAGGGCAGAACGCCCGCCCGCGCCAGCTTGAGCTTGTCGATGAGCGGCATGTCCCGCTCTTCCTTCGGCAGCGCCGGGCCGAGCGCCGGATTGATCCGGCAGCGGATGACCACATAAACGGCAAACAGGAGGGCGAGCAGCAGGCCCGGAAACACCCCGGCAAGCCAGAGCTGGCCAACCGGCTGGCGCGCGATCATGCCGTAGAGCACCATGACGACGCTCGGCGGAACCAGAATGCCCAGCGAACTGCCCGCCTGGATGACGCCGGACACCATGATCTTGTCATAGCCGCGGCGCAGAAGCTCCGGCAGCGCGATGGTCGCGCCGATCGCCATGCCGGCGACGGAGAGGCCGTTCATCGCTGAGATGACGACCATCAGACCGATCGTGCCAAGCGCCAGACCGCCGCGCAAACCGCCGAACCAGACGTGGAAGGCCTTGTAGAGATCCTCGGCAATGCCGGATTCCGACAGCATGTAGCCCATGAAGATGAACATCGGCAGCGTCAGCAGCGCATACCACTTCATCAGCTTCATGTTCGCCGAGAAGCCGAGTTCGAAGCCGCCATTGCCCCACAGCAGCGCAGCGGCGACGACACCGACCATGCCGATGGCCGCAAAGACGCGCTGACCGGTCAGCATCGACATCATCATCGACGAGAACATCAGAAGTGCGATCATCTCATAGCTCATGCGAGCGGCCTCCCGATCGCCACGGCCAGATCCTTGATAAGGATCGACGTCGCTTGAAGGAATGTCAGGAAGATGCCGATGACCATGATGATCTTGATCGGCGCCATATAAGGCGACCAGGCCGAATAACTCGTCTCGCCGAACTTCAGCGCATAGGACGTGCTGGATACCC
Organism: Rhizobium sp.; assembly: GCA_036722275.1. Lineage (GTDB taxonomy): Bacteria > Pseudomonadota > Alphaproteobacteria > Rhizobiales > Rhizobiaceae > Allorhizobium. The sequence goes on along the minus strand of DAIMJJ010000143.1, from coordinate 9,230 downwards.
CACCGTAGAGCATGAAGAAAAGGTAGATGAACAGCATGGAGATGGTGATGACATCGACCACCGCCTTGGTCTTCGGCGACCATTTGCCATAGAGCAGGTCCATGCGCACATGGCTGTCGAGTTGCAGCGAATAGGCGCCGCCCAGGAGATAGTAGCCCGCCATGACGAACTGGGCCATTTCCAGCGTCCAGTGCGCCGGCAGGAACATGGCTTTCGATATCGACGAATAGAGCAGGATGCCCATCAGGATGAAGATGCCATACATGACGATACGGCCGACACGCCGATTGAAGGCGTCGACCCAGCGCACATAGGCCTTGACGGCGTCAGGCATGCGTTCCTCCCAGCCTCCCGGCGAAAGCCGCCGCAGTATCCTGCGCCCTTTCCCGGCACTCTTGTCGTATCGGCATCCGTTCCCCTCTTTTTATAAACCGTGCCAAGACTCATGCATGCATGCGGTCAGTCCGGAAGCGCCTCCAGACCGGCCTGCAGAAGGCCGGCCAGATAATCGGCAACGGCCCGTTGGCCGTTCTCGTCCCGCAGGAGATCGTTCCTCACCTCGATCATGACGTTCAGATATCCAAACGGCAGACCATGTAATCTGAGACTATGGGTAACACCGTCCTGCGGTCCATAGGGTTCGTTGCGCGCGACGCGGTAGCGGCCATCCTTGGCCGCATCGAGCATGCAATCAGCGAGCCGGCTGTCGTCGTCGTGGAGGATGCCAATCTCGACGTCGCGCCGCTTTCCCATGTAGACGGGCGTAAAACTGTGAACCGTGACGATCACGCTTTTTTGACCACGCACGGCACGAGCCTGCGAGAGCGCGGAAACGCGATCGTGAAACGGTACGTAGAGGGCCGCCGTGCGGGCATAGCGCTCGGCCGGCGACAAGCCATGATTGCCGGGGATTTCATAGATCTCGCTCTTTTCAGGCATCGCAGCCGGGGCTTCCGGCGGGCGATTGCAGTCATAGACGAGACGCGAGAACCGCTGATGGACGAGCGGGCCGTCCAGCATGGCGGATAGACGTTTGGCCAGATCGAGCGCGCCCGGGTCCCAGGCGATGTGGCTGATCAGAGCATCATCGTCCAGGCCGAGATTTCCGGCATGCTCGGGCATGCGGCGCGAGGCATGCTCACACACGAAAAGGCAGCGCCCCGCGCCTTCCGGGTTCTCGACGGCCACGGCTTCGCCGTCCGCCTCAGTCAGGATATCGGACCTCAAGAGCATGCAGAAACTCCCCCGGCGCCTTTCGGCTTTTTATCGTTGCGAAGAGAATTCTTCACGTTTGCGGCACTGTCAACTACGTCATGAAAATTTCTCTTCACCGCACACATTGACAGAGTTCCGTCCTGCCACGATAGTTTTGTGACAGGCCGGCGAAAGATCGGCCGCAGGGGAAATCAGGCATTGAGCCAGACCGCAAAGACAGTCTCGGACGTGATCCGCGCCCATTTCGATGGGCTGACGCGGGCTGAGCGCCAGCTCGCGGACAGTCTGCTGGAAAACTATCCGGTCTCCGGCCTCGGCTCCATCACCACCGTCGCCGACAATGCCGGCGTGTCGACGCCGACGGTCGCGCGCATGGTGCAGAAGCTCGGCTACAAGGGCTATCCCGAATTCCAGGCCCATCTGCACCACGAGCTCGAGGCGACACTTTCCAACCCGATCGCCAAGCACGACCGCTGGGCCGCCAATGCGCCGGGCACGCATATTCTCAATCGCTTTGCCGAAGCGGTGATGAACAATATGCGCCAGACGCTGAGCGAGCTCGACACGGCGACCTTTGATGCGGTTGCGGCGCTGCTCGCCGACCGCAAGCGCGGCATCTATTTCGTCGGCGGCCGGATCACCGGCGCACTCGCCGAGTATTTCTTCACGCATATGCAGGTCATCCGGCCGAAGACGACGCTGATGTCGTCCAACACCAGTTCCTGGCCACAGCACATGCTCAACATGAGCGCCGGCGACGTGCTCGTGATTTTCGACATCCGCCGTTACGAGGACGATATCGCGACGCTTGCGAATGTCGCGAAAGACGTCGGCGTGACGATCGTGCTGTTTACCGATTACTGGACGTCGCCGGTCGCCAAATACGCGCAGCACAGTTTCAAGGTCCAGATCGAGGCGCCGTCTGCCTGGGATTCCTCGGTCGTCACCCTGTTTGTCGTGGAAGCGCTGATCGAAGCCGTGCAAAATTCGGCCTGGGACGAGACGCGCGAGCGCATCCATACGCTCGAGGGGCTGTTCGAGCAGGCGCGGCTGTTTCGCAGGCCGCGTTGAACATACCGCATGAAGGGGAGAAGAGAGGAGCAGCAAAGCCGCAAAGATCACGCGCCCGCGCCCGCAAGACCGGATGACGGGACCGTCACATAACTATCATGCAAGCTGAATATCAGTCGCGCATCGCCAAATCCAAAAAGGAGAATGTCAGTGATTACCAACTTCCGCCGCATGCTTTCGCTGTCGACCGCCATGGTCGTCGCGTCCGCTTCGCTCGTCGCCGCCGAGCCGAGCGCCGAACTGATCGAAGCCGCCAAGAAGGAAGGCATGCTGACCACCATCGCCCTGCCCCACGACTGGTGCGGCTACGGCGGCGTGATCGAATCCTTCAAGGCCAAGTACCCGGAAATCAAGGTCAACGAACTGAACCCGGATGCCGGCTCGGCCGACGAAGTCGAAGCCATCAAGGCCAACAAGGACAACAAGGGCCCGCAGGCTCCGGACGTCGTTGACGTCGGTCTCGCCTTCGGTCCGCAGATGAAGGCCGAAGGCCTGCTGCAGCCTTACAAGGTTTCGACCTGGGACGAAATTCCGGACAGCATCAAGGACGCCGAAGGCTACTGGTACGGCGACTACTACGGCGTCATGTCGATGATCGTGAACAAGGACCTGGTCAAGGAAACCCCGAAGGACTGGTCTGACCTCCTGAAGGCCGACTATGCCGGTCAGGTCGCTCTCGCCGGTGACCCGCGCGCATCCAACCAGGCCATCCTCGGCGTTCTCGCCGCTGGCCTCGCTTCCGGCGCCAAGGCCGGCAAGGACGCCGGTGAAGCCGGTCTGAAGTTCTTCGCCGAACTGAACAAGGCTGGCAACTTCGTTCCGGTCATCGGCAAGTCGGGCACGCTCGCCCAGGGTTCGACCCCGATCGTCATCGCCTGGGACTACAATGCCCTGTCGTGGAAGGACACGCTGGCCGGCAACCCGCCGGTTGACGTCATCGTTCCGGAATCGGGCGTTCTCGCCGGCGTCTACGTTCAGGGTATCTCGGCTTATGCCCCGCACCCGAACGCTGCCAAGCTCTGGATGGAACACCTGTACTCGGACGACGGTCAGCTCGGCTGGCTGAAGGGCTATTGCCACCCGGCACGCTTCAACGCCATGTCGAAGGCCGGCAAGATCCCGCAGGACCTGCTCGACAAGCTGCCGCCGGCCGCTTCCTACGAAAAGGCCTACTTCCCGACGCTTGAAGAAGTCGATGCCAACAAGGCTGCCGTCACCGTTGGCTGGGACAGCGTCGTCGGCGCCAACGTACAGTAATCAAAAAATGCTGTGAATCGCCGCCCCGGTCTTGAGGCCGGGGCGGCTTTTCTCTTCAATAGACGCCGCGCATGAAGCGCGGACGGGGGACAATTCGATGGCGTCTGACAGCACGGTCGACCAGAAGGCGACGCGCCCGGCAATAAGGCTGCCGCTGCACTGGATCGGCGTTACGCCTTTTGCAGCCTTCACGCTGCTCTTTCTCATTTTGCCGACGATGAAGATCGTCCTCGGCGCTTTCCAGACTCCGGATGGCAGCTTCACGCTCGACAACATCAACGGGCTCTTCACGCCCTCGATCCTCGCCGCCTACTGGATTTCGATCAAGATCAGCCTTGCCTCGGCGCTGCTCGGCTGCCTGATCGGCTTCGGCATGGCGACCGCGGTCATTCTCGGTGGCTTGCCGCAATGGATCCGCGGGCCGCTCCTGACCTTTTCCGGCGTCGCTTCGAATTTCGCCGGCGTGCCCCTCGCCTTCGCCTTCCTGGCGACGCTCGGACCCATGGGCCTGGTCACGGTCTTTCTGCGCACCGAGGTCGGCATCGATCTGCGCGCGCTCGGCTTCAATCTTCTGTCCTTCTGGGGCCTCACCCTCACCTATCTGTTCTTTCAGATCCCGCTGATGGTGCTGATCATCACCCCGGCGATCGACGGCCTGAAGCGCGAGTGGAAGGAAGCCGCCTCGATCCTCGGCGCGAGCAATCTGCAATATTGGCGCATGGTGGCCTTTCCGATCCTGCTGCCCTCGATCCTCGGCACGCTGGCGCTGCTCTTCGCAAATGCCTTCGGCGCCGTCGCAACCGCGATCGCGCTCACTGGCTCCTCTCTGAACATTGTGCCGATCCTGCTGTTTGCGCAGATCCGCGGCGACGTGCTCGGTAATCCGCATCTCGGCTACGCGCTCGCCTTCGGCATGATCGTCGTCACCGGCGTTGCCAATGCGATCTATATCTGGCTGCGCGCCCGCAGCGAAAGGTGGCTGAAATGAAGAAGATCTGGGCCTGGGGGGCCTTGGCATTCGGCCTCCTCTATTTCCTCCTGCCGCTGATCGGCATGACCAATTTCTCGCTGAAGATGCGCCGCGGGGAATATTCCTTCGACGCCTACGCCAAGGTGCTCGGCGACCCGCAGTTCCAGCAGACCTTCACCTATTCGGTGACGATGGCGCTGGTGACCATTCTGTTCGGCGTCATCCTGGTGGTACCGACCGCCTACTGGGTGCGCCTGCGCATGCCGGGTCTGCGCCCCTACATCGAGTTCGTCACGCTTCTGCCGCTCGTCATTCCGGCGATCGTCATCGTCTTCGGCTATATCCGGCTCTACAACACCTCAAGCTGGCTGCCGCTCACCGGATCGTTGACCGGCACCAACCTGCTCTTGATGTTCGGCTATGCGACGCTCGCCCTGCCCTACATGTACCGGGCGGTGGACACCGGCCTGTCCTCGATCGACGTGCGCACGCTGACGGAAGCCGCCCAGAGCCTCGGCGCCGGCTGGACCCGCATCCTCTTTCGCATCATCCTGCCGAACGTGCTGATCGCGGTGCTTTCCGGCGCCTTCCTGACCTTCGCCATCGTGATCGGCGAGTTCACCATGGCTGCCCTTCTCAACCGGCCGGCCTTCGGCCCCTATATGCAACTGCTCGGCGCCAACCGCGCCTATGAACCGGCCGCGCTGGCGGTGATCGCCTTCGGCATCACCTGGGGCTGCCTCGGGCTGATCCAGCTCGTCTCGCGCTTCCAGAAAACCACTCAACGCCCGGCCTGAGGAACAAACCCATGACATTCCTGACCCTGACCAAAGTTCAGAAGTCCTTCGGGCCGGTGAAGGTCGTCCATGACTTCGACATGGCGATCCACAAGGGAGAGTTCATCTCCTTCCTCGGGCCGTCGGGCTGCGGCAAGACGACCATCCTGCGCATGGTGGCCGGTTTCGAGACACCGTCGGGCGGCTCGATCGTCATCGACGGCCGCGATCAGTCGAGCCTCAAGCCCAACCAGCGCAATATCGGCATGGTGTTCCAGGCCTATGCGCTGTTTCCCAACATGAACGTCTTCGACAATGTTGCCTTCGGCCTGAAAATCTCCGGCATGTCCCGCGCCGATATCGAAAGCCGCGTGAAGGAAATGCTGGCGCTGATCCATCTCGACCATCTGGCCGACCGCTATCCCTATCAGCTTTCGGGCGGCCAGCAGCAGCGCGTGGCGCTGGCGCGTGCGCTGGCCCCCAAGCCGCAGGTGCTGTTGCTCGACGAACCCTTGTCAGCGCTCGATGCCAAGATCCGCGTCTCGCTGCGCGAGGAAATCCGCCACATCCAGCAGAAGCTCGGCATCACTACCGTCTTCGTCACCCACGACCAGGAAGAGGCGCTGTCGATCTCCGACCGCGTCGTCGTCATGAATGCCGGCCGCGCCGACCAGATCGGCACGCCCTTCGAGATCTACAACAAGCCGGCAACCCGCTTCGTCGCCTCCTTTGTCGGCACGCTGAACCTGATCGAGGCCAAGGTCGTCAATCCGTCCGACAACACGGTTTCGATCGGTGACATGACGATCTCCATCAAGCAGAGGATCGAAGCCCCGGCCGGCAGCACGCTGCAGCTCGCCATGCGCCCCGAGGCCGGCTCGATCATGGACGGCGCCCGGGGCGACACGACGCTGAAGGGCAAGGTGGTCTCCAGCCACTTCCTCGGCTCGGTCATCCGCACCCGCATCGACGTCGCCGGCAACATCGTGTCCTTCGACATGTTCAACGACCCGGACATCAAGCCGCCGGCGCTTGGCGACGATGTCGCGCTGAAGATCGATTCCGGCGATCTGCTGATCCTCGCGGCCTGAGACGGCCGCGTCCAACCGGACGCGGCCCCTTGACCATGCGGGCCTTCGCCCGCAACTGGGCCTCGTCAGGCGGATGATCCCTCTGCTCCGAAACGATCCATTTTCTTTACAAAATCGTGGGATCATGGATCGGTTCTACTGGAAGCGCGAGGATCACACCCATGCGCAAGCACGACAGAGATGATCTGCCGATGACTGTCCGCAGGTTTATGGACGAGTTCATGCGCCTCAAGCGCGGCTCGGTCACCCGTCGGCATTTTCTCGGCGTGACCGGTCTCGGGCTTGCCTCGGCCACGCTCGGCCTGCCGACGCGACCATTCCTCGACGAGGCCCATGCGCAGCCGCTCGGCAGCCGGGTCCGGCTGCATTCCTGGCCCAACTACCACGACCCGGCGACCTTCCAAGCCTTCACGGCCGCGACCGGGGTCAAGGTCGACGTGACCGTGTCCGGCTCGAACGAGGAAATGCTGCAGAAGCTGCGGCACGGAACGGCAAACTGGGACCTCATCGTCCCGACGAACTACGTGATCGCGCCCTATGTCGAGCTCGGTTTGATCGACGCCCTCGATCTTTCGCGGCTGCCCAACTACGACGCCCGCTCGCAGAACCTGCTGTTCACCGGCGCCGGAGAGGTTTGCGGACGCATCTACGGGCTGCCGAAGAACTGGGGGACGACGGGGATCGCCACCAACACGGCGCGCCTTTCAAGCCCAATCACGAGCTGGAAGGACTTCTTCCGGACCGCAATGAACGAGGCGACCGGGCGCACGATCATCCACGACTACCAGCTGACGGCGATCGGTAGCGCGCTGGTCTCGCTCGGTTACTCGTTCAACTCGATCGATCCCCACGAACTGGCCGAAGCCGAGCGGTTGCTGATGTCGGCCAGGCCGCATCTCACCGCCGTCGACAGCGACTATCAGCCGGCCATGCGTGCAGGCGATGCCTGGCTGGCAATGTGCTGGGCGAGCGACGGGCAGCAACTGCACCGGGACATCCCCGAGATCGCCTACAGGCTCGGCAGCGACGGCGGCGAGCTCTGGACGGATTTCTACGCCATTCCGTCGTCGGCCTCCAACAAGGCCGAGGCCTATGCCTTGCTGAACTTCCTGCTCGACCCGCAGATCGCGGTGAAGGAACATCTCGCCAATGGCGCCGCAACGACGGACAGCCGCGTGCTTGACCTGCTGCCGGAAGAAATCCGCACCGACCGGATTATCTATCCCGACGAGGCGGCGCTCTCCGTGCTGGAATTCAGCGCCGCCATCACCCTGACCGACAAGACCCGGGCCGAGATCATGGCCCGTTTCCGCTCCGCCTGACGCAGCCGGCGCGACGTACCGAACACGGATCGGAGCGCAGCTCCGGCCGCCTCTTTTGATTCGCCTTTCAAGGACTTGCGGCGATCGGCTGAATCAGGATTCGAACCGCTTGAATCAGGATTTCAAGACGTTGAATCGATGCTTCAGCATTCGGGCGACACCAATCCTGACCACCGCCCGTCGCCCGTCACTCGCCCTTTGCGTCGGGCGCAGCCGGCACGTAGTTGAGGACAGGTCCAAGCCAGCGCTCGACCTCGCGCACCGCCATGCCCTTGCGCATGGCATAGTCCTCGACCTGATCGCGCTCGACCTTCGCCACCCCGAAATAATAGCTGTCGGGATGTCCGATATAGAGACCGGAGACCGACGACCCCGGCCACATGGCAAAGCTCTCGGTGAGCTTGACGCCGGTCGCCTTCTCCGCATCCAGCAGGGCAAACAGCGTGGTCTTCTCGGTATGGTCGGGCTGGGCCGGATAGCCGGGCGCCGGGCGAATGCCGGCATAGGCTTCGGCGGCCAGTTCGTCCGGCGTGAAGGCTTCAGCCGGCGCATAGCCCCAGAACTCGCGCCGCACGCGTTCGTGCATGCGCTCGGCGAAGGCCTCGGCGAAGCGGTCGGCCAGCGCCTTGACCAGGATCGACGAGTAGTCGTCATTGGCCCGTTCGAAGCGCTCGGCAATGGCGATCTCCTCGAAACCGGCCGTGACGACGAAACCGCCGACATAGTCCCCGACACCGGTCTCCTTTGGCGCAACGAAATCGGCAAGGGCGACGTTCGGGCGGCCATCGCGCTTGGACAGCTGCTGGCGCAGCGTGAAGAAGGTCGCAAGTTCCGTGTTGCGACTCTCGTCGGTGAACAGACGGATATCGTCGCCGACGGCATTGGCCGGCCAGAAGCCGATGACGGCGCGCGGGCGGAACCACTTTTCCGCGATGATCTTCTCAAGCATGGCCTGGGCGTCGGCATAGAGCTGGCGAGCGGCCTCGCCTTGTTTCTCGTCTTCGAGGATCGCCGGGAAGCGGCCTTTCAGCTCCCAGGTCTGGAAGAACGGCGTCCAGTCGATGTAGCGCGCCAACTCCTCGAGGTCATAGTCCTCGAACACCTTGGTCCCGAAGAAAGCGGGCTTGACCGGCCGATAGGACGACCAGTCGAGTTTCACGGCATTCTCTCGGGCGCGGGCAATCGGCAGTCGCTGCTTTTCCGCTTCGGCGCGGGCATGCGCCTCGGCCACCTTGGCATATTCGCCACGTATGCCATCGGCATAGGCCTGCCGGGTTTCCGGCGACAGCAGCGACGACACGACGCCGACCGCGCGGCTGGCATCGGTGACATAGACCGCCTGTCCTGCCTTGTATTGCGGCGCCACCTTGACGGCCGTGTGTACGCGGCTGGTGGTCGCGCCGCCGATCAGAAGCGGAACGGAAAAGCCCTGACGCTCCATCTCGGAGGCCACATGCACCATCTCGTCGAGCGATGGCGTGATGAGGCCGGACAGCCCTATGATGTCGACCTTCTGCTCGCGCGCCAC
>DAIMJJ010000142.1:0-11174 GCA_036722275.1 Rhizobium sp. | reverse complement strand
CTCGTCCAGCAAATCGCAGGTCAGGACGATGTCGGGGCCCTGCCACCATCATCCTACGTGGGCTGGCCGACGGTGCGGTGACCACCTGCAGTCGTCCGCATCCTTCAGCGGGTAAACTGACTCCATTTAAGTAATAACGAAGATATAACTGAATTGCCCCGACCGTCAACCTACCGAAGTCCGTCGGATGCTTAGAAGGCTTGCCCCCACAATTCGCGGCCGGAGCGGTAAAGGACGTAGCCGGCGACCGCGAACACGACGACCGCGAAGATGCGGCTGAGCGTATTCTTGCGCGCGCCCAACCGCCCCGCCAGGAACGTGCCGGCCAGTCCGCCGACGACGCCTCCGGCAAGAAATTCGGCGGCGATGCGCCAGTCCACCAGGCCCGACAGGGAATAGTTGACGGCGGTGGCGAGTCCGAAAGTGCCCACCGCCAACAGCGAGGTGCCGACCGCGTTGAGCGTAGTCATGCCGGTGGACAGGATCAGCGCGGGCACGATCAGAAAGCCGCCGCCGATTCCGAACAGGCCCGATGCCGCACCGGCGGCGAGGGCGGCGAGCCCGGCTTGGACGCATACCTTCAGGTCGATGGCCGGTGCGGTGGTTGTGGTGACGGTGCGCGGCCGCAGCATCAGCCCGGCGATGACGGCCATCACGATGCCGAACAGGAACAGCAGCACCTGGCCATCGATCAGCTTGCCCAGGCTGGAGCCGATCACCGCGCCGACCGTTCCGACCAGCGCAAACACCAGGGCGCAGCGCCAGACGACGTTGTTCTTGAGCGCGTGGCCGATCAGGTTCGCGTAGGCATTGGCCGACACCGCCAGCGCGCCGGTGCCGAGGGCGACGTGCGGCTCGGCGACGCCCACCACATACAGCAACAGCGGCGTCGCTAGCACCGAGCCGCCGCCGCCGATCAGACCGAGGATGAAGCCCGACAGCGCGCCGGACAAAACGCTGGAGAGGGTCTGGAATAGCATGCTGGCTCACCGACCGGGCGCGCGAATGAGGGGAGCCTCGCCGTCGCGGCGAGGCTCCGAGGGGCGCGCTCAGAGCGCCTTCTTCGAGAAGTACCAGTCGACGGTCTCGAGTCCCTCCGACATCCGCGCCGCCACCTGCGCGACGGTGGTCGGGGCGCCGACGATGACCTTGTCGCCCGGCTGCCAGGCTTCGGGCGTGGCGACGCCGTTGCCGAGGCTGGTCTGTAGACCCTGCACCAGGCGGAATATTTCCGCGACGCTGCGGCCGTTGGTCATGGGATAGTACACCATGGCCCTGAGGATTCCCTCCGGGTCGATGATGAAGGTGGCGCGCACCGCCGAGGTGTCGGAGGCACCCGGATGAATCATCCCATAGGCCTTGGCGACGGTCATCGACAAATCCTCGATGATCGGGAACGGGATGTCGACGCCGAACTTCTCCTTGATGTTTCCGACCCAGGCGAGATGCGAATAGATGCTGTCGATCGACAGCCCGAGCAGTTCGCAATTCGCGGCCTTGAACTTGTCGGCCGCCTTGGCGAAGGCGATGAATTCGGTGGTGCAGACCGGCGTGAAATCGGCCGGATGCGAGAACAGCACCAGCCAGCGGCCGCGATAATCGGCCAGCGTGCGATCGCCGAAGGTGGTCTTCGCCGCAAAGTGCGGCGCCGGCGCGTTGATGCGCGGCATTCCCACTGCGGGGGCAGCGGAAGCCGCCACGGCCGCCTGGACGGGGGCGACGGCTTCGACGATGGGAGCCGAGGGGACGGCGGCGGTGTTCGAGCAGCTCATGCTATCAGACCTTTCTGTTGAGCTTGGAAGTTACAGGCTGTTCAGCGGCACTTTGAGGAAGCGCTTCCCGGCCGGGTCGGGCTCCGGTAATCGTCCTGCTTTCATGTTCACCTGCAGCGATGGAAGGATCAGCCGTGGCATGTCCAGGGTGGCGTCGCGCGCGGTGCGCATGGCGACGAATTCGTCCTCGCTGACGCTGTCGCGGACGTGGATGTTGTGGTCGCGCTCGGCCGCGACCGTGGTCTCCCAACGAATGTCGCGGCCATCGGGGCCGTAGTCGTGACACATGAACAACCGCGTCTGCGGCGGCAGCGCGAGGATGCGCTTGATCGATCGATAGAGCTGACGCGCGTCACCGCCGGGAAAATCCGCCCGCGCGGTGCCGCCGTCCGGCATGAACAAGGTGTCGCCGACGAACGCCGCATCGCCGATCAGATGGGTCATGCAGGCGGGCGTGTGTCCGGGCGTGCGAAACGCCCGCGCGTCCAGCGAGCCGATCCGGTAGACTTCGTCGTCGGCGAACAGATGATCGAATTGGCTGCCGTCGCGCTGGAAGGCGGTGCCTTCGTTGAACACCTTGCCGAAGGTGTCTTGCACCACCGCGATCCGGTCACCGATCGCGATCTTGCCGCCGAGCTGCTGCTGCAGATAGGGCGCCGCGGACAGATGGTCGGCGTGAACGTGGGTTTCGATCAGCCATTCCACCCGGAGGCCGGCGGAGCGGACATGGTCGACGATCGCATCCGCGGAGCGGTAGCCGATCCGACCGGCGGCGTAGTCGAGGTCCAGAACGCTGTCGACGATGGCGCAGGCCGGCGACGTCGGATCCTTGACGACGTAGCTGATGGTGTTGGTGGTCTCGTCGAAGAAGGCCTTGACCTCCGGTCGCAGGGGAGGCGGCGACGACACTGTGGCTTCGTTCATCATTCCGTTTCCTTGCTCAGAAGAGCGTTGCGCAGGTTCTAGGCCAGCATATACATTGAAAAAAGCGAATAATTTCCATCACTGTAATCGAGAGTGTCGATTGAAATGCGACCGCTGCCGAATTTCCGCCACCTGCGCTATCTTGTTGCGCTTGCCGACCATCTGCATTTCGGGCGCGCCGCCGAAAGCTGCGCGGTGACGCAGTCGACGCTGAGCGCCGGTATCCTCGAACTCGAAGCGCTGCTCCGGGTTGCGGTCGCGGAGCGAACCAAGCGATCGGTCATCCTCACGCCGGTCGGCCATCGACTGGCGGAGCGGGCGCGGCTGCTGCTGCGGGAGGCCGAAGGCCTGATCGATCTGGCGGCCGACGCCTCCGAGCCGATGTCCGGCCTGATCGATCTCGGCGTCATCCCGACCATCAGCCCGTTTCTGCTGCCGCGCCTGATTCCGCACTTAAACCGGCAGTTTCCGCTGCTGCGTCTCACGCTGCGCGAAGACAAGACCCACGCGCTGCTCGAATGGCTGGCGGCGGGGCGTCTCGATCTGGTGCTGATGGCCTTTCCCTACGAGACGCCGGGCTGCGACACCTTCATGCTGTTCGACGACACCTACCGCTTCGCCTGTTCCACCCAGCACCCGCTGGCCGAGGCGGATCGGGTGAACATCCGGGCTTTGGACGGCGAGGCGCTGATGTTTCTGGAGAAAGAGCAGTGTCTGCACAGTCACGCGCTGCCATTGCTCGAGGTCGCCGCCGAGCAAGCCGTCACCAGCTTCGCCGCGACCAGCCTGCATACCCTGGTGGCGATGGTCGCGGAAAATCTCGGCACCACCTTGCTGCCCGATCTCGCCATCAACGGCGGGGTGCTGCAAGGCAGCGCCGTCGCCATCCGGCCGCTCGCCGGCGAGGCCAACAAGCGCCAGATCGGGCTGGCCTGGCGCAGGCAATCGGCGCGGGCGGACGCCTTCTTGCGTCTCGGCCATCTGCTGAAGACCTGGGCCGCCACGAATGTGAAGCCGCTCGATGAGCATTGATCCACCCTGTCCTCCCCAGCCGCCGGAGAATGGCTCCATACCGCCTCGACAGAAAAGATATGTCGAAACTCACTAAGATATATCTTTACGACGCGGGGCCACGGATATATCGTACGATATATCTTATGGAGGTCCAGGATGAACGGATTGGAACGAGGAAAAGCTTGGGGCTGTGACGGCGGAGCGCCGGGATTTCGCGGGGGGCGCCTAGGGATTGCTGGCAGCGGCCGGGGGCGCGGCGGTCGAGGCGGGCGCGGCGGCCGGGGCATGCGGCTTGGTCGCATGCTCGGGCAGGAGGGTCTCAAGCTCATTGCACTCGCGCTGGTCGCCGAGCGGCCTCGGCACGGCTACGACATCATCAAGGCGATCGAGGAAACCGCCGGCGGTAGCTACGTGCCGAGCTCGAGCCTGGTCTATCCGACGCTGACCCTGCTCGAAGAGCTTGGTCACCTCAGCTCTCAACCCGAAGGCAGCAAGAAGCTCTACCTGATCACCGAGCAGGGCCGCGCCCATCTCGCCGACAATCGCGCAGATGCCGATACCGCGTTCAAGCGGATCGCCGCGTTCCGGCAACGGGCCTCGCGGATGGGCGACGACTGTCGCGATGCCGACTGCCGCCTGTTCGACAACGCCAATCTGTCGTCGTTCGTGCGCACCGCGCTCGACAATCTGCGCGACATGGCGGCCAAGCGCCTCAACCAGGATCCCGATTTCGAGGCCGAGGTCGTTGCGATCGTTGCGCGCGCCGCCGGCGACCTGCGCAAGACCTCGCCCGATCGATAGTGCCTCGACCGGCGAGGAGGCAAAGACCTGATCTCGCCGCCTGTAGTAGGAGAACGATATGGTCACCACCACAACATTTGACGAGCCTACGCGGCGCGACATTTTGTTCTTGGCGACCGGTGCCGTCGCCGCGGTCGGCGCCGCTGCCGTGAGCTGGCCGATGGTGTCGCAATTGAATCCCGACGCGTCCACGGTGGCCGCCGGCTTTCCGCTAGAGGTCGATCTGGCTCCGCTGGCGGCAGGGCAGGTCATCAAGGTGTTTTGGCGCGGCCAGCCGCTGTTCATCAGCCATCGCACGCCGAAAGAAATCGAAGCGGCCCAGACCGCCGATTGGAAGAGCTTCCGCGATCCGCAGCCGGATTCCGAACGGGTCAAGGCCGGTCACGAGCAATGGCTCGTCGTGTCGGCGATCTGCACGCATCTCGGCTGCATTCCGACCGAACACGAGGGCAATTACGACGGCTGGCTTTGCCATTGCCACGGGTCGCAATACGACTCGTCGGGGCGCGCGCGGTTAGGGCCGGCGCCACTCAATCTGGCGCTGGTCCCCTACGAATTCCTCTCTGATACCAAGATCCGCATTGGTACCAGCTGAGACCTGTTGTTCGGGGACGACCAAGACGAATACGCACGGCGTGTCCGTGCACGCCACCGCCTGTGGAATGAGCAATGAACGCATCGTGGCCCGGAAAGAAAATGCCGCGCTTCATCATGGTCGATGGAGCGCGGGGCATCGATCTGCCGAAGTCTTGCGGGCCGCGGCCGATCACGGCCGGTCACCTGCAACTCGATGGCGAGATGCGCGACGGCAGTCATCGCATGTCGCTTCGGGTCTACTATGAAGACACCGACTTCACCGGAATCGTCTACCACGCCAACTACCTGCGTTTCGTCGAGCGAGGCCGCAGCAATTATCTTCGGCTGATCGGCGCCGATCAGCGCGCGCTTTTCGAGAACGGCACAGAAGATCGTTCGCGTTACGCATTTGTCGTGCGATCGATGCAGCTCGATTTCTACCGCTCCGCGCGAATGGACGATGTTCTCGAGGTCGTCACGAGGCCGCTCGAGGTCAAGGGCGCGTCGATCACCCTGGGGCAGCAGGTTGTCCGCGGCGGGACCGTGCTGTTTGCAGCCCGAGTCAAGATCGCGTTCGTCAGCGATGGACGACCGCGGCCAATTCCGAAAGACATTCGAACAGCCATGCTGTCCGATAGCAGCCCGGCCAATGTGGCCGACACCATCTCTGTCGTTGCTACGCAACAGTCCAATTAGGAAGGTGCCATGCTGATCGCGGTCGCCAGCCAGAATTTTCGAACCGTTACCGCCCACGCCGGCAAGAGCCGCCGCTTCCTGGTGTTCAAAGTGGCGCCGTGTCGGGCGCCGCTCGAAGTCGATCGATTGGATCTGCCGAAGGATCAGTCGATTCTGGAATTCAAAGGCGAGGGCACGCATCCGCTCGATGCGGTGGACGTCGTCATCGCAGGCAGCGCCGGGGCGGGATTTGTTGCTCGCATGGAAGCGCGCGGCATTCGTACCGTCGCAACGACCGAAACCGATCCGGTCATCGCCATCGCCGGATTCATGGCCGGGACACTCGTCTCGTCCACCCCGCGCGAACCAACCGAAGCCGACCACTGCGAATGCCAACGGCCCTGATCAAGGGCCCCAACTCCGCGGTCGACGCCAAGCAAAATCACGCTGCCGTCGAATAGAGCCGACGCTCGGCTGGCCGATGTCGAAATTCAAATGTCCTTGAGAGGAATTCCATGTCTCTTCCACTCGCATCCCGCGTTGCTCTCGTCACGGGCGCCTCGCGCGGCATCGGGTTTGCCGTGGCTCTGGCGTTGGCGAAGGCCGGGGCGCATGTCGTCGCCGTCGCCCGGACGCAAGGCGGACTTGAAGAACTCGACGACGAAATTCGCAAGGCGGGCTGCGAGCCCGCGACGCTGGTGCCGCTGGACATCACCGATTCCGACGGCGTCGCTAGGCTCGGCGCGACGCTGCATGAGCGGCACCGCAAGCTCGACGTGCTGGTATCTGCCGCCGGCATCGCCGGGCCGAGCTCACCGCTCGGCCATATCGGGCTGAAGCCGTGGAATGACGTCGTCGCGCTGAACCTGACCGCGCATTTCCAGATCATCCGCTGCATGGAGCCGCTGCTGCGGATGTCGGATGCCGGCCGTGCCGTGTTTCTGACCGACGCTTCCGCCGCCACGGCACCGGCGTATCGAGGTCCTTATGCGGCTGCGCAGACCGCATTGCAGACGCTCGTCCGCGTCTGGGCGGCCGAACTCGCGATCACTCCAATCAAGGTCAATCTGGTCGACCCTGGTCCGACGCGGACCAAACTTCGTGCCGCTGTGATGCCCGGGGAAGATCCTGTTGAATTGAAGACTCCGGCGGACGTGGCCGAGCACATCGTTCCGCTTTGCTTCCCGAGGTTTGCCGCAAACGGAGCGCTCAGTGAGTATCGAAATTCCTTGTCCGACGTGGCCTGACCTGATCGCCTGACTGGCAGCCTCACGCACCTGCTGGCTGAGCTAGATCAATGGCCCCCGGCGGCAACGCGTTAGTATTGTCGCAGTAGCTCTCGGCACAGGGAGAACCGAAATGCAGTATCGACGAAGCTATGCGGCAATTGCGTTCCTAGCAGCTGCCATGGTCGGCGGCACGGCTTTCGCCCAGAAGGGAACGGGAGACCAGACCGGGATGGCACGGCGTGCCGACAGGCCCGCCATTGTTTCGATGTCGGGAGCCGTCAAGGACACGAAAGTCGGTCCGTGCAAGCTGACCACCGGGCGAAGCGCGGAAGGCGCTCATCTGATCGTCCAGACCCAAGATAAAACCGTCAACCTTCACCTTGGCCCGTCGGCGGCCGTTGGTGACGTGCTGAAAGCAGCACCGGTTGGCCAGCAGATTTCTTTCGACGCGTTCCGGACTGATCGGATGCCGCCCGATGCTTTCATCGCGAAGTCCGTGAAAACTGGCGACCAGACTTTCGCGCTTCGCGACGACAATCTTCGTCCGAAATGGGCGCTCGGTCGCGGCGGTGGCAGGGGACAAGGGGCGGGTAATGGTCCCGGGTTCGGGCGGGGTCGAGGCTTCGGTGGATGCTTTTGAACCTCGGCCGGTGGTACACAATCAGAACTGCAGGGGAAGCAGATGAAGCGCAAACTGATCGGTGCGCTTCTCCTCGGAGTATTGACCACCGGTATCGCTGCTGCTGACGACGCCCGGACGTTGATCGATCTGCCGCCCGAGGTTCGGACGCAATTTCTCATTCAATCACTCGATAGTTTGCTCTAGAAGCGCCGCGCCAAGTCCCGCTACCTGCCGCGCCGCACCGCGACCCGCCAAGCTTCCGATCACCCATGCGCTTTTGACAATGAGTCGCGCCTCGCGGCTGAGCGGCTCTGCGCGTGCGCGGGGCGAACCGCGTGACGGCACTCAAGGCGCCAAGATCGGCGGCCGCGGCGCTTCGGAGCCACACAAGAGGTCGCCGGCACGGCCATGGTGCGAACTGGAGCCGGCCAAGGCGCAGCGCCGCCCGGGGTGGCACGTGCTAGAATGGCCGACGCATAGGCAACTACGTCCTTGAACGAGCGACCTCGCACGTCGCGGATCTAAGAGAAGACCCCATGAAGGATGCGACGGTGGTCGAGGTGGTCACGAAACGAGGTCGACCTCTTCCGTCAGCGGCGGCGTGGCAACCGCGCCTCACCAGTCTCATCGCCTGGCGCAACCTCGCGCACGATCGCGTGCGCTTCGCCGTCACGCTGATCGGTATTGCCTTCTCCACGGTGCTGATGGGCACGCAGCTTGGCATGCTGCTGAACTTCCTGCATACGACCTCGACATTGATCGATCATGCGGGTGCGGATATTTGGATCGCCGCGCACGGCGTGCGCACTGTCGATCTCGCCACACCGATGGAAGAGCGCCGTCGCTTCCAGGCGCTGCAAGTCGAGGGAGTGGCCGAGGCCGAACCGTATTTGTTGGGTTTCGGGTTCTGGAAGAAGCCGGACGGCGTGCGCGAGACGGTCCTGGTGATCGGGATTGAGCCGGATAGCACGCTTGGTCAGCCTTGGAATCTCGAAGGCAATCTTGACGTGCGAACCGCGCTGCTGACACCCGATGCCGTGATCATCGATCGTCTCTACGCCAGCAAACTCGGCGTCACCGCCGTCGGGCAATTGTTTGAAATCAACGACCGTCGCGTCCGCGTCGTCGGCTTCACCTCCGGCATACGGACCTTCACGCAATCACCGTATGTATTCACTTCGCTGCGTCAGGCGCGAACAGTTTCGGCCATCCTCAACAATCCGGAAAAAACCATCACCTACGTTCCGATCCGTCTGCAGCCGGGGGCGCCGATCGAGGGGACGCGGCGCCTGTTGGCCGACCGCCTCCCCGACGTCGATGTGCTGACCGCGGAAGCATTTGCGCAACGCAGCCGCAACTACTGGCTGTTCTCGACCGGGGCGGGCATCACGATGATTTCGTCGTCGGTTCTTGCGCTGCTCGTGGGCGCGGTGATCGCGGCGCAGACGCTGTACGCCAGCACGATCGACCGGCTGCCCGAATACGCCACCCTGCGCGCCATGGGGGGGACGCGCGGCTATCTCTACGCTATCGTCATCAAGCAGGCGCTGATTGGAGGCTTGCTTGGCTACCTCCTGGGCATCGCGATCGTGCTTGTCATCGCCGCGCTCGGGCGCGATAGCACGGCTTCGCCAGAGGTGCCGTGGTGGATGGTGCTGGCGATTGGTACTGTCACAGAGGCCATGTGCGTGGCTGCCTCGCTGCTGTCGCTGAAGAAGGTCATGTCCATCGATCCGGTCAAGGTGTTCCGTTGAGCGATCCTCTCATCACGGGGCACCGGATCGGTCAGATTTTCGGCACCGGCGCTAACGCGTTCACGGCGCTCTGCGACCTCGATATTGAGGTCAGGGCCGGCGAAGTTCTGTTGTTGATGGGGCCGTCGGGCAGTGGCAAGACGACGCTCATTCATATACTGGGCGGACTCCTGCGCCCGACCCGCGGCAGCGTTCGCATTTGCGGGCAGGACATCGCCGGCTTGAGTGATGACGCGCTTGGGGCCCTGCGGCTCAGAATGTTCGGCTTCGTCTTTCAGGCCTACAATCTCTTCCCGGTGTTGACGGCGACGGAAAACGTGCTTGTCGCCTTCGATCTGATGAACGTCGCGCTGCAAGCCGGACGCCAGCGCGCCCGCGATCTGCTGAGCGAGGTCGGGCTTGCCAACCGGCTCGACGCTTATCCCGGCCAACTCAGCAGCGGGCAGATGCAGCGCGTCGCCATTGCCCGCGCGCTTGCCAACGATCCGCAGATCCTGATGGCGGACGAGCCGACCGCCGCGCTCGATGCCGACAACGGGCACAAAGCGATGCAGCTCTTCCAGATGCTGGCGCACGACCAGGGCCGCGCCGTCGTCATCGTCACCCACGATCCGCGCATTCTGCCGTTCGCCGACCGCATCGCCTATCTGGAAGACGGCCGCATCCGGCCGGAACCGGCGCCGCAGGCGGCCGGGGCCCTCGTGAAGACAGGAGTTGCCTCGTGATTAGTCCGCGTAAGCTGGCCGCCGTGACGATCGGCGCGGTCTGTCTCGCCGCGCTTGCCGTGCCGGCCGGGTTGACCTTTGCGCAGGAGAGCGGCCCGGCTCAATCTCGCACAGGGGGTTTCGCCGCCACCGCGCCCGGTCTTGTCGAGCCGAAAGGCGAGGAACGGCTCATCGCCTCGCAGGTGATCGGCGTGATCGAAAAAGTGCTGGTTGACGAGAACGACGTCGTGTCGGCCGGACAGGTCATCGCGATCGTGGAGAACAGCGAGCAGGCTGCGCGCCTGGCGGCAGCCAAAGCGGAATTGGCGCGCCAGGCGGCGGAATTGGAGAAGATCATCGCCGGTGCGCGGCCCGAAGAGCGGCGTGAGGCACGCGCAAACCTGGCTCAGCTCGAGTCCGATCTCGACCTTGCCACCCGCGATTTCAAACGCAAACAACCCCTTGCCGAACGGGGCGCCGCGACCGAGGCCGCGCGCGATCAGGCGGCCTCGACGCTGAACGCGACCAAAGCCCGCCACGCGGCGATGTCGGAGCGGCTGGCGCTGATCGAAGCCGGATCGCGCGCGGAAGATATCGCCGCCGCGCGCGCCGTGGTCGCCTCTAGCGAGGCCCAGGTGGCGTTGGCTCAGGCCCTGCTCGACAAGACGATCATCCGTTCCCCGATCGCGGGAACGATCCTGCGTCGGCTCCGCAATGCCGGTGAGGCGGTCACCAATATCGACCCGACGCCGATTGCCGTTGTCGGTGATCTCACGCATCTGCGCGTGCGCGCCGAAGTCGACGAAACCGATATCGATCATGTCGACAGAGGCCAAAGGGTCGAGGTGACGGCCGATGCGTTTCCTGGACGCCGCTTTGGCGGCACCGTTGCCCGCGTCGCCCAGCGGCTTGGGTCCAAGAATGTGCAGACCGGCCGGCCGGCCGAGAAGGTCGACATGAAGGTGTTGCAGGTGCTGGTCGACCTCGATCCGGGGCAGAAGCTGCCCGTGGGACTGAGAGTCGACGCATTTTTCCTGCGCGGCGAACCTAAGCTTCAGCGCGAGTGAACTTCATTACATCAAGACTGCTTTGGGTCAACAGCA
>DAIMJJ010000141.1:0-11193 GCA_036722275.1 Rhizobium sp. | reverse complement strand
TGTAGAGCCGCAATTGCCGGAGGTTCGGCTTCCGCCAATAACCGTCCGCCAGCACCGATTCGCCGTCCAGTTCCATCGACCCCGACGACGGATCGAGGATGCAGCCGATGATGTTGAGCAGCGTCGATTTACCCGATCCGGAGGGACCGAGCAGCGCGACGACCTGTCCCGGATCGACGTCGAACGAGACGTCGCGCAACGCGTCGACGCGGGTCTCACCTTCGCCGAAATGCTTCGACAGATGCTGCAGCCGGACCAGCGGATGATTGGTTTGCGCAGGCGCCATGTCAGCCTCCGAGCGCGGTCGCGGGATCGACCCGCAAAGCGGCGCGCACGCCGAGGCTGCTCGCCAGGACGCACACGACGAACACGACCAGGCCGAGGGTGGCGACGTTGTCAGGTTCGAGCACCACGCGCCTCGGGAAATTGTCCTTGATGGTTGCGATCAGCGTGGCGCCGATGGTGAAGCCGATGAAGCCGAGCGCCAGCGCTTGCTGCACGATCATGGCGACGATGGTGCGGTCCGGCGCGCCGATCAGCTTCAGCGTCGCGATCTGCTTCAGCTTCTCCATCGTCATGGTGTAGATGATCAGCGCGATGATCACCGCCGAAACCACCAGCAGCAACGAGGTGAACAATCCGATCTGGCGCCGCGCGCGATCGACCAGCGACTGGGTCAGGATCAGTTCCTGCTGTTCCTGGGTGATCGCCGCGAGGTGCTTCCAGCGGCGTACCGCCTGCGCCACCGCATCCGCCGAGGCATCAGGGTCGAGGCGCGCGATCACGGCGTTGACGGTGTCGCGGTTGGCGCCCGACACGCCCCGCGCCAGTTGCACGCGGGCGGCGGGCGGCGCCAGGTCGAACTGCAGTTTCTGGGCGTCGAGCAGCGTGACGTAGACCACGGGATCGCCACCGGTGTTGACCTGCTGCCGGGTCAGCCCGACGACGGTGAAGACGTTGCGGCCGAGACGAATGCGGGCGCCGAGATCAAGGCCCGCGCTGCGGTCGGCGACCATCTCGTAGTGACTTTGCCCAATTCCCCGGCCGCTGATCACTTCCGGCGGGCCGCCGGGACGGGTCGGCTCGTAGCCGATCACGTAGAGCCTGAGCTTGCCCCCGAGGTGTTCGGCCTCGACCGTCTGATATGTGACGCTGCCAGCCGCGGCGACCCCGGCGATGCGCGCCACGGACTCGCGGAGATCGCCCGGGATGCGCGAGGCTTCGGCGAACGGGCCGCGGGTATTGGCTTCGACGACCCAGAGATCGACCGCCGGCGCGCGTGCCACGGTCATGGCTTCGACCACCAGCCCGCGATAGATGCCGATCATCGCCAAAACGACGCCGAGCAGCAGCCCCAGCCCCACACAGGTCAGCAGGAAGCGGCCGAGATTGTGCCGGATGTCGCGAACAGCGAGGTTCACGGCTTGCCGCCCTCGTTGATCCGAACCGAACGCCCGTCGCGAAAACCGCCGTCGACGCGGGTGACGACGCGCGCGCCGTCCGGCACGCCGCCGGCGATCTCGAGGCGGGAATCCTCGGTGCGGTGCCGGAACTTGACGTGCCGCCGGTGAAGCCGGCCGTCCTCGACGGTCCAGACCATCCCCTCGCGTCCGTTGTAGCCGTGCACGGCGGCCTCCGGCACCAATAGCGCGGTGTCGAGCGTGGCGACGGTGATCAGGAACTCGACCTGTTCGCCCAGGAAGACGCGTGGCGGCGGGTTGTCGCCCCTGACATAGACGCGGCGTTCCTCGGTGACGCGGTCGCTTTCGAGGCCGATCCGCGCGACCTTGCCGGTGAACGCCTCCAGCGGCCGCGACCGCATCCGGCCATCGACCCGCTGGCCTTCGGTGATGAAACCGGCGCGCGACTCGTCGACATAGGCCAGCCCCCAATACGAATCCGTCGCGACCAGCGTGAAGATCGGATCGCCAGCCTTCACCACGGTGCCCAATTCCTTGAAGCGCTCGATCACGATCGCATCGTAGGGCGCCACCAGCGTCCGGTGTCCGAGCAGCGTTTCCTCGTACTGGAGTTGCGACCGTGCGTCGCTCAGTTGCGCCCTGGTGCTGGCGATCTCGGCTTCCGCGACGGTGACATCAGCCTTGGCAGTCGACTCGTCGCGCGCCGTTTCCTCTGCCGCCTGCGGGGCGACGATCTCCCGCCCCATCAGCGCCTGCTTGCGCCGGTTCGCTTCCTGCTTCTGGGCGAGGACAGCGCGCGCTTTTTCCAGATTGGCATCCGCCCGATTGATGTTGGCCTCGGCGACCTCAAGCGAGGCCTTGGCCCTGGCGACCTTGGCTTCCTGCTCGCCGAGGCTCAGCCGGGCGAGTACCTGGCCTTTGACCACCCGGTCGCCGTGGTCGGCGTTCAGTTCGACGAGCGTCGCGCCGACCTCGAAGCCGATCTTGGACATCACGCGGGCTTCGATCGTGCCTAGCCCGAACACGCGCACGGTAACGTCACGTTCTACGACCGCCACGTCCACCCGGATGGGGCGATTGTTGACGAAACCGACGAGGGCAAGAATGACGGCCAGACCTCCGGCCCCGATCAGAGCATATCGCACGATGGGCCGACGCAGGTGCGCCATGGCTCGTGCTCTCGCTGCCGGCGGTGGCTCGTTTGCGCCCGCCCTGACCGGAGCAGACGGTGTCGATGGTGCGGTCATGACAGCTCGTGACTCCTTGCGCCGGATCTCGCGTCGATCCACTCGATCACCTAATCGGCTAAGAACTCGGCAAATAGATCGGAAAATTACCGGGAGCGAACAGATCTGCATCAACGGCTCTGTTCGTGTGAAAGCCTTCGGGTCGTTGTGCGGGCAAGAGAGACGTGTTGCTGGCCCGGGAGTCCACCGGCCCGAGCCAGATTGAGACAGAAGGGCGTCAGGCTTCCGGCCGGACCATCCGCCGCATCACGTCGGTCTTCAGCACCACGTGGTGCAGCAGGGCTGCGAGGACATGCAGCACGACCAAGGCGAGCAGCAGTGTCTTCAGGAGGTTGTGCAGCCGGGCCGCCGGCACGATGTCACTGAACCAGGCCGCCGCGCCGCTAACCGACAGCGCCGCCAGGATAACATAGAAGCCGGCATGAGAGAGCTTGGCGATCACCCGCATCGGCGCTGGTTCATCCTCGGGAGGGGGCGGCGCGCCGTTTTGGATGCGCAGCACCAGCCGCCAGCCGATCAGTACAAGAATGAGCTGGCCCGCGATCACGTGGGCGGCAATGCGCGGATCGAACGCGAACGGCAGTTCTTGATGCCAAGCCATCCAGGCCTGCGCGATGGCGTCTTTGAAGACGTACTGGGCGGCGACCAGCGCCACCACAATCCAGTGCAGCATGATCTGCGTGCGTGAATAACCAGCGGGAGAGTTCAACGAGGTGTCCTTGTCGTCTCGGGAATGTCGAGGCACGGCGCCGGCTTGCGACGCCGCGCCAACCGGATCAGGGCTTCTGCGGAGTGGTTTCTGGCGTCGTTGGCCCGTGTCGCCAAGCGTGCATGCGGGCCATCACCTGCGCCGGGGCATTCATTTCGGCGAGGCTGACCTGGCCATCATTGTCGGCGTCGAGCATTGTGAACGGACGCTCGGCGATGCCGCGGGCCATGTCGGCGACCAGGTCGCCGAATTCCTTTTTCGATAGGCTGCCGTTGCCGTCAGCGTCGTACTTCTTGAGCAGCGTCGCGATGCCGGCCTTGGCTTCCTCGGGTGTGACGACGCCGTCGCCATTGGCATCGAGCGTCTTGATCATCGGGTGGCCGGCGAAGCCGCCCCAGCCCGGGCCACGACCGCCCCATCCCTGCATGAATTGCATCATGCCGGGGCCCCATCCGCCCATCGGTCCCCAGCCGCCATGCGGGCCGCAATTGGTGAACGGGCCGCCTCCGGCGATCGCCGGGATGGCCACCGCGCCGATCGCCACCATCGCCGCGACCGCACCGAGCGTCAGGATCGTGCTGCGTTTCATGTCCGATCTCCTCGTTGTCCGAATTGGATGAGGAGACGATCGGCCCGTCCTGTCGCAGCAGCTTGTCGGCCGGCCGGGGATTTGTATCGGTCTGTCGCAAACCGGCGGCTTGCGAAGGTCGGCGACAGAACCGTTGTCCTGCTGGCGCCGGATCGGGCTAAATGATCGACATGGCCGATCAACCGCAGCTGCCGCACATCCTGGTCGTCGACGATCACCGCGAAATCCGCGATGCGGTGACAAAATACCTTGAGCGCAATGGCCTGCGCGCCACCGCCGCCAAGGACGCCGCCGAGATGGATGTCCAGCTCAAGGCTGGACGGTTCGACCTGGTCGTGCTCGACGTGATGATGCCGGGCGAGGACGGGCTGTCGGTGGCGCGACGGCTCAGCGCGAGCGGCGGGCCGCCGGTGCTGATGCTGAGCGCGCTGTCGGAAGAGACCGACCGGGTGGTCGGTCTGGAGATCGGCGCGGACGACTACCTCGCCAAGCCGTTCAGCCCGCGCGAGCTGCTGGCGCGGGTCAAGGCGATCCTGCGCCGCAGCGAACGGCGCGAACCGCTGGCCGGGACGCTGACCGGCCGCAGGCTCGGCTTCGCCGGCTGGACGCTCGACACCGACACCCGCGACCTCGTCCGCGACGAAGGCGGCACCGCGATCCCCTTGACCAGCGCCGAGTTCAAGTTGCTGATCGCCTTTCTCGAACGGCCGCGCTTCGTGCTGTCGCGGGAGCAGTTGCTCGACATCACCAGCGGCCGCAGCGCCGACGTGTTCGATCGCACCATCGACAATCAGGTAAGCCGGCTGCGTCGCAAGATTGAAGTCGATCCGGCGCAGCCGAAGATCATCACCACCGTTCGCTCCGGAGGTTACAGCCTCGCCACCGACGTCCGGGAGGTGCAATGAGCCGCCGCAAGCCACGCAGCCTTCTGACCCAGGTCGCGGTTCTCAGCTTTGCGGCGCTGCTGATCGCGCAGTTCGTCAGTTTCTGGCTGTTCACAGTCGACCGCGCGAAGCGCATCCGTGTCGCTCAGCGGATCGAGGTGGTTGAACGGAGCACGGCGTTGGCCGCCTTGCTGAACAGGGCACCTGCGGGGGAACGCGACCATCTGCTCGAAGCCGCGAGTTCGCGATCCACCCGGTTCGCCGTCGCCTCGGCTCCGATCGTCACAGACCCCGCAGCCGACTTCGTCAGGGCAGATTGCGAGCGGGATGGCTGCGTCGACGGCGCCTTGCCTGCCGACCTGCGGACTGCAGAGGAGTTCGTCGCCCGTCACAGTGGCGGCCGCTTCGCCAATCCGCCGCCGGCATTTCGGGATCGGCTGGTCAAGTCGGGCCTGGCGACCGTCGAGTTCCGGCTGTCCTTGCCTCTCCAAGACCAGCGATGGCTCAACGTCCGCTCGCGCTTTGAACGACCGCCTATCCAGTTGCCACCGCAGGCTATGGGAACGGCGCTGCTGTCGCTTGTGCTGGTTCTTGCCGCGCTGTGGTTTGCACTACGACGGGTGACCAAGCCGCTGCAGCAACTCGCCACCACAGCCGACGGCTTCGGACTGGATACGCCGCCGCCGCCAATGCCCGACGGCGGCCCCCGCGAGGTGCGTTCGCTGTCGGAAGCGCTCGCTCGGATGCACGAGCGCCTGTCGCGGATGCTGACCGAGCGCACGCGCATGCTGGCGGCGCTCGGTCATGATTTGCGATCGCCGATCACCGCGCTGCGCGTGAGGGCGGAGATGGTCGACGACGCCGACACCCGTGAGCGAATGAACGCGACGCTGGACGAGATGCAGCAGATGGTCGAGGCCACGCTGGCCTTTGCCCGCGGCGTCTCCACCGAGGAGCCGGGCGAGCCGGTCGATCTCACCGCGCTGGTGTCCGAATTGGCTGGAGAGCTGAGCGCCAGCGGTCCTCCGATCCGTACCACGGCCTCCGGGCCGGCCGTGCTGCCGCTGCGCCGTGTGCCGGTGCGCCGCGCACTGCGCAATCTGTTGGAGAATGCGCAGCGCTACGGCGGAGGCGGCGAGGTCCGCATCGAACAGACCGACGCCGATGTGTGCGTTGTAGTCGAAGACAATGGTCCAGGAATTCCCGAGACGGAATTGATCCGGGTTTTCGAACCGTTCGTTAGACTGGAAACGTCGCGTTCACGCGATACCGGCGGCACCGGCCTTGGCCTTCCGATTGCGCGCGCCATTGTCGAAGCACACGGCGCGACCATCATATTAGCCAATCGGCCTGAGGGAGGATTGCGCGCAACCCTGACATTTGCTGCCAAGAGGATCAGTCCGGCGATAACGCCTCCAATGTAGGCGTTCGCGGCCAGTTTGGTTGCGCAACACTCAACTCGACCAAATCAAGACGGGAGAATATATGCGATCCGTTTCAGCTTTCATCGCCATCGGATTATCCATTTCGGGAATTACCTGGGCCGCAGCCCAGCATGATCATCACAACCACGATGGCACGGCCGTAGCCATTCCTGAGACGCGCAAGCTGGTGAAGTTCCCGCCCCCGCTGATCGACCATACCATGGCCAATATGCGAGACCACCTGCAGGCACTGCAGGAAATCCAGTCTCACCTCGGCATGGGTCATCTCGATGTTGCCGCTAAGATAGCCGAGACCAGGTTGGGAATGTCCTCGCTGGGACTGCACGGTGCAGAAGAAGTCGCCAAATTCATGCCGCAAGGTATGCAGGACGCCGGAACGGCGATGCACCGGGCGGCTAGCCGATTTGCGCTTGTCGCTCAGGACGCAGCGGTCACTGGCGATCTCAAGCCTGTCTTTTCGGGCTTATCAGAGATAACTGGAGCTTGTGTCGCCTGTCACGCGGGCTATCGTCTTCGGTGAGCGCATGGTGGTGGACCAGCAACGTCAACCTGAACCAGGTCCGGACCGCAGGTTCATCGCCGACATAGAATTTTGAGTAGCGCGGCCTTCAGTCTGCTTCGGGTCATAAGCGGCGTCGTGTGACCTTCTGCTCCGATCCGGAATACCTTCAACACCGGAGTAACCCTGCGCCGAGGGCCGCCTTGCGGGATGCGATGCGAGCGTGAAGACATAGGCGTATGACTGAGCATACACCTATGTCGAAGGTCGCGCGGGTCGAGGTGCTATCGATCGGCTCGCGCCGTCGTTGGACGCTGGACGAGAAGCGGCGGATCATTGCGGAGAGCTTTGACGGACCGCGTCGCGTGTCGGAGACGGCGCGGCGGCACGGATTGTCGGCAAGCCAGCTGTTCACGTGGCGCCGGCTCGCCCGGCAAGGGCGGCTCGCCGCTGCAGACGCACCTCCCGGCTTCGCATCGGCAATGATCACGGACGATGGCGCTGCGGACGATAGTGCGGGGTGCGCGTTGTTGCCGGACCCAGCTCCTTGCGAAGACCGGCCATCACCACCCACTTGCCCCATAGGGACGCCGGGTCGGATCGAGATCGTCCTGGTGTGCGGACGGCGGGTGATCGTCGAGCCGGATATCGACGTCGCGGTGCTGGCACGCCTGATCGCTGCGGTCGAGCCGGCATGATCCCGATGCCGAGCGGCGTGCGCGTCTGGTTGGCGACGGGCCACACCGACATGCGGAAAGGCTTTGCGAGCCTGTCGTTGCAGGTTCAGGAGGTGCTGCGACGCGATCCCTTGAGCGGGCATCTGTTCTGTTTTCGTGGTCGCAGCGGCAATCTCTTGAAAGTGATCTGGCACGATGGCCAGGGCGCTTGCCTGTTCACGAAACGGCTGGAACGCGGTCGCTTCATTTGGCCGACGCCGGCTGACGGCGCGGTGATGATCTCTACGGCCCAGCTTGGTTACCTGCTGTCGGGGATCGACTGGCGTCATCCTCAAGAAACCTGGCGGCCGAACTCGGTCGGCTGAGGATTTGCTTGCGGTCGGCAATGGATGTGATTCCATCGTTGCATGTCGAACCCCGCTGAATCGCTGCCCTCGGATCTGGCCGCCGCTCACGCGATGATCCTTGCCGAGCGCGCGGCGCGTCTGGAGGCCGAAGCGACCGCCGCCCGCGCGCAGGCGCAGAGCTCTAACATCGAAGCACTGATCGCTCATCTGAAGCTGCAGATCGAGAAGCTGCGCCGCGAACTTTACGGCCACAGTTCGGAACGCAAGGCGCGGCTGCTGGACCAGATGGAATTGCAACTGGAGGATCTGGAAGCGGCCGCGACCGAGGATGAGCTCCTCGCCGAGCGTGCCGCCGCTGCGACCCAGACGGTCGGCTCGTTCACGCGCAAGCGGCCCTCGCGAAAGCCGTTCCCGGAGCATCTGCCACGCGAACGTGTGGTGATCCCAGCGCCCGACAATTGTCCCTGCTGCGGGTCGACCAAATTGTCCAAGCTCGGCGAGGATGTCACCGAGACGCTGGAGGTCATTCCGCGGCAGTGGAAGGTGATCCAGACGGTGCGGGAGAAGTTCTCCTGCCGGCAATGCGAGACGATCACGCAACCGCCAGCGCCCTTCCATGTAACGCCCCGCGGTTTTGCCGGCCCGAAATTGCTGGCGATGATTTTGTTCGAGAAATTTGGTCAGCACCAGCCGCTGAACCGGCAGAGCGAGCGGTACCGGCGCGAGGGGATCGATCTTGGTGTCTCGACGCTGGCCGACCAGGTCGGTGCCTGCGCACTGGTTTTGCAGCCACTGCATGCTTTGATCGAAGCGCACGTGCTGGCGGCCGAACGCCTGCACGGCGACGACACCAACGTGCCGATCCTGGCCAAGGGCAAGACGGTGAAGGGCCACATCTGGACCTATGTCCGCGATGACCGCCCGTTCGGCAGCCGGGCACCGCCGGCGGCGGTTTACTATGCTTCTCGGGATCGGCGTGGCGAGCATCCGGTCCGGCACTTACGGGATTTTGCCGGCATTCTGCAGGCCGACGCCTATGGCGGTTACAACGAGCTCTATGAGCCGGCGCGGTCGCCGGGTGCGGTGACGTCGGCGCTATGCTGGGCCCATGCCAGGAGGCAGTTCTTCGAGCTCGCCGACATTGCCGCGAACGCTCGCCGCGGGAGGGATGCGGCCGAAATCTCGCCGATCGCTCTCGAGGCCGTCAGGCGGATCGACGCGCTGTTCGACATCGAGCGCAGCATCAACGGCCAAAGCGCCGATCAGCGTCGCCTCGTTCGGCAACAGCACAGTGCGCCGTTGCTGGCCGGGCTGGAGGCGTGGTTGCGCGAAGAACTTCCCCGGCTATCGCGCTCGGCTTCCGTCATCAAACCGATCAGATACCTGCTCAATCATTGGAGCGGGCTGTCGCGGTTCGTCGAGGATGGACGGATTTGCCTGACCAACAATGCGGCCGAGCGGGCGCTGCGCGGCTTTGCGCTGGGCAGGAAAGCCTGGCTGTTCGCCGGCTCGGAGCGCGGTGCCGATCGTGCCGCGGTGATGGCCACGCTGATCATGACGGCAAAGCTCAACGATATCGACCCGCAGGCCTGGCTCGCCGACTTGCTCGCCAGGATCGCCGACACGCCGCAAAATAGGCTCCACGAACTGCTGCCATGGCACTGGGCGAGCGAGCCGGAGCGCCGTAAACTGGCGGCATGAGCGCCGCCACCATCGCCCGTCTCAAGATCATCCTCGACGTCGAGCCGGCGGTCGTCCGTCGTATCGAGGTGCCGTTCAACATCAGGCTCGATCGGCTCCATCTAGTGTTGCAGGCCGCGATGGGCTGGACCGACAGCCATCTCTACGAAATCCGCGCCGCCGGCACGGGCTGGGGAATACCCAATCCGGATTGGCCAGACGGACCACTCGATGCCAGCAAGGCCCGGCTTGACCGCGTCGTTGAAGACACCGGTGCAAAAACTCTGCACTACATCTACGACTTCGGCGACGGCTGGGATCACACCATCAAGATCGAACGCATTCTCGATCCCGTCTTCGGCATCGTCTATCCGCGCCTGCTGGATGCGATCAGTCGCTGCCCGCCCGAGGATGTCGGCGGCCCATTCGGCTACGCAGAGGCGCTGGAAGCAATCGCCGACCCCACCCACGAACGCCATGAAGAATGCCGAGAGTGGATGCCGGAGAACTTCGATCCCAAAATCGTCGACGTCATCGCGCTCGCCGACAATGTCGAAGCTCTCGCAAAGCGCTGGTCCAGAAAACCCGCCAAACGCGCCAAGGCCCGATGAGCCGCGTCCTTCACCGGCTTTCAATTACCCACATCGTGGACGCGTTCCGATTGAGAGGCCGAAAACGATGTCATTTAGGCGTGTCAGGCCTCGCCAGATGACCATGTTTCCTGGTGGCGGATCGTGGTTACGTGCGAGGTAGCCGCCGAGCATGGCGATTTGGAGCAAATAGGTTGAGAGGTTCTTGCGCAGGATGCGCGGCTTGGTCCGCGCCGCGTCGATAGCATCAAGGGTCGCAATTTCGGTTGGGGTGAGGGCAGTCTCCGGCGCCACCTCCTGCTTTGCTCGTGCGGACATGGTGAGGAAGAAGATGCGCCAGCTGACCATCGCGATCAGGGCGAGAAATTTGGTCAGCCGCTCGGCAGTTTCAAGCCTCGCCTCTTCGGCTCGGCAGCCCGATTTCATGACCTTGTGAAACACCTCTATTTTCCAGCGCAAGGCGTACCATTCGAGCTTCTCGATGGCGATGGCGAAATCTCCGACCGGCAGATTGGTCACCAGCTTCCAGTCGATCGGCGGACGGTCCGTTGGCGGATTGATCTCAAGGGC
This sequence comes from Rhizobium sp., assembly GCA_036722275.1. Lineage (GTDB taxonomy): Bacteria > Pseudomonadota > Alphaproteobacteria > Rhizobiales > Rhizobiaceae > Allorhizobium. The sequence goes on along the minus strand of DAIMJJ010000141.1, from coordinate 535 downwards.
ATGGATGTAGGTGAGAAGCTGAGGACTGTATCGCTTCTGCTTGCCGATGGGCGGCAAGGTTTGGATGGTGGTGAACTTCACATGCACGCACGCCGTCTCATCCTGCCCGATCGCGACGTAGTGGTGGCCTACCCAAGGCGCAGCCGAGAGCTGGTCAAAGACTCGACGCGCTCCATCCCGTGGATTTGCGTCAGCAGGCGCGGCAGCCAATCGATTGGTCTGCACGCGTACCAGAAAACGCGTGCCGAGATCCTGCGCCAGGCAAAAGAGTTCGTAGATGTCACTCTCGCGGTCGGCCACATGCACGCAGCGCTCCGGCGCGCCTACGAGCGCCATCGACTGGCGCAGGTTCTCCAGCCAGCGATAGCTTTCCTTCGTCTCGATTGGCACACGCGTGGGGTTCACGTGCCGCTTGAGCGTCCAGGTCCCCTTGAACTTCGTGCGTGTCCAGAATTTCGCTGCCGTCAGCCCGAGCGGCGTGCCGCCGGGGGTTACAGCCAGGCTCGAATGCATCAGCACCCCGCACAACGTCACC
>DAIMJJ010000140.1:6181-11409 GCA_036722275.1 Rhizobium sp. | reverse complement strand
TGGCGCCCGACGAGCCGGCGAGACGCACGGTCGAGGTCGAGGCGTTCTGCTCGTGATCGGCATGCAGGATGAAGATGCGGTCCATGGCGCGGGCCAGAACCGGGTTCACCTTGTACTCGTCGCACGGCACGGCAAAGCACATGTGCAGGAAGTTGGCGGCGTAGTCGAGATTGTTGCGCGGATAAACGAAGGGCTGGCCGATGTGATACTTGTAGGCCATGGCGGCGATCGTCGGCATCTTGGCGATCATGCGCAGCGAAGCGACCATGCGCTGGTGCGGATCGGTGATGTCGGTCGAGTCGTGGTAGAAGGCCGACAGCGCGCCAACCGTGCCGACCATCACGGCCATCGGATGGGCGTCGCGACGGAAGCCGGTGAAGAACTTGGTCATCTGCTCATGCACCATGGTATGGTGCGTGACGCGATAGTCGAAATCCTTCTTCTGGGCTGCGGTCGGCAGTTCGCCGTAGAGCAGCAGATAGCAGACTTCGAGGAAGTCGCCCTTCTCGGCCAGCTGTTCGATCGGATAGCCGCGGTGCAGAAGGATCCCTTCGTCGCCGTCGATATAGGTGATCTTGGATTCACAGGAGGCCGTGGACGTAAAGCCCGGGTCGTAGGTGAACGCGCCGGTCTGCTTGTACAGGGAGCCGATGTCGATGACGTCCGGGCCGATCGTGCCGGCCTTGACGGTCAGTTCGACCGAGTTATCCCCGAGTTTCAAAGAAGCGCTTTTGTCCGTCATGCTAATCCTCCGGAATTGGCGGTTAGGCGTCCGAAAGGGCGCCTTGGGTTTAAGCGTAGGGATGTAGCTATATGATGCGGAAGTTAATGCCAAGCTATCCAAAGGGCAAATTGTGCATCGCGAAAGCACACCCGCGCTGAAAATTTTCGCACTTAATCGATTGAATAATTTTTGCGCGAGGGCTCTTTTCGGTGCACGCTTGAATTGTTACGCTGAGCCAAGGGAACTGGCATGCTGAGAAGGGGTTGAAGCGCGCCGTTATGACGACGGCGGGGAGCGGCACTTGACGTTTTTGGCCGAACGGGACGCCGTGATGACGGAGGTGCCCGGTGCTCTGCCGGCGCCGCGCACCGGGCATGCGCCGCCTGCGCCGGCCGCCCTTTCTCCGCAGCCGACGGCGGGTCTGCGGGCGCGCCTCGCCGAGCGCCGACAGAGGCTTGCGCAAAGGGTCTTTGATGCGCTGCAGCACGAGCAGGACCACGGGCATCTCTTCCACTTCGTCCCGGTCTTTCTCGGTGCGGGTGCCGTTGTCTGGTTCTGGCTCGGGCGACCGCCGTCAACCGCCTCGCTTGTGCTTCTCTGTGCGCTCGCCATCCTTCTGGCGCTTTGGCTTCACCGGCGCCGGGCACCGGCGCGGCATCTGGCGGTGCCGCTCGCCCTGGGCATCCTTGGCATGCTGCTGGCGGATCTCGAGACGAGGCGGCGCGGAACCACTATTCTCGACAGCGGCGTAACGACGGTGGTGACCGGCACGGTCGAGCAGCGCGAAGCCGGGGCGAACGGTGAGTGGCGTTATATCTTGCGCCTCACGCAGACCGCCGAACCGAAGCTGCGCCGCCCGCCCGAGCGGGTGTCGCTTCTTGCCCGCGGCAAGGGCAGGCCGGCGGCTCTCGGCGAGACGCTGACGGGTCGGGCAAGGCTTTCGCCGCCATCCGGGCCGGCGCTGCCCGGACTGAACGATTTTGCCTTTGCCAGCTACTTCGACGGCATCGGCGCCGTCGGTTTCTTCCTCGGACCGCCACGCCCGTCGGCCGCCTGGACCACGAACGAGGGCCTTGTGTCGGCGAGCACGCGGGCGCTTTCTTCCGTGCGCGACGGCATATCCATGCGCATCCGCAGCGTGATCGCCGGCGACCCGGGGGCTTTCGCCGCGTCGATCATCACTGGCGAGCGCCGCTCCATGTCGAAGGAGGCGACCGAAGCGCTGCGCCTCTCGGGCCTTGCCCATATCACCGCGATCTCCGGCCTCAACATGGCGCTTGCTTCGGGCATCTGCTTTGTCGGCCTGCGCATGCTTTTGAGCCTGCTGCCCGGGCTGGCGCAATCCGTTCCGATCAAGAAGATCGCCGCAGCGGGCGCGCTGCTCGCCGCCTTCGCCTATCTGCTGATCTCGGGCTATCAGGTCTCGGCCGTGCGGGCCTTCCTGATGACGGCGATCATGCTCGTGGCGGTGCTGTTCGACCGGCCGGCGATCAGCCTGCGCAACCTGGCGCTCGCCGCCATCGTCATCCTTGCGACCACGCCCTCGGCGGTCGTCGGGCCGAGCTTCCAGATGTCCTTTGCCGCCACCGCAGCGCTGATTGCCGGCTATGCCGCCTGGCGCGCGCGGCCGCGCCGCCACGGCCTGCGTCTGTCCTTCCCCGGCTCCCGCCTGCTCGGGGAGGGCGCAAAGCTGGTCGGCGGCACGTTTCTCACTTCGCTGATCGGCGGGCTCTCCACCGCCATCTTCGCCATCGCCCATTTCCATCGGCTCGCCCCGCACGGGCTGGAAGCCAATCTGGCCGCCATGCCGATCATCTCCATCCTCGTCATGCCGGCGGGGCTGATGGCCATGCTGCTGATGCCGTTTGGGCTCGATGCGCCCTTCCTTGTCGTGATGGGGATCGGGCTCGAATGGGTCTTGGCGATCGCCCATGCTGTAGCCGGCTGGGACGAGGCGATCGGCTTCAGCCGAATGCCGGGCTGGTTTCTGCCGCTTGCCTCTGTCGGGCTGCTGTTGATGACGCTTCTGCGCACCCGGCTTCGCCATCTCGGCTCGCTGCTGCTGGCTGCGGTGATCGCGGCCGCAGCGTTCGCAGCAAAGCCGCCGCCGGCCGGTGTGCTGGTGGCCGAGGACGGCCGGCTCGTCGGTCTTCCCTATGGCGCGGACGCCATTGCCACCAATCGCCCCCGCCCACCGCGCTTCGTCTTCGAGCAGTGGCAGGCCGGTCTTCGACGTCACGCCCATCTGGCGCCGATTGACCTCGGGGTCGCCCCAGCGGAACCCTCCCGCAAGGCGACGCCCGGTGTCGTGCATCAGCCCGCTCCGGGGCCTCCTGCCGAACCACGCGCGTCAGCGCGCAAACGCATCTGGACGGAAGCCCAGATCGGTGCTGCGCGAACGAAAATGGTCGAGACCTTGCGCATGGCCGCCGAGGGGCGGTTCTCCTGCGACGGCAAACTGTGGTGCGTGGCGCGACTGACGGGCGGCTGGACCCTTGCCACCGTGGAGGAGTCGGCCTTTGCAGGTGCCGCCTGCGACGTGGCCGATATCGTCATATCATCCCGCCGGCTTTCGTTTTCCCGGTGCCGTTCCGGCGCTCATCTCTTCCATGCCGAGACACTGCGGCGCACCGGTGCCGTCGAACTCTTTCCCGGCACAGCCGACAAGCGCGAACTGCGGATCGAAACATCCTTCACGGCGGCGCACCGGCCCTGGTCCGTGCACCGGTTCTATGACTGGCGCAGCGGTCGGTTCGACCCGGAGCCGACCGGCCTCCGCTGGCCGGACGTGCCGGAGGCCGAACCCTCACCACCCGTCGGGGCAATCGACCGAAAACCTTTGCCGGAAGGCGCGGAAACCGACGTCCCCGGCATTCCGGTCAATGATAGCGGCGAATGAGGCCGACGAGCTTGCCCTGGATCTTGACCCGGTCCGGCCCGAAGATGCGCGTCTCGTAGGCCGGGTTGGCGGCTTCGAGCGCGATCGACGCGCCACGCCGGCGGAAGCGCTTGAGCGTTGCTTCTTCGTCATCAACCAGCGCGACGATGATGTCGCCCGGATTGGCGTTGGAGGCATTACGGATGATCACGGTGTCGCCGTCGAGAATGCCGGCATCGATCATCGAATCACCCTTGACCTCGAGCGCGTAATGCTCGCCCGAGCCGATCATTTCCGCCGGCACGGTGATGTCATGCGTGTTGTTCTGGATCGCCGAGATCGGAACACCGGCGGCGATGCGACCCATCACCGGCACGCTGACGGAATTGGCCGGTTCCTCAACGGGCTTGGGGGCGACCGGTGCGGGCTTGCCGAGGCTGCCTTCGATGACGCTCGGCGAAAAGCCCTTGCGCGGCTGCAGGCTCTGGGAATAGGCGTCCGGAAGCTTGATGACCTCGAGCGCCCGTGCCCGGTTGGGCAGCCGGCGGATGAAACCACGTTCCTCGAGCGCCGTGATCAGTCGATGAATGCCCGACTTCGAGGCAAGGTCGAGCGCGTCCTTCATCTCGTCGAAGGACGGCGGCACGCCGGATTCCTTCATCCGTTCGTGAATGAACAGAAGCAGTTCCTGTTGCTTGCGCGTCAGCATGTTCGGAGCCTCAGTCGTGAAACAAATACAGAACATACACTATCTGTTCCATTTGTGTTCCGCAAGGGGATAAAAAACCGTGAAGAGCGTGCAAGTTCTTGTGTCTTATGCGCACGATTGGTCGTGCGGGCGGGTCAGCTGTGGCCTGGCTGATTGACAGTTTGCGGTTCGTGGCGAAAGACAGGCGCAACGGAATTGACAAGGCGACGGCGCGTTCCCTGGGCCGCGCTTCGAACGGGGGCACATGCTGGGCGAGATCGAAAAGACACTGTTGGGCAAGAACGCGCATGACCTGAGCGATGCGGAGCGCCGGGTGCTCAAGCGGGCGCGCGAGCGACGGGTGCTGTCGACGAATGCAGGCGAGGATTTTCTCGCGGCCGCGACGCCCGGCCAGCGGCTTGCGGATGCCATCGCCCGGGTCGGCGGGTCCTGGGGCTTCATCATCGGCTTCGTCGTGTTCCTGATCGCCTGGGTGAGCCTCAATACCGTCGTGCTGGCGACCCGGGCGCTCGATCCCTATCCGTTCATCTTCCTCAATCTGCTGCTGTCCATGCTGGCGGCAATCCAGGCGCCGGTCATCATGATGAGCCAGAACCGGCAGGCGGCGCGTGACCGCTTCATGGCGGCCAAGGACTACGAGATCAATCTCAAGGCCGAGATCGAGGTGCTGGCGCTGCACCACAAGATCGACGAACAGGTGCTGACCGAATTGCAAGCCGCCCGCAGCGAGATTGCAGCGCTCAGGGAAGCGATCGAGGCCCTTTCATCGGCGCCCCGGAGCCATTAGGTAGTCGACGAGACGTCGTTGAGACGCAAGGGAGTTTTCCAATGACATCGAAACAACAGGCCGTCGGGGCGATCGATCATCTCGTGGTGCCGGTGGCCTCGCTTGAAGAAAGCCGGCGCCGGTTCACGCA
>DAIMJJ010000140.1:0-6081 GCA_036722275.1 Rhizobium sp. | reverse complement strand
CGCTTTGCCGCGGCCGGCTTCTCCGGCGGGCCGATGCTGTCCTTCGAGCGCCTGTTCAAGATGGCCGACGGATCGGAAGTGCTGGGCGGCTTCAAGCTCGCCTTTGCCGCCGATCTGCGAGCACCGGATTTCTTCCTCTTTGCCTGCGAGCGCGTCAATCCGCTGCCCGCCGATCGTGGTGCGCTCGCCCACCATGCCAACGGTGCGCTGGGGTTGTCCTCGGTTGTGCTTGCAGAGGAGAATCCGAGCGATTTCCAGTATCTGTTCGAGGAAGTGCTTCAGCAGCGCGCGGTCGAGGCCCATTCCTTCGGGATCACGCTGCAAACGGCCAACGCCTCAGTCGAGGTGCTGACACCCGCCGGACTTGCGGGTTACTTCGGTCTGGAAACCGCCGGGTCTGGCCGCGGCCTGGCCGGTCGGGCAATTATCGTCAAGGTCGGCGATATCGGCGTGACAGAGCGCCTGCTCGCTGCTAATGGCGTCGTATCCAGCCGCCGCGGCGCGCGCCTGATCGTTCCGCACGAGGCGGGGCAGGGCGTGCCCTTCGTATTCGAGGAGGTTTCATGAGCAATCCGACCCATTCCGAAGTCGTCGTCGGTGACGGCGCCGCACAGGCGGTCTTCTCCAACGCGAAGCGCTTTGCGCTGATCGCCGGCCCCTGCCAGATGGAAAGCCGCGACCATGCCTTCATGATCGCCGGCAAGCTGTCCGAGCTTTGCCGCGAGCTTGGGATTGGCCTCGTCTACAAGTCGTCCTACGACAAGGCGAACCGCACCTCGCTCTCTGCCCAGCGCGGCATCGGTCTTGAAAAGGCGATGCAGGTCTTTGCTGACCTCAAAAAGGAGTACGGCTTTCCGGTGCTGACCGACGTGCACACCGAAGAACATTGCCGACTGGTCGCACCGACGGTCGATGTGCTCCAGATCCCGGCCTTCCTTTGCCGCCAGACCGATCTTCTGGTGGCAGCCGCTCAGACCGGCCGCGCGATCAACGTCAAGAAGGGCCAGTTCCTCGCCCCCTGGGACATGAAGAACGTGCTCAACAAGATCAACGCCAGCGGTAATCCGAACGTGCTTCTGTGCGAGCGCGGCGCGTCCTTCGGCTACAACACGCTGGTGTCCGACATGCGTTCGCTGCCGATCATGGCGGCCATGGGCGCTCCCGTGGTGTTCGACGCCACCCATTCGGTGCAGCAGCCGGGCGGCCAGGGCGGCTCTTCCGGCGGCCAGCGCGAGTTCGTCGAGACGCTGGCGCGTGCTGCCGTTGCCGTCGGCGTCGCCGGTCTCTTCATCGAGACCCATGAGGATCCCGACAATGCTCCGTCCGACGGTCCCAACATGGTGCCGATCGACCAGATGCGGCGCCTTCTGGAAAAGCTGCTGGCCTTTGACGCAATCGCCAAGGCCTGAGCTGCGCAGCGAACCAGCCTTCGTCTCGAACGCCGGCCCCTGGGCCGGCGTTTTGCATTCGTCAAACGGTCTTCACCTTTCGGCATCTGTCATCTTGCCGCCATTGTATTTTCCGCGTCATCGATTAAGACAGGCCATCCTCAATCCCACCCCAGCAGCAGGGAGGTCCTCATGACTGCCATCACCGACATTATCGGCCGCGAAATCCTCGACAGCCGTGGCAACCCGACCATCGAGGTCGATGTCTATCTCGAAGACGGCAGCATGGGCCGCGCGGCCGTTCCGTCCGGCGCATCGACCGGCGCGCACGAAGCCGTCGAGCTGCGTGACGGCGGCAGCCGTTACCTCGGCAAGGGCGTCGAGAAGGCGGTCGAAGCCGTCAACACCGAGATCTTCGACGCGATCGGCGGTCTCGAGGCCGAAAACCAGATCCAGATCGACAACATCATGATCGAGCTGGACGGCACCGCGAACAAGTCGCGCCTCGGCGCCAACGCCATCCTCGGCGTTTCGCTCGCCGTCGCCAAGGCTGCTGCCGAAGCCTCCGGCCTGCCGCTCTATCGCTATGTCGGTGGCCCGAACGCCCATGTCCTGCCGGTTCCGATGATGAACATCATCAACGGTGGCGCCCATGCCGACAACCCGATCGACTTCCAGGAATTCATGATCATGCCGGTCGGCACGGACAATATCCGTGATGCCGTGCGCATGGGCTCGGAAGTGTTCCATACGCTGAAGAAGGAACTGGCTGCCCAGGGTCACAACACCAATGTCGGTGACGAAGGTGGTTTTGCCCCGGGTCTGGAAAGCGCTCCGGCTGCCCTCGACTTCATCATGAAGTCGATCGAGAAGGCCGGCTATCGCCCGGGCGAAGACATGTATCTCGCGCTTGATTGCGCCTCGACCGAGTTCTTCAAGGACGGCAAGTACGTGCTCGAAGGCGAGGGTCGCACGCTCGAGCCGGAAGCCATGGCCGAATATCTCGCCGAGCTCGCTGCCAAGTACCCGATCATCTCGATCGAGGATGGCATGGCCGAAGACGACTGGGACGGCTGGAAGGCGCTGACCGACAAGATCGGCAAGTCCTGCCAGCTCGTTGGCGACGACCTGTTCGTCACCAATTCGGCCCGTCTGCGCGACGGCATCAAGATGGGCGTTGCCAATTCCATCCTGGTCAAGGTCAACCAGATCGGCTCGCTGACCGAAACGCTCGACGCCGTCGAGACCGCCCACAAGGCGCGCTACACCGCCGTCATGTCGCACCGTTCGGGCGAAACCGAGGATTCGACCATTGCCGACCTCGCGGTTGCTACCAACTGCGGTCAGATCAAGACCGGCTCGCTCGCCCGTTCCGACCGGCTCGCCAAGTACAACCAGCTGATCCGCATCGAGGAAATGCTCGGTCCGCAGGCTCGCTACGCCGGCACCTCGATCCTGCGCGCCTGATCGCCCGATCCTGCGAACAATGCAGCCGCGCTCCGCAAGGGGCGCGGCTTTTTTCTTGGGGCTCCCTGACGGTCAACGATCGGTTAAACAATCGCCGATAACTTGAATTCATAGTTTTGCGTTTCAGGGCATCCCTCGCATGTGGACCAGGCACCATAAGAAGAGAAAATTCGGTCGTCTCATTCTGCCTGCCGTGACCGTCGCCTTTCTGTCCTATTTCGGTTATCATTCGATCCATGGCGACTACGGTCTGCGCGCGGCGCAGGATTTCGAGCGCCAGAGGATTGCCCGAAGCGCCGAGCTTGCCGAGCTCGTGGAGCGCCGTCAGCGCCTGGAGCGCCAGGTCGAATTGTTGAGCGACGGTTCGCTCGAGCGTGACATGATGGATGAGAAGGCGCGATATCAGCTCAACATGTCGCGGCCGGACGAGATTGTCATTTTCGACAGCTATTTGAATTAACCGAAATCCGGTTAATTCAAATTTGTCGTTGTTTTTCAAGTATATAAGAAGAATGCGAGCCATGCATTTATGGCATTGCCGATCCGTGCTTTCTTGCCTATTCTGCTCACCGATCAAGATCCGAGATAACCCTAGGGAGGGATGAATGGCGCCGCGAAAAGCCGCGACTGCTACCGGTCGCAAGACCACGGCCAAGCCAGCCAAGAAGGATTTCACCGAGGGCGCGATCGCCGAATTCGATCGCGACACCGAACTCAAGGCCTATCGCGAAATGCTGCTGATCCGGCGCTTCGAGGAAAAGGCCGGCCAGCTTTACGGCATGGGCTTCATCGGCGGTTTCTGTCACCTCTATATCGGCCAGGAAGCTGTCGTCGTCGGCATGCAGATGGCGCTGACGGATGGTGACCAGGTCATCACCGGTTACCGTGACCACGGCCACATGTTGGCCTGCGGCATGAGTGCGCGCGGCGTCATGGCCGAACTCACCGGGCGTCGCGGCGGTCTGTCCAAGGGCAAGGGCGGCTCGATGCACATGTTCTCCAAGGAGAAGAACTTCTACGGCGGTCACGGCATCGTCGGCGCCCAGGTCTCGCTGGGAACCGGTCTCGCCTTCGCCAATCGCTACCGCGACAACGGTCAGATCTCGGTCGCCTATTTCGGCGACGGCGCGGCCAACCAGGGCCAGGTCTATGAGAGCTTCAACATGGCAGAGCTGTGGAAGCTGCCGGTCATCTATGTGATCGAAAACAACCGCTACGCCATGGGTACTGCCGTTTCGCGCGCCTCGGCCCAGACGAATTTCGCCCAGCGCGGCGTGGCATTCAACATTCCTGGCCTTCAGGTCGACGGCATGGATGTGCGGGCGGTCCGCGCGGCAGCCGAGCAGGCGGCCGAATACTGCCGCTCCGGCAAGGGGCCGGTCATTCTGGAAATGATGACCTATCGCTATCGCGGCCACTCCATGTCCGACCCGGCGAAGTACCGTTCCAAGGACGAAGTGCAGAAGATGCGCTCCGAACATGATCCCATCGAGCAGGTGCGCGCGCGCCTTCTGGAGAAGGGCTGGGCGAGCGAAGAGGAGCTGAAGGCGATCGACAAGGATGTCCGCGACATTGTCGCCGACAGTGCCGATTTCGCTCAAGCCGATCCGGAGCCGGATGTATCCGAGCTCTACACCGACATTCTGCTGTAGTCGGGGAGGGAACCCATGCCGATCGAAATTTTGATGCCCGCCCTCTCTCCGACCATGGAAGAAGGCACGCTTTCCAAATGGGTCAAGAAGGAAGGCGACACGGTTAAGGCTGGCGACGTGATCGCCGAGATCGAGACCGACAAGGCGACCATGGAAGTGGAAGCCGTCGACGAAGGTACGCTGGGCAAGCTGCTGGTTGCCGCCGGCACCGAAAACGTCAAGGTCAACACGCCGATCGCCGTGCTGCTGCAGGATGGCGACAGCGCTGCCGACATCGGTTCGGCAAAGCCGGCCGAGCCGGCCAAGGCCGATGCCGACACGCCGGCTGCTACAGAAGGCGCAGCTGGCGGCAAGGCCCGCGAGGCAAAGGACGAGCTTCCGAGCTCGGCCAAGGCTCCGGCTGCCCCGAAGGTCGATGTTGCGGCCGATCCCGACATTCCGGCCGGCACCGAAATGGTGACGATGACGGTGCGCGAGGCGCTGCGCGAAGCCATGGCCGAGGAAATGCGCGCCAATCCCGACGTCTTCATCATGGGTGAGGAAGTCGCTGAATATCAGGGCGCCTACAAGATCACTCAAGGGTTGCTGCAGGAGTTCGGCGCCAAGCGCGTGGTTGATACCCCGATCACCGAGCACGGCTTTGCCGGTGTCGGCGTCGGTGCGGCCATGGCCGGCCTTCGCCCGATCGTCGAGTTCATGACCTTCAACTTCGCCATGCAGGCGATCGACCAGATCATCAACTCCGCCGCCAAGACGCTCTACATGTCGGGCGGCCAGATGGGGGCGCCGATCGTCTTCCGCGGTCCCAACGGGGCGGCCGCCCGCGTCGCCGCGCAGCACAGCCAGGACTACGCCGCGTGGTACAGCCACATTCCGGGCCTCAAGGTCATCCAGCCCTATACGGCGGCTGACGCCAAGGGTCTTCTGAAGGCGGCGATCCGCGATCCGAACCCGATCATCTTCCTTGAGAACGAAATCCTCTACGGTCATTCGTTCGAAGTGCCGAAGATGGATGACTTCGTCCTGCCGATCGGCAAGGCGCGCATCCACAAGACGGGGACGGATGCCACCATCGTCTCCTTCGGCATCGGCATGACCTATGCGGTCAAGGCAGCCGAGGAGCTGGCCAAGGAGGGCATCGACGTCGAGATCATCGATCTGCGCACTATCCGTCCGATGGACCTGCCGACCGTCATCGAATCCGTCAAGAAGACCGGCCGTCTGGTCACCGTCGAGGAAGGCTATCCGCAGTCGTCGGTCGGCACCGAGATCGCCACCCGCGTCATGCAGCAGGCCTTCGACTATCTCGATGCGCCGATCCTGACGATCGCCGGCAAGGACGTGCCCATGCCGTATGCCGCCAATCTCGAAAAGCTCGCTCTGCCGAATGTCGGCGAAGTGGTCGAGGCGGTCAAAACCGTCTGCTACAAGTAACGGGAGGGTCAGCACATGCCGATCAACATTACGATGCCGGCACTCTCCCCGACCATGGAAGAGGGCAATCTCGCCAAGTGGCTCGTCAAGGAAGGCGACAAGGTCAAGTCCGGCGACGTGATCGCCGAGATCGAGACCGA
>DAIMJJ010000139.1:0-11451 GCA_036722275.1 Rhizobium sp. | reverse complement strand
TACAAGCGCCGCATGGGCTGGCACTTCCCCTGGGTCTCCTCGAACGGGTCGGATTTCAACTTCGACTATCATGTCTCCTTCACGAAGGAGGCGCTGGCCGCCGGGCCGGTCTTTTACAATTACCGCATGACGCCGCCGGAGCAGGCGCATGACGAGCTTCCCGGGCTGTCGTCCTTCTATCGCGATGCCGACGGCACGATCTATCACACCTATTCCAACTACGCCCGCGGCGGCGAGGAGATGCTGGGCACGATGATGATCCTCGACTGCGCGCCGCTCGGCCGCAACGAGGGCTCGACCATGGATTTCGTCAAGCGCCACGACGAATACGACACCAAGCCGAAGGCCGCCGCCTGCTGCCATTGAGGCCGGGGATTGCGAAAGTCGGACAGGGCGGACCGAAGGAGGAGAAGTCATGCAGTTTTCCAAGCCACGCGAGGAGCATCGCTTCCTCGAGAAACTGGTCGGCGAGTGGGTCGTCACCGAGAGCCCGGAACACGAAGGCTACGATCCCAGTGATCCGGCCAAGGTCTGGACCGAGACGGTCCGCTCGGTCGGTGGTCTGTGGTTCGTCGCGGAAGGCCATGGCGCCATGCCCGACGGCAGCCCGGGCCAGATGCTGATGACGCTCGGCTACGATGCGCGGCTTGGCCATTATGTCGGCACCTGGGTCGGCTCGATGATGGATAATCTGTGGGTTTACAAGGGGTGGCTCGAGCCCGATGGCTGCACCCTGACGCTGGAGGCCGAGGGACCGAGCTTCGACGATCCGAAGAAGAGCGACATTTATCACGATGTCATCACCTTCCTTGATGATGACACCCGCACGCTGACCGGCAGCGTCCGGCAGCCGGACGGGACGTTCAAGACGTTCATGAACAGCCGCATGGAACGCCGGCGGTAGGTTGACGCTCCCGCAAGGCGCGTGGGCTCCATGGTCGCCGACCGGACCGGTCGCGCGAACGGCCGGCGCTGATCCATGGCCGCGATCAACAGACAAGAGGCAGGTGAGGCATGAAGGTTACCCAGCATCTCTGGTTCGAAAAGGACATGGAAGCGGCGATCCGCTTCTACACCGCGCTCATTCCCGGCTCGGCCGTCGAGTGGATCTCGGCCATTCCCGCCGACACGCCGAGCGGTCCGGCCGGCAGCGTCAGGCTTGCAGGCTTCACGCTGGGCGACCAGCGCTACATGGCGATCGAGGCGGGGCCGCTCGACCCGTTCAATCACAGCTTCTCGATCATCGTCGGCTGTGACAGCCAGGCGGAGATCGACCATCTGTGGGCGGCATTGAGCGAGGGTGGTTCGGTCGAGCAATGCGGCTGGCTGAAGGACCGCTGGGGGCTCTGTTGGCAGATCACGCCCACGCGGCTGGGCGAACTCATGTCGGACAAGGATCCGCAAGCGGCCCGGCGCGTGACCGAGGCCATGCTGAAAATGGTGAAATTCGATATAGCCGCGCTCGAAGCCGCCGCCCGCGGCTGAAACCTATCCAGTGCCGGCGGCTGCGATCACGCGGCCGACGACACGGCATTCCCAACAGAAGAGAAGGAACGCACCATGCAGGGCAGCTTCATCTGGTACGAACTGATGCCGACCGACAACGCCAGGGCCGCCGAATTCTACACCCGCGTCGTCGGCTGGACCGCCAAAGACAGCGGCATGCCGGGCTTCGATTACACCATCCTGGCCGTGCCCGGCTTCGACATGGGCGTGGCCGGCATGATGCAATTGACCGAGGAGATGAAGGCGAGAGGCATCCCGCCGAACTGGGCCGGCTATGTCGCCGTCGACGATGTCGATGCCATGGCCGATAAATTCTCAAGCCATGGCGGCCGCGTGCACCATGCGCCGGAAGACATTCCCGGCGTCGGACGCTTTGCCGTCGTCGCCGATCCGCATGGCGCGGTCATCAGCCTGCTCAAGGTCATCATGCCCGAGGGGCCCATGCCGCCCGAACCGGAAGCCGGCACGCCGGGCACCTTCGGCTGGGCGGAACTCATGGCCGGAGATGTGGACGAGGCCTTCGCCTTCTATCAGACCATGTTCGGCTGGGAGAAGGATATGGCCGTCGACATGGGCGAGATGGGCACCTACCAGTGCTTTGCCAAGGGCGGAAAGGTGCTCGGCGGCATGATGCGCCGTCCGCCCATGGTGTCGGCGCCCTTCTGGGGCTACTACATCACCGTCGAGGCGATCGATGCGGCGGCCGAGCGCGTGCGACAGGCCGGCGGCAAGGTCATCTTCGGGCCGCAGGCCGTTCCCGGCGGCAGCTTCATTCTGCAGTGCGAGGACCCCCAGGGCGCTTATTTCGCGCTGACGGCGAGCCGCCGATAGCCTCGCGCCCTTGGGGTGTTCTGCCCCGTGATCTCGACCCTGGAGGCGCTGAAAACCGGGCTTTTTTTGGGATGAAGGCCCGGGACGCCCAAACGGTTCTCCGATTTTCAACAATCTCCTGCTAGGGCAGGCATCCCGGCGCCTGATCCCCGATGGGGTGGCGCCGGACCGCGTCCGCCCAACCCATGGATAAATTCATGAAATCGACCCTACTTGCCGCTTTCCTCGCCTTCGCACTGCCGGTTGCCGCAATGGCCGCCGAGATCCAGCTTCCCTCCGACGCTCCGGTCGCAACCGTGACCATCCCGGACAGCTGGAACCCGACCGAAATCGATCACGGCGTCGAAGCCGTCTCCGCCGACGAAGCCGTCTATCTGTCGATCGAAGTCGCTGACGAAAAGAGCACCGACAAGATCATCGAGGGCATCTTCTCCTTCCTCGAAGAAAACGGCGTCAAGGTTGATGCCGCCACCCAGAGCGAAACCGACAACAAGCTGAACGGCATGGACGTCTCGACCATCGAGTGGGACGGCCAGGACGAAGACGGTCCGGTCTCCGTCGGCGTGACCATGCTGTCGCCGAAGCCGGGCAAGCTCCTGCTGATGACCTATTGGGGCACCAAGGGCGAGCAGGAAAAGCACATGAACGACTTCGTCGGCATCATTGCTTCGATCAAGCCGGCCAACTGATCAATCGGGGCGATCGCCGGCCTGTCCGGCGCTCGCCCGTCCGCTCCGCCCGGCGATCCGCTTCCGGTAGAGATGCGCGAGCATCGCACAAGCGAGCGCCCAGCCGGCGCCGACCGACCATCCGGCCAGCACGTCGGTCGGATAGTGAACGCCGAGATAGATCCGGCTGAGGCCGATCATCACGGTCAGCAGGATCGCCGATCCGAGATAGAGAATCTTCTGGCCGCGGGTCTCGGCCATTTCCGACAACAGCGCCCCCAGCGTCAGATAGACCACGGCCGAAACCGTCGCATGCCCGCTCGGGAAACTCGCGGTAAACACCCGTGCGACCCCGGTCAGCTCCGGCCGCGGACGGTCGAACAGCGACTTCAGTCCGGTGCTGAGAAGCGCGCCGCCGATGACGGAGACGGTGAGGAACCAGGCCGTGCGGGTGCGGCCGATGAGAAACAGATGCGCCACCACGACGACGACGAGGATGAACAGCACGGTGAAGCTGCCAAGTGCGGTGATGTCGCGGGCAGCCTCTTCCAGCCAGGCAGGGCCGATCGGATCCGCCGGATTGCCGGGCGTGCGCAGCGCCATCAGCACCGCCTCGTCGATTCGCCCCGTCTCGCCCTCGCTCACCTCGTCGGCGATCAGCCCGAAGCCGCCGAGAAGTGCTGCCAGCGCCGCGCCGGCGATATAGGATGAGGTCGAGCCGCCGTTCTTGTGCCAGATCATCTGCCGTCCGCCTTCGGTCGCGAGGACAGCCGATTGCTGTCCGATCCGCGGCCATCGCCGCGCCGGCTTTTTAGACCGGGCCGGCCGCCTGCGGCAACCTTCGTCATCAAAAGCTGGAATAACGCTTGGTCAAAGGATCGTCATCCGCCTCGGGCCGCAGGCCTTCGCGGGGAGGGGGCGGACCGGATCTGCAGAGCAGACGGTGTCAAGGAACGGCAAAGGGGAGATCACCCGTAGAGACGGATCAGGCGCTCTTTGCTGTGGCCCGGCTACGCTTCGCGGGCTTGGATGCGGGGGCCGTTGCGGCTTCCGCTTCGCGCTGTAGGCGCAGCGCCTTCAGCGTCTCGGTCTTCTTGTCGCGCGCGTTGACCTCGGCGGCAATGATGGCGCGGGCGGTGTGGTCGGTCGTTGCCGCCTTGTCGCGGGCGTCGACCTTGCCGGGCTTGAAGAATTTGTCTTTGGTCGCAGTCATGGTTTCAACCTTCCGATAGGAGGAGGGAGGACGGCTTGCGCCCGGGTGAGGGCGCAAGGCCGCAATCAGGCCATTAGCGGGTGCGGACGGCAGCCTTCTTCGGCATGGGCAGCAGGCCTTCGCGCTGCATCTTCTTGCGTGCCAGCTTGCGCATGCGGCGCACGGCTTCGGCCTTCTCGCGCACGCGCTTTTCAGAGGGCTTTTCGAAGGCGCTGCGGGCCTTCATTTCGCGGAAGAGACCTTCGCGCTGCATCTTCTTCTTGAGCACCCGGAGTGCCTGGTCGACATTGTTGTCTCGGACGAGAACCTGCAAGGGATTTCCTTTCTGCCGGCGCCGGAGCGCCGCTTCGAGTTAGAGGGTTGAAAGACTAGCGTCCGACGCGGATGGACGAGGGCTTCAGCCAGGGCTCGCCTTTGGCCTTTGCCGCTTCGTTCTTCTCCGCCGTCCCCGACGGCGGCTCGACGCCGTCGATGTCGGACAGGGTGATGCGACGCTCGAAGTTTTCCGCCTCGAAACGCACGCGGTATTCAGGCTCGCCATGCTCGGCGGGCAGGACGGAAACGATCCGGCACGCCTGCCTGTTCCGCCCGCTGCCGGAGATGCCGTCCCGCAACAGGACCCGATCCCCGACCAGGGGTCTTGAAGTGCGCATGATAGGATCCTTTCCGATCGGCCCCGACAGCATGGCCGGCGGGGACAAATCAAAAAGGCCGGGCGTTACCCCGACCTCTTCCTGTCACTCAAAGCCGAAGCTGCCAGTACATCCGTGGTCAGCCGTGGCGAATGACAATTACGCAGCCCGCAGGTTGTCCGCGGAATTCTTGCCCGACTTCTTGTCGCGCACGATGTCGAACGAGACCTTCTGGCCTTCGACGAGTTCGCGCATGCCCGACCGTTCGACGGCGGAGATGTGGACGAAAACGTCGGTGGAGCCTTCGTCAGGCTGAATGAAGCCGAAGCCCTTGGTGCTGTTGAACCACTTAACGGTGCCGGTGTTCATAACGATATCCTTTCAATCGTTGGGTTTGCCGGAGAGATATTCGTCCGGCTTGATCGACGTTTGAGAGGAAATCTGACGGTGCGCCGTGGCGCGTAGACAAAGGTCACAAGCAATCTTCGATAAAGCCAATATAGGTGTTTGGGCCGTGATTGCAATGAGAGAATGAGAAATCTTCGCGATTTCGATTTCTGCGCGTACTCGTTGCAGCCCGAAATGCCCGGATCCCGAGCGTCCCGCATCCGCAAAACGACGCCTTGTCAGGCCGACATCTGTGGATCGGCCTTGGTCTTTAGCGCCCTTGATGTCGCAGCGCCTCCACGAGCAGCGAGAAGGCGGGCGAGGGGTGGCGACGGCTCGGATAATAGAGGTGATAGCCGGAAAAGGGCGGCGTCCAGTCGTCGAGCAGCGTTACCAGCCGGCCGGCCGCCACGTGCTCTCGCACCATGTCCTCGAACAGGAAAGACAGGCCAAAGCCGTCGAGCGTCGCGCGCAGGACCTGGCCGACATCATTGAAGATCAGCTGTCCCTCGACCCTCACGCGGATCTCCTGGCCGTCCTTTTCAAACTCCCAGGCATAGAGCCCGCCATAGGTCGGAAGCCGTGTGGTGATGCAGTCATATTGCGTGAGCTCCCGCGGCGTCAGCGGTTCGGCGCGGCCTGCCATGTAGTCGGGCGAACCGACCACGATCAGGCGCGCATCCGGCGCGATGCGCACCGCCACCATGTCCTTGTCCACCTGTTCGCCGAAGCGCACGCCGGCATCGAAGCGTTCCGCCACGATATCGGTCAGCGCCAGATCGGAAAACAGCTCCACTCTGATGTCGGGATAGCCCTTCAGCAGCGTCCTGAGCTTTGGCCAGAGCACGGTGTCGATCGCATGCTGGGTGGCGGTGATGCGAAAACTGCCGGCCGGCCGCTCGCGAAACTGCCCCAGCGCCTCCAGCTCCTGCGCGATGCTGCCGAAGGCCGGACCGAGAGCCGCCAGCAGCCGTTCGCCGGCCTCCGTCGGGGCGAGGCTGCGGGTCGTGCGCGTGAGAAGCCGCACGCCGAGCCGTTCCTCGAGCCGCCGCACGATGAGGCTCAGCGCCGACTGCGATGTGCCAAGCCGGGCGGCGGCGCGGGTGAAGCTGCGCTCCTCCGCCACGCTCTGGAAGGCCATCAGGTCGCCGAGATCCTCCCGCCGCATTCATTGATCTCCGATATAAGTGCAATCTTCTTGCCCGGTCTAATCGAAATAAATCTTCTTCGCTATAGTCGCCCTGTGACACGATGACGGGGGCATGCCCGGCATGTCGGCAAGGAGCGCATCATGGACATCATCAGAGTCGGGTCGCGACCGTCGGCAAAGGGCCCGGCGGACTGGTTCACCGGCAACGTGCGGATCGATCCACTGTTCGATGCCAATGCGCCGTCGCGCGCCCATGGCGCCGCGGTCACCTTCGAGCCCCGCGCCCGCACCGCCTGGCACACCCATCCGCTCGGCCAGACGCTGATCGTCACCGCCGGCCTTGGCCTCGTGCAGCGCGAGGGTGGCCCGGTCGAGGAGATCCGGCCCGGCGACGTCGTTCGCTTCCTGCCCGGCGAACGTCACTGGCACGGCGCTTCACCCGCCGTTGGCATGACCCACATCGCCATTCACGAGGCGCTGGACGGCAAGACCGTCGACTGGCTCGAACCGGTCACCGAGGCACAATATTCCGGCCACCCGACCTGACGGACTGCCACCCATTCGTTTCTGCGCGACCGCCGGTCCGTGCGGATCCGCCAATCGTCTCTGCCGGCCGGACGCAGCCCTTGCCGGCCCGCTCGACGCCAAGCCGACGCGCCGCCCGGCGCATAGCCTTTGCCTCTCTTCTCTCTTCTTTAGCCCCAACCCCTTGGAGAACAGCCATGCTGACCAAAGCCTTCGGCGCCTATTCCGCCGACAAGCCGCTTGAACCGATGGAAATCGAGCGCCGCGCCGTCGGTGCAAACGACGTGCAGATCGCCATCGCCTATTGCGGCGTCTGCCATTCCGACCTGCACACGGTGCGCGCCGAATGGGGCGGAACCCGTTACCCCTGCGTTCCCGGCCATGAGATCGTCGGCCACGTGACGGCGATCGGCTCCGCCGTCACGAATTTTGCGATCGGCGATACGGTCGGCGTCGGCTGCATGGTCGACAGCTGCCAGAGCTGCTTTGCCTGCGACGACGGGCTGGAGCAGTATTGCGAGCACGGACCCTCGCTCACCTACAACAGCCGGACGCCGGATGCCCCCGGCCACACGCTCGGCGGCTATTCGCAGTCGATCACGGTGCGCGACAAGTTCGTCGTCAAGGTCCGTCATGCGGACGACCAGCTCGCCGCCGTGGCGCCGCTGCTGTGCGCCGGCATCACGCTGTGGTCGCCCCTTCGCCATTGGAAGGCCGGACCGGGCAAGAAGGTCGGTATCGTCGGCATCGGCGGGCTTGGCCATATGGGTGTCAAGCTGGCACGGGCGCTGGGCGCGCATGTCGTCGCCTTCACCACGTCGGAGAGCAAGCGCAAGGATGCGATCGATCTCGGCGCCCATGAAGTCGTCGTCTCGCGCAATCCCGAAGAGATGAAGGCGCAGGCCAACGCGTTCGACCTGATCATCGACACGGTCGCCGCAAGCCATGACCTGGATGCCTATGTCAACCTGCTGAAACGCGACGGCACGCTCACCCTCGTCGGCGCGCCCGAGCACCCGCATCCGTCGCCGGCCGTCTTCCCGCTGATCATGAAGCGCCGCTCAATCGCCGGCTCGACGATCGGCGGGATCGCCGAAACTCAGGAAATGCTCGATTTCTGCGCCGAGCACGGCATCGTCGCCGAGATCGAGATGATCGCTGCCACCGGCATCGAGGAAGCCTATGCCCGCATGCTGAAGAGCGACGTGAAATACCGCTTCGTCATCGACAGCGCGACGATGTGAGGGGGACTTCCGCGTCTCCTCTGAGGGGAGACGCACGGCGCGCGCCGGAACGTCTCCGGCCTCCTTCCCCCAGCGGGGAGAGGTCCGCCGAGCGAAGCGGAGGCGGGGTGAGGGGGCGGCGGATTACGCCATCTCCTCGCCAATGGGGAGTGGTTCCGAATGCCCTTCGAGAGGCTCAGGATGAGGCGGTGAGGGGGGCAAGTGCGGTGCCATCCGATGGCTTCGCCCCGCCAGTTCGCTCTTGCCCCTCACCCTGCAGGCGGGAAGAGGGAACTTGCCCGACGGTGCCGCTCGTTCCTTCTCCCCGCTTTCGGGGAGAAGAGAGAGCGTGCTGCGGCATGTCCGGCCTCCTCGCCCCAGCGGGGAGAGGTCCGCCGAGCGAAGCGGAGGCGGGGTGAGGGGGAGCCCCGGGTGATCACATCCACGTCTCCGCGACAGGGAGAAGATAGGCCGACGCGGCTCGCCCGGCTAAAGCCGATGTCTGGCGTCCCGTGACGGCGGGGTGTTCCCGGCGCTCGGAAAAGCGCTCTGCGGCCCTTACTTGTTCTGCAACAACCACATCTTGCCGGCCATGGTGATGGCGTGGGCGGACTGCTCGGCCTCGGTCTCGGCGTTGAGCACCTGCAGCAGGCCATGGGCGCGCAGCTCGTTGACCGTGTTGGTGCGCACCGACTTGATCTTCTGCGGCCGCTCCTTGAAGCGGTCGGTGCGGGCATAGGTCACCTGGGCATTGAGGTGGGTGAAGCTGTTGCCTTCGGCCGGAAACAGGTCGCCGTCCTTGGCAAGCTTCAGGCCGCGGATCTGGACGGGGGTGAGTTCAAGCATGGTCGTTCCTTTGAAGAAAAGTGTCGTGAAGGGGGAGAGGCGCGTGCCTCAGGCTGCGGCCGGCAGGCTCTCGGCCTCGCGGAAGGACAGAAGCCGGCCCCGGCTCTCGTCCCAGAGCGCCAGCCGGACGCAGGACAGGCTGTCGCGCAGCGTGATGCGGCCGATGCCGGCGAGCTGCGGATGGTCGCGCAGCACTTCCGGCAGGCGGTAGTAGGGGATGCGGCTCGCCAGGTGGTGCACATGGTGGATGCCGATATTGCCGGTGAGCCAGCGCAGCGCCAGCGGCAGGTCGTAATGCGAGGCGCCGTGCAGTGCGGCCGTCGGAAACTGCCAGTCATCGCCCTTCGACCAGTGGGTCTCCTCGAACTGGTGCTGGACATAGAACAGCCAGATGCCGATGGCGCCGGCAATCAGCACGGCCGGCAGCTGCACGGCGAGGAACGGCACGAGCCCGACGGCCCAGATCATCAGCGCCGAAACGAGAAGTATGCCGAGATTGGTGCCCATGGTCGACAGCCACGGCATGGCCCCGTCCTTCATCATGCCGAAGGGCAGGCGCTGCTTGAACAGGAAGAGATAGGCCGGCCCGATGCCGAACATCACCACCGGATGGCGATAGAGGCGATAGCCGAGGCGGCCGCGCGGCGACAGCGCGCGATATTCCTCAAGCGTCAGCGTGGTGATGTCGCCGATGCCGCGCTCGTCGAGATTGCCGGCGCTGGCATGATGGGCGGCATGCGCCCGACGCCAGTAGTCGTAAGGGGTGAGTGTCAGCACGCCGATCAGCCGGCCGGTCCAGTCGTCGAGGCGGCGGCGGGCAAAGAAGGAGCCATGGCCGCAATCATGCTGGATCATGAACAGGCGCAGCAGGAAGATCCCGGCCGGTACGACGGCAAGCATGCCGGGCCAGAAGCCGTTGACATAGGAGAAACAGGCGAGCGCCCAAAACAGCGCGAACGGCACGAGCGTCACCGCGAGTTCGAACAGGCTGCGCGAGAGCCGCGGCTGGCGGTAGCGCGCCAGGATCTTCAGCCAGGCGCCGACATCGCCCGCGGCCGGGGCGGCGGCGTTAGCAGGCGCGGTGTCGCGCAAGGCAGCGTCAGGTGGCGCGCCGTTGGCGGAAAGGCCCGGGGACAGGTCAGCGGACAGGGCAGCGGCTTTGACATTGACGTTCATGAAGGTCGGTCCGTGGGTTGGCAGGCGTCGTCGCGGGATTAAGGGTCGGGATCGAGGGGCAGGCGTTTCGCCGTTATCGGCGCCGTCGTTTCCTCAATCGTCGATGGTTGTTGATCCGTGAGTGCAGCCCGCGCTATTTGCGCGGATCTGCGAATGCAAAAAAGGCCAGACATGCGCCTGGCCTTCTGAGTGTCTCTTATGCCTGCCGTGCCAGTACATCCGTGGTCAGGGCGGGCCAAGAAGACGTTAGGCGGCCTGCAGCTGGCCGGCGGACATCTTGCCCGACTTGTTGTCGCGCTCCAGCTCGAAGCCGATCTTCTGGCCTTCGACGAGATCGCGCATGCCGGCGCGTTCGACGGCCGAGATGTGAACGAAGACATCGGCGCCGCCGTTGTCAGGCTGAATGAAGCCGAAGCCCTTGGTGGAATTGAACCATTTTACTGTGCCGGTGGTCATGACGAACCCTTTCTGAGCAACATGAGAATTTCCGCCGGGCGACGCACGGCGGTTGTTTTCGACTTTTGAGAGGGGGAAGTTCGTCCAGAGGCGCCACGCGCCATAAACAAATATCGGCAAACAAAGTATCGATGGGCAAGAGATACACGCTCTATCGGCGCGCGTCAACCTTTTGTTTTGTGTTCTATGTTCCTTATTGCATCTCTGTTTATAAGGCATGGCTCAAACAGTATTGGAAAAAGCAGGTCCCCTCCCCCGCGGGGTACCCACGTAGTGGGTCGCAGGAGGGACAGGGAGAGGGGGAACAACTGTCAAGAATTATCTTTCTTATCTCCCCAGCGCCAGGCAGGTTTCTCGCCTTTCCACCAGCATATGGCGATGAACACGAAGGTCAGCATGGCGACATAGGTCAGATAGCCGGCCATGTCGATAACAGGATTGAAGATCAGGGGCCCTACCATGATTACCAGGACAAGAAAGGCAATCAATATGGCCCATCCCTGCCAGGTTACCGGCGGACCCCATCCCCAGCCATAGCGCTTGGCCGAGAACCAATAGTTTTTATCTTTCATATGTGCCCTCACAGGCAATATCTTACAATCCTACACTCCAGTCGCGCCGCATGTGCTCCAGGGTGCCGCCGCGGCAGACCAAAGTGATCTCGGCCAGGATGGACAGCGCGATCTCCTGCGGTTGGTTGCGGCCGATCTTCAGGCCCACCGGGCAAAAGAGCCGCTTATCGATTGCGCCACCGCGACCCCGGATGTTCTCGATCAGCACGCGCGCCTTATTCGGGCTTCCCACCATGCCGATGTAGGGGACCTCAGCGTTGCCCGCC
>DAIMJJ010000138.1:0-11563 GCA_036722275.1 Rhizobium sp. | reverse complement strand
GGTGCCACCGTCACGGCCGGGCTGCTGCGCGGGTCCTGCTGAGGTTCGCCGCTGAAGGGGAAGCCCGTCGTGTCGTTGTTCCAGATCTCGGTCTGCAGGTCATTGGTCTCGCGCATCTGGAAATGCAGTGAGCGCTCGCGGATCTGCACGATCGTCTTGACTCCCACTGCCTCCCAGTCACGGGCCACCAACTCCGCCACATCAGGCCACGGGCCAAAAGCAGGCACCACAGAGATCTCGATGGAGAAAGGCTTGCCGTCCTTCGAAAGCCGATAGCCATCGGCATCCCGTTCGGTCAGTCCCAGCCCATCCAGCAGCGTATTGGCCTGCTCAGGGTCATACTCGGTGTACTTGTAAGCCCACTCATCGCCGGGGTAGTAAGGATGCCAGGGGGCCGGAACCGGTTGGCGAGGATCACCCAATCCCAGGAAGGGTCCTTCCTTGATCTCATCCCGGTTGATGGCATAAGAAAGGGCCACGCGGAAGTCCTTCTCACGCATGAGTTCGGCGATGATTGGCTCCGCCTGGTACGTTTGGTTGAAGACGATCGTAGCATCCGAGCCACCGAAGGTCGGCCAGGTGCTGACCGTATATCCACCCTTTTCCTGATTCTCGACCAGGACAGGGTAGTTGGTCATATCGATGTGGCGCTCCTGCAGGTCGAGTTCGCCTGCGATGGCAGCCAGGTTGAGGGCCGGTTTATCGACGAAGTAAATGAAGCGGACCTCATCGATGTAAGGAAGCTGGTTGCCCTCGGTATCCACGCCGATGTAATAGGGGTTGCGCTTCAGGAGGAAGATCTCATCCGCCACCGTGGAATTATCGGGGATCCAGGCTGCCATGCTTGGCCGCTCGGCATTGTCCGGAGGCAACGCCTTAGTGTTGAAGAGCTCTACCCAGGTCTGGAACCCTGCTTCCGCGACCATCTTGTCGATCTCTTCCATGGCTGTGTAGGTGGGATGGAACTGCTTCAGATAGTGAGCGGGTTGGAAAGCAGCAAGTAAGCGGTCACCACCGTCTTTGTTAGCCAGCTCCATGAGGAACGCGGTGTTCGGGTGGTCGAAGGTATAGCGGACCGTATAATCATCTATCTTCTCGATCGTCGCAATGCTGCCATCATCGTTGAGCATCCAGGCGGGCTCCAGCTCGGAAGCCGCGACCTATCTCGGCAATGTGCTGAACAAGGTCTATTCCGAAGAGACGGCCAAGAAGTTCAAGGACATGGGCGTCGATCTGCCGGCGGCCCTGGAGAAGGCCAAGAAGGAAGGGCGCGACGTTCTCGTCGTCTGCCTCGACATGACAATGATCGCCACCAAGGGCGCCCTGTCCAAGCTGCCGATGCTCTTCACCGACGCCGAGTTCCAGAAGGGCATGCGCGCGCTGATCACGCAGCGCCCGGAGATGGAGGCGCTGGTGCGCAGCTTTTCAAGCGTCGACGGGACGGCGCTGAAGGACTTCAACCAGATCGCGGCCGACAGCGCTTCCAAGATCCAGAGACTATCGAACCTCTGGGGTGAGCTGATGACCAAGCTCGGGTCCGGTGTGGCGACGGTGGCCAATCCAGTGCTCGAGGATCTCACGCAGACGATCGATGACGCCGAGGCGCGGTCACGCGCCGTCAAGGATCTCGACCCCGAGCAGCGCGCCTGGCAGCGCGCCGACTTCGAAAAGGAGTATCGCAAGCTGTACCCCGATGCAGGGCGGCGCGGGATCAATCTCGCCTATGGCGAGGCACTGGCCAAGGTCGGGCGAGGGCAGGCGGGCACGGTGTTCGATGATATCCGGACCGAACTCGGGCGCAGGCAGGGTGGAGAGATCGCCGGCCGGTATCCGGGGAGGGGTTCCTATGGTCCTGGCTTCGTGCCCGAAGGATTAGGGGCCGGGCCCGAAACCGGGAGGATTCCGTTCCCTTCGGCGCGGCCGAGCGGCGCGGGCGTGAGCAGCAGTATTGACCGGACCGGCCTCTATCCGTCGCGGGGCAGCTACGGCCCTCAGGAGCCGAGCGAATATGCGTCGCTGGCGCCCAAGGCGGGCGACCTTCTGGATTTCCGGGGGCTGGTCGAGGCAGGCAGCACCGCTTCGGACAAGATCGCCGAGGGCGGCGGCAAGGCTGGCGAAAAGGCAGCCGCCACCATGCAGGCAGGCGCCTCCGGTATCGGCGCCGCCATAGCCCAGAGCTTTCTCGCCAAGGTGCAGGGTTCGCTCGGTGCGCTGCTGAACAACCCCGGCGGCGGGCGGCCGACGGGGCAGGTGGTGCAGGAACAAGCCAACGGCCAATTTGTGGATCCGTAAACCATGCTGATGCAGATCGGGCCGGTGGCCTTTGACCTCCGCTTCAACCTCGACGGTGTGACGCGCGAGACAGTGCGCGACTTTGCCGAAAAGCCGGTGATCGGCACCATGCCGCCGCTTGAGGACATGGGCGACGGGGTGGAGCGCATGGCGCTCGCCGGCCGGCTGGTGCCGCAGAAGCTGGGGCGGCTCTCCTCGCTTGAGGTGTTGCGCAGCGCGCAGGCGACCGGGCTGCCGCAGCTCGTGGTGCGTGGCGATGGGCGAGTGTTCGGCTGGTATGACATCACCCGGATCAGCGACGGCCACAGCTATCTCGACGCGCGCGGCGTGGGGCAGATGGTCGACATGAGCATTGACCTTGCAAAGACCAGCCAGCCGAGCGCGGAGGGCTATTTCTCTGCGCTGTGGAGCCTCTTGTCATGAGCGACACCGAGACGATCACCGTCAGCCGCGAAGGGCTGACGCTCTCCGGACTGCTGGCGCGGCACTATCGCGCCGTCATGCCCGGCGCCTGCGAGCGCGTCTGGGCGCTCAACCAGGACCTGGCGCAGCGCGGCGCCTTTCTTCCGGTCGGCACGGTGATCACCGTCCCGGTGAAATCCGCGCTGGAGGCGACGGTGGCCAGCGCCAAGGTGGTGGGCTTGTTCGACTGATGGGCGACAGGGTTCACTTTCTCGTCTCGGTGGGCGGCCGCGTGGTGACGGCGCGGTTTCTGCCGATCCTGCTCTCGGTCGCCATCACCAAGGGCACGGACCAGACGGCGGACACCGCGCGGTTCGACCTCGACGACAAAAGCGGCGCGCTGCGCTGGCCGGAGACGGGGACGCGCGTGCATGTGGAGCTCGGCCGCGAGGGCGGGGCGATCCGCACCTTCGACGGGGAGGTCGACACCGCCAGCTGGTCGCTGTCTCGCTCGGCCGGGGCGGTTCTGGCCGTCACGGCGCGCTCCGTCTCCCTGAAAGGCAAGGCGAAGCAGCCGCAGGAAAAACATTGGGAAAAGAGGTCGCTGTCGAGGATTCTTCAGGAAGCAGGTGAACAGGCGGGAATTTCGATGCAGGTGCATCAGGACTTTGCCTCGGTCATTCCGGACTGGGAGGCGATGGACGCCGAGAGCTTCATTGCCTTCGGCGAGCGGCTGGCGCGCGAGCATGGGGCGGTCTTCCGGATCGAGGGCACGCGGGGCGTGTTCGTCCCCTACGGCGCCTCGGCCTCCGGGGCTGGGCTGTCGGCGATCACCGTCACCCGCGATAGGTTGATCTCGGCCTCAGGCTTCACGCCCGTGACGGACCGTCCCAGGCTGAAGGAGAAGGTCGAGAGCTATTACGATCTCGACCAGGCGAAGCGACTGGCAGAGCGCTATGCCAGCGGCGACACGGTCGAGGCGGACGGACAGTCGGTCTTTGCGGCGTCCGACCAGGACACCGCAAAGCGGCGCGCCAAGGCCGGGGCCGAGAAGGCGAACCGCGACAAGGCGAGCGGCACAGTCACCATCAACGGTGATGCCACGGGCCAGCCGGGCGGCACGGCGACACTGGTCAGGCTGCGCGCCGGTATCGATGGCACCTACACGATTACATCCGTCACCGACGAGCTTTCCCGATCCTCGGGCTACACGACCACGCTTTCGCTCGGAGAGCCGCAGGGCGGCGCCGGAACTGACGCCCGATAGGGCAAACAATGAGGACATTGTCATGAATTTCGTGGGCACCGGACAGACCCTGTCCGGCGAGGACTTTGCGCGCGCTGCGGCGCGGATCGGTTGCGACGAGGCCGCCATTCGGGCCGTGACCTTTGTCGAGGCGCGGGGGCAGGGATTTGACGCCAAGCGGCGGCCGATCATTCTGCCGGAGCGGCATGTGTTCTACCGGAATCTCACAGGTGACCGGCGGCAGCGTGCGGTCAATCAGGGGCTGGCCTACTCGTCCTGGCAGCGGGGGCGCTACCCGGCAACGCAGGACGGGCGTTATGACATGCTCGACCGCATGATTGCGATCGACGAGACGGCGGGCCTCAAGGCGCCGAGTTGGGGGATCGGCCAGGTGCTCGGCGAAAACGCCGAACTCTGCGGCTTCAAGACACCGCAGGCGATGATTGCCAAGTGCCTCGAAAGCGAGGGCGGGCAGCTCGACGTCATGGTCGGCTTCATTCTCGGTAAGGGGCTGGGTGATGAATTGCGCCGCCGTGACTGGGCCGGGTTTGCCTATGGCTACAACGGCAAGGCCTACGCCAAGAACGCTTACGACGTGAAGCTCGACCGTGCCTATCGGCGTCTGTCGGTCGGTGCGTCTGCCGCCTACGATCCGCTGTCCGACGGCCTGCTCTCGGTCGGCGACAAGGGCGAGGTGGTGCGCGTGCTGCAGCGCGCGATCGGCGCCCATGCCGACGGCGACTTCGGGTCGATCACTGAACAGGCGGTGCGCGATTTCCAGCGCGAGCATGGCCTGACCATCGACGGCAAGGTCGGCAAGCAGACCGGCAAGATGCTCGGTCTCACATTCTGGGAGTGATGACCATGGCAGCACTCTCGAAGAAACTGCGGTCGCTGGAAGGTGGGCGCCTGATGTTCTGGTGCCCGGGCTGCGATGGAGCCCATCAGGTCGGCGTCGGGCAGGGCCCCGGGCCTCGCTGGGGCTACAACGGCAATCCGGACAGGCCGACGTTCACGCCGTCTGTCCTGGTGACCTACAACGGGCCAGACGCAGGCATTGACGGCGCGCCACCCGCCGTTTGCCACTCGTTCGTCACCGACGGGCGTATCCAGTTCCTCGGCGACTGTACCCATGCGCTCGCCGGCCAGACTGTCGATCTTCCGGATTTCGAGAAGGGATGCTGACCATGGCCATGAAAACAGGCGAGCCGTCCTGGCGCTGGCGCCGCATCGTCATATTCGCGGTGACGGCCTTCTGCCTCTGGCAGATCAATGGTCTGGTGGATGCTCTGGACAGCGAACTGAACCGGCTGATTGCCTATGGTCTGCTGGTGCTGATCGGCGTCCTGGTGCTCGGCTATACCGGCCTTGCCACCGTGCAGGATGTGATCGCCATCTGGCGCACCGGGCGCGCGCTGCCCTACGCGCCGCCCCGGGACGAGGGAGACGGTCGGCCATGACCTATCTCTTCCATCGCCTGCGGGCGGCGCTGGCCGCCTGGGATATCCTGCTGCTGCTCGCCGTCGTCCTGGTCCTCTACTATGAGGGCATTGGGCCGCTGCGGGACCTGCGCTATGTCGGTCCGCTCCTCACCCATGTGCCGCTGATCGGCGATCTGGTCGAAGGCAGGGTCGGCAAGGCCGAGCGGGCGGCGCGTGACGCGGGCGCTGCCACCGAGCGGGCCGCATGGGAGGAACTGCGCCGGCGCGCCGAGATCTCCGCCGAACGGGCCCGGGCCGCAGCGCAGGCCGCGATCGACGCGGCCGAGGCCGAGCGGATCGCCGCCGAGCAGGACCACGCCGAACAGCTCGACGACCTCAACGACATCATCGATCAGGAAAGGACCGGCCATGCGGCTCAGAATGACACTCCTGGCTGCGCTCCTATGCCTGAGCGGGTGCGAACACAGCTCAACGCGATCGGCGCTCGGTGAGCCCCGGATTGCCAGCGTCCCGCTGGCAGCCCGCACGCCCTGCGCCGACCCTGTGACCATCCCGCCGTCCGCGGCCGGCGAGCCGTCCGAACAATGGCGGCTCTGGGGGCGGGACCGCCGGGCGCTGGCGGACTGCCGCGACCGGAACGCCGCGCTGGTGCGCGGCATCGATGCGATCGAAGGGCAGGGGAAGAAATGACGGAATCGGCCCTGCACAAACTCATCATCGAGACCATGGCCGCGATCCGCGCCGATGTGCATTCCCTTCGTCTTGAGGTCCAGGGCCTCCGGGTCGAGATGGGCACGGCGCGCGCCGAGATCGACCAGGTGCGGCAGGACGGCAGCAAACGCGGCCGGGATCTCTGGGACCAGACCAACAAGCAGGGCGAGCTGCTGATCCGCGTTGATGAGCGGACCAAGAAGCTCGAGGAACAGATCTCCGAGGCCAAGCCGACGCTTTCGCAGTATCGCCTGTGGCAGACGCGCACCGAGGCGGCCGGCTGGCTCGGTCGGAAACTCTGGATCTTCGGCGGCAGCCTCGTCAGCCTTGTTGCTGCGGCCTATGCCTATTGGGACCGGATCACGCACTGGCTGCGGATCATCCTCGGCATCAAGGGCTGAGAGCCAGCCAACCACAAACACATCGCAACATCGGGAACCCGCGCCGACGGCCGGGGGAAAGGATCTGTCATGACCGCCAGCTGGAAGGGGATCTGGTGCGAGGCCGCGCAATGGACCCTGCTATCGCCCGGGAACCTCTCGGTGCTCATCAACCTGCCGAAGACCGGGGTGCTCTACATCGCCACCACCGACGGCGACCCGCCCACGGCGACGCCGGACCCCGACGCCTCGCCGGGCACGCCGGAATATGACTTCGGCACGATCAGCAATCTCAAGCCCTATGGCGGCACATTCCTCGACGGCACGACCCATGTCTATGGCTGGCCGCAGGGTGACGAGGGCCTGCGCGCCGAAGTGCAGACGGAATAGCCCATGGCCTCGCTGCAGTTCAACCGGCCGCGCCTGGCGATCGGCCGCGTCTACGCATGGACGCTCGACGTGCCGAGCGAAGACCCGCCCGCCGGCATGGGCTGGGTCGTGCGGACCGGATCCGCCGACATCTATCTCATCGACCACGAAGGGGCCTTTGTCTACGCCCCGCTGGAGGCTGAAGCATGACCAAGGTGCAGAGCAAAAACGCGCTGCTTTTCGACCTCGCCAATGACGGGGGGCCGCTGCGCGAGGCGCTGGTCGAGACGATTGGCGAGGGGACGACGGCCGAGGCCGGGCTGATCTCGCCGGATGACAAGACCAAGCTGGACGGGATTGCCGCCGGCGCGACGGCCAATGCCGCCGACGCGGCGCTGCGCGACCGGGCGACGCACACCGGAGAGCAGGCGATCAGCACGATCACGGGGCTTGCCGCCGCTCTCGCCGGCAAGGCGACGCCGGCCGATGTCGCGGCAGCCTTGGCCGGGTTGGTGGATTCGTCGCCAGCCACGCTCGATACGCTGAACGAACTGGCCGCGGCGCTGGGCGACGACCCGAATTTCGCGGTCACGGTCTCGACCGCGCTGGGCAACCGGCTGCGCGTGGATGCCGCACAGGGCCTCAGCGAACCGCAGCAGGCGCAGGGGCGGGACAATCTGGGGCTGGGGAGTGCGGCGCTGGCGGCTAAGATGAGTTTTGGGTCAGTCGCGGAGATGCTGGCGGCTGTCGAGGCGTATGACGCCGGTACGATCTTGCAGGCGCGCACCTACCTCTATGAGGTCGTCTCGACGGGCGAGCATCTGACGACAGCCGGGGGCGTTAAGCTTAAGGTGCTGCCGGTCGCGGGCTACGTTTGGGCCGAGGCATGGGCGGATACGGTGACCGAGGCATCGTTGGTGGCCGCAAAGAATGCCGTTGTCGCAATGCGTCTTGCTACGACTACTGCGCAACCGGTTCGTGCGCCGCTCACCTTTGCGTGTGCGTCCGACGTGACTGTGCAGAACACGTTTGATATCTCCAACGGCGGCTACATGCTGCTGGGGCTCAATATCGATTTCAAGAATGCAACAATCCGTGGCGTGGCCGGTGGCAACATCGACGCGACAAATCCTGTCATGCGGATCCAATGCGCGTTCTCTGAAATCAAATGCCCGCTGGTCGATGGCGGACGGATCGGATCGTGCCTCGACCTCAATAATGTCTGGTACTCTCGCGTCTATTGTTCTCGCACGCAGAATTTCAAAGATCTTGGCGGTGTCGGGGTTGTTGCATTTGGAACAAAGCTATCTGGCCAGGCCTCCAATTCGATCACTTTCGCCCCCTACTCGCTGGAGGTCCGCCCTGATACAATCAGCGACCCCACCGAGCTTACCGGCGTTGCATTCCTCATTGATGCCTATGACTGTTCCCTGGTCAATCCGACCTTTGGCGCGGCAAATAGGTGCTTCTACCTGACCGAGAATGCCGCTCAGGTTATGGTTTCCAATCCGCACCCTTGGAACAATGGGAGCTACGGCAACCCGTCTCTGGGTGTTCGCGAGGACACCATCGTCATCGAAAGCCATGCCGGCGGGAAGTGCTACTTCACGGAAGGCTATTATGACAACGGGAAGATCCTGGACTACGGCGGGCGTCTGCATGTGACGGGATTTTTCTTCACCCTCGATAGCCAGGTCAACTTTACCGACGCCTATATGGTCAAGGTGATTTGTATCGCAGCCACGCATAATACGGCCCCGCGGTGCTACTACGATCTCGAACAGGGGAGCATCGAGTACGTCGATGATTCCGTGAATGGGTATACCTGGCTTGGGGCGCCTTCCAGCAATCCTTATCCCGATACCGGCCTCAAGGCCACGCGCACTCGTGCAATTCGGTACAGGCACAATATCATTCAGGCAGATGACAACACTCCGTGGGAGACCTGGTGGAAGCTTGGTGGGCAGATTAAGACAAGGTGGGTTTCCGGAACGAACAACACACGCGTCGAGGAGCTGGTTTCTGCAGACGGAAGCGCGCTTATTGCGTACCGCATGGACGCACTCCTTGGCACGTACCGCGTCTACACAAACGGCAGTGGTGGATATCCGGTCAAATTTGAGTTTGGCGACGGAGCAAAATACATCAAAGCTACCGCTACCAACATCGAGTACGAGGCGGATGCTGGAGCGCACCAGTTTAACGACACACTATTGATAGGCCCCACCGCTGTCCTGGATGCTGCGTCCGGCACGCAGGACGGCGCATCATTTCCGACGACTGGCGGCGCGGTCATCAGCGCGGCCGGGAAGGCGGCTATGCGGCTGCGGCGCCGCACCAGCGATGGTCCTATCCTGGGATGGCACCGAGACACGATCGATGTTGGCGGTGTGGACGTTACCGCTTCCGGGTCCCGGTACCGCTTCACCGCTTCTACCTGGATTTCCGGTGGTGCCGGTTCTCCGGAAGGTAATGTGGCCGCGCCAGTCGGTTGTTTGTGGTCTGACACGACAGGTGGAAAGCTCTACATCAAGGCAACCGGAACCGGAAATGTCGGATGGGTCGTCGCAGGGGCGCAAACATAGTGTGAGGGCTGACTTCTATAGGATATCGACATGCCGTAATGAGTGCTGCATGGATCGGCGATGGGTATAAGCCAAAGGGCGATTGCAATCATTGATCGAGTTAAATACACTGTCGCAATTTGGCGCGGAGATGGTTTTTGTCCCAGATCACCATACAGTTTGACGAGGCGATCGAACAACGGTTTGAGCAAGAGCGAATTTTTCTCGATAATGTGATGCGCGTAAAAGGCGTCTATCGCTACGGGGAACGGATCAGTGTTAGCGAAAACACAAAGGCGGAACGGTTCGCGACGATGATGCCTCACGCCTTTCGCAGCCTGGGGGCTTTTTCTTACATCCGATCAAGGTGGTTACCAACGGATACAAGAATCGGCCGCTATTGCAGCATCGCAAAAGGCGTAGAACGGTTCGGAAATGATCACACAATCGGTTGGGTATCTTCTCACCTGTTTTCAAATGATGCCGCTGTTCGAAAGGCTGTTAGTCAATATTTGGGAGTTGATGTCCCTACAAAGCCTTTCCGCGCGGTTCCAGGGCCCATAACGATTGGCAATGATGTTTGGATATGCCAGGACGTCAGGATCGCAGGTGGTGTAACCATAGGTGATGGGGCCGTAGTTGCAATTGGCTCCGTCGTTACGAAAGACGTGCCCCCTTATCAAATAGTCGGTGGCGTTCCGGCCCGCGTCATTCGTCCGCGATTCGGCGAGGAGATTATCGCTGGCTTTCAGCGGCTCCAGTGGTGGAAATATGGACACTTCGCCTTCGCCGATCTTGATTTCACGAATCCCGTGGACTTTCTCACCAAAGCCCAGGCAAAGGTTGACGCTGGCGACGTTGTCCCTTGGGAACCTGGGATCGTTGACATAAGCCAGATATTCCGTGACGCTAGAGAAAGGCAGGACCGGGATGTCAAGAAAAAGGAGACCCAAGAACGAAAGCGAGGTTTCCTCTCTCGCCTTATCTCCCCCTCATAGGAGCGACATTCGTTGTCGCCCGCCGCTCCGCCATCATTTATCGATTCATTCACAGCGTCTTATCACGCCACAGGGGCTTTTTCACCCAGCGGATGTCGACGAGCTCGCGCACGACGAGGCCGGGGATCTCGCTGGCCAGGAGCGTCTTGAACTCGACGGCCATGTGTTCCTTGCTGCGGCAGCTGTCGCAGCGGAACTTCTGCTGCAGGTGCAGCACATGGATGTTCTCGCCGATCAGCGCCTTGATATCGGCCGGCCGGTAAAACCGGATTGTCTTGCAGCGCAGGCAGCCGGCGCGCACGAACTGGCCGAGCGCATCGGCATCGTCCAGTGTAGGGATCTTGGCTTCGAGATAGGGATGGGCGCGGCCGCGATAGTTGATCGCGGGCATGGCTCATTCGCTCCGGTCAAAGCTCGGCGACCAGCCGCGCGTCATGCCGCCCTCGGTCAGCGCCAGCTGCTGGCGGAGGTGTCGGCAATCCTCGATCAGGGTTGCGATTGTCGCGCGGGCGTCGCCCGCGTGCCAGGCAAGGGCGGCGTCAATGGGGCTGAGATCGGGGAGGGCTTCGGCTTCCTGGCGTTCGGCGTGCATGGGTCTGATCCTCGTGAACTACATTACGATCGAAAGCGGCCGCCTCGCTTTCGTTCCTAGTATGTTCTCATGAGGGGGAGAGTCAATGCCTTCTGGTCAATCGCACCAGGGCTGGCGCTTGCCGGTCCATCGCCGCGCCAATCCTTCGGCGACGAGGATGTCCCCGACGTCCCGTTCGGCGACAGAAAGAACAGCGAGGGTGCGTCCGTACTTGTCTGTCATGCGACCCTTGTCGCCGCGCTTGACGACCGGCGGTTCGGCCGACAGCAAGACCTCAAGGCGATGCTTCGCGACCAGGCCTAGCCTGCGCTCGGCGTCGCACTGGGCGTGGCGGATCTCCGGCGTGTCTATGTTCAGGATGCGGATGGTCTCGGCGTTGATCACGACGGTGTCACCGTCGATCACGCGGATCTCGGCGACGGTGGGGTCGCGCCCCTCCTCATCGCGGAAGTACGCCTGCACAAAGGCAAGGTCGGCCGGGCTCATGGCAAGGCCCATGCGCGCGTGCAACTCGGCGATGCCCTCCGGCGGCAGCACGCGCAGCCCGACGATCACCTGCACATCCGG
>DAIMJJ010000137.1:0-11598 GCA_036722275.1 Rhizobium sp. | reverse complement strand
TGCCGCAGATCATGGAGGGCGACATCCATCCGATCGTCGCCGTGTCGATCGAGGATTGCATCAGTCAGGACGGCGATGGGCTGTTCCGCACGGATGCCTCCATGACCCTGATGCTGCAGCTCGCCATTGCCAAGTCAGTTTCCGTCCCGGTAACGGTGGGAGAGGGTGAGGAAGCGGTGACGACGGCGCTGGAAGTCGGCGACACGGACGCGGCGCTGGAGGCCTCGCTCAACCTTCTCGATCGTCAGTGGCGGATTGCCCTGTCCGACCCGCTCAATGCCTGGGCGGAACTCTTTCGCCAGTTGGTGCCCCATGTGGGAAAAGTGAGCGACATACGATTGACCGACCCGGAGACGGGCCGCAAGCATGCCGCCCGCATCGTCGAGATCTCAATTTCGCCGATTGCCGAGCCTTATCCCGGGCAGGGCGATCAGGACGTGGTGCGCCAGGGGCTGGCCCAGATGGCGACCGAGCCGGAATATGCCGATCTTGCGGCGATCCTGTCGGCTTCGCTCGACGCGGGCGAAGATCTGTTCGACTGGCAGGTCGTGCAGGGCCGTCTGTTGTCTCTGTCTGGCATGCCGGCGCTGATCGGCGTCGGCACGCCGGACAATGGCGAAGAAGTGCTCTTCACCGAGGCAACGCTCGATATCGCCGGCGAGATCGAGGAGCCGGCCGAATGAGCGATCGCGACCTGGTGCGGATCATCCTGGCGCTTCGGGACGAGGTGCGCAGCCTGCGCCGCTCGGTGCAGGGCATGCAGCGTTTCGGGACCGTTCATTTCGTGGACGGCGAGACGCGGCGCGTGCAGCTCCGACTGGCCGGCGAGGATGGCTCCGAATTCCTGTCACCGAAGCGGCCGTGGGCGGATTTCGCCGGTGACGAAAAATCGTGGCGCCCGCCGAGCGAGGGGCAGCAGATGCTGATGCTCTCGCCCTTTGGCGACATGCGGCAGGGCGTTGCTGTGCCGCTCACATTCTCAAACGCAAACCCGGCGCCGACCGACGCACTCGACGCGCGGATCCTGTCGGCCTTCGGTGGCGGCTTGATCGGCTTCACCGATGGCGGCGGCGAGGCGCAGGTGTTTGCGGACCGCGTCGATCTCGGGGCCGGTGGCGGCAAGCGCGTGGCGCGGCTCGGCGACAAGGTGCATGTCGCCACCGGTTCATCGGCGGGCCTGTGGCCGATCGTTGAGGGCTCGGACAAGGTGTTTGCGGCATGACCCAGTTCGGCATGGATCGGCATACCGGGCGCTGGAATTCCGGCTGGGAATCGGTTGCGCAGGCGATCGAGGTGCTGTTGACGACACGCTATTTCGAGCGGGTCCTGAGGGAATATGTGGGTTCGCCCCTGCCGGCACTGCTTGGCGAGACAGCGAACCTTGAGACGATCTCGAAATTCCGCTGGGCCATCGCGATCACCATCCTCCTGTTCGAGCCACGCTTCGTGCCGAGACAGATCGCCATGACGCGGCTCGACCGCACGGGCGATTCCGCCTGGATCATCCGCGGCACCTATCGGCCGCGCGCCCATCTCGGCGACCTCACCGAGGCCGGCGAAGTCACACTCACCATCGGCGCATCGGGCGCCGGCCAGATCGTTGCGGGTTGACCATGATTGATCTCAAGAGCCTGCCCGCGCCGGCAATGATCGCCACGGTCGACGCCGAAGCGATCATTGCCCGCATGGCGGCGAGCTTCATCGCCTGGGCGCAAGAGGAGCATGGCGTTGATGTGACAGGGATCGTCTCCCTCGAAGGCGAGCCGCTTGCGGTGCAGCTGCAGTTTTACGGCTTCGAGGAAGCGCAAATGCGCGCGGCCTTCAACGATGTGTTGAAGTCGAACCTGATCGCCTTTGCCGCCGGGGCCGACCTCGACCATGTCGCCGCCGACCATGGGGTTGCGCGCCTTGCCGGCGAGACGGACGACGCCTTGCGGAGCCGCGTGGTTCTGGCCGACCAGGGCAATTCGGCGGCGGGTCCCGAGGAATGGTATGAGTTCCATGCGCGTTCGGCCTCTCCGGACGTCGCCGACGTCGCCGTCTACCGCACCGCTGCCGGGCCGGAGATCGAGATTGCCGTTTTGTCCACGGCTGAAGGTGGCGTGCCGTCGGCCGAGCTTCTGGCGCTGGTGAGTGCCGTCGTGACCTCGCCGTCCGTCCGCTCCATGAATGACATCGTCTCGGTTGTCGCGGCCACGAAGATCACGATCGACCTTGCCGCCGACATCTGGCTTTTGCCTGACACACCGACGGCTGTGTTCGACGGACTTGAGCAGGGGCTGCGAGATGCACTGGATGCGGAGGGTGGCATTGGGTTCGACGTCAATCGCAGCTGGATCGAGGCACGGCTGATGGTGGCGGGCATCGCCAAGGTCGCGCTGATCCTGGCTGACGACGTGGTCGTCGATGATCGCATGGCTGCGCGGTTCGGAACGATCACCCTGATGAACAGGGGCCGTCTGCGGTGAACACCGGCGACCTTCTGCCCGACAACAGGACGCTCTACGAGGAATGCCTCGGCGTCGCCACGGACCCTGCTGGGGTAATCCTGCCCGCGATCGAGGCTGTGCGCGGCTTCCGTTACCAGCGGCCGCTGAATGCGAGCGTGGCGCCCTGGCTGGTGCTGGAATATGGTCTCGGCCCGATCGCCGATTATTTCGAGACGGCCGAGGACCTGATCGATATCGGGCGCGCCTGGCAGAGGATACGCGGCACGCCCGCGGCGCTGTCCATGGCGCTGGGCTGGGTCGGCTATCACGCCATCCGCCTGGAGGATCAGGTACGCCGCCGCCGGCGCTGGCATCTCTACCAGGTCGGCATGGGTGAGTTGCCGGGGCCTTCGGAGGTCCAGCGGCTGAGTGATGCGGAGTATCTGGCCGGCCTCTCCGATCCCGCCCGCGCCGAAATGTTCCGTGGCTATCACGGCTATGACGTCCGCGGCCTTACCTTCGGGCGCGGACGTTTCGGAGAGACGCTCGTCGGAGACAGTTCCGGTGTCCGGCTCGCCGACGGGTCGGTCAAGTGGAGCCATGGCCGTTCGCATGATATCGCGGCCAATGACACGGTCTATGACTGGGAGAGCTTCGGCTGGAGCGCGGCTTTCGAGGAATTCTCCTCGGGTGCGTGGCCGTCTTCGGTGTCCTGGTCCGAGGTTACCATTCCGTGGGGACTGATCGGCTCCGAGGTCACGGTCAAGTCGTGGCTGCTTATGCAGCAGACAGCGCATATCGCCTTCTTCGACGCCGAGGATGATGTGATCGGCTATGCGCGGGTTCTTCGCGCGCCCGAGAACCTCACCGAGGGCGAGGATCTCATCACTGTGTCCTACACGGTTAGGACCCGCTTCGGCGACGGGGAAGGGCGCACGGTCGCGGCCATCGCCATTGTCTACGGACTTGCCGTGCAGGACGGTGTCAAGCCGTTCCAACCCTGGCTGTCGCCGGGCGAGGTCGCGGTTTCGGGCCGCGTGATCGGGCGGACGGAATTCGACCTGACCTTCCAGCAGACCGTGCGTGAGACGATCACGGTCACGCTCACCATCGACCCCATCCAGATCGTGCCCGTGCTCTTTGCCAAGCCGGCGCTCTCGCTCGGATAACAGGACAGATCCATGACCAATGTCTTTGACCCCGGCGCCTATCCTGCGCTGGCGAATATCCATGACCGCACGTCGGTCAGGCCGGAGGTTGACCGCGTCTGGTTCGGCGAGGGTGATTTCGCGCAGGCTGCCGACTTCAACGATGCCTTCTCGACCGAGGAGCGAAAGCGCCGGCAGATCGGCGATCTTGTCGCATCCGATGGCGACAGGCTTTCCGGCGGTGAGATCATCGTCGACGCCGACGCCGGCACGGTCCTGATCACAGCAGGCTCGATCTACCTGCGCGGTGCGCCGCGTTCGGTGGACGCGGCCACGCTTGCCGATGTGCCGATGACCGGCGATGTCGAGCTCGGCGTGCGCGTCGTGGTCACGCCGGTCACTGCGGCCGACGACGCCATCTACAACGGCCTGGTCGCGGGCACCGAAAGCTATGCCGAGCCGGGGGCCGTGCGCACCACCATGTCCGTCCGCTGGGCGTTCGATGGCGATGGCGGCGAGGGGGAATTCTACCGCTATGTGCTGCTGCGCGACGGGTCCGTCATTTCCCAGGATGCCCCGCCGACGCTCTCCGGCGTACAGAGGCAGATCGCCGCCGTCGACCACGGCGCCCATGGCAATTACATCGTGCGGGGCTGCCAGGTGTCGGCGCTGGGGCTGGTCGGCGCCAAGCGACAGTTTTCGGTGGCCGCCGGCGAATGCAATGTGCTCGGCATCAAGGTCAACCGGCCGGTCGACAACCGTCTCGAAGTCGAAGAAGATCCGGATCTCGCGACCGTCGATCTGGAGGCGCACAGCTTCGCCGATGGCGGGACCGGCACGGTCACCTTCACCGTTCGCCGCCCACCGATCGCAGCCATCAACCAGCTGGTCATCGTCAAGGAAAAGACCGTGACCATCACCAAGGGGGCGACGGGCTCGGTAGACGCGCTGCCGGATGACGGCGTTGTCGCGCTGGTCGAGGTCCAGCAATTGTCGACCACCTATGACGCCGTGACGGATTATGTCCGCAATGGCGATGCCGTCGACTGGTCTCCTGCCGGCGCCGAACCGGCGAGCGGGTCGAGCTATACCGTCAAGTATCGCTATTTCGAATCGGTGGAGGCCGACAGCTTCACCTCGACCACGGTCACCGTCTCGGGTGGCGTCACCGGGACCGAGGTCTTCATTGGCTACGATTACAAGCTGCCGCGTCACGACCGCGTGCTGATCTCGTCTGACGGTGGGCTCAGCTATCTGCGGGGCCTGTCCTCGCCTGAGAACCCGCATCCGCCGGCCGAGCCGGACGATGCCCTGTCGCTGTGTGTGGTCAAGAACGACTGGTACGGAAGACCCACGATCGACAATAACGGGACGCGCTCGCTGCCGTTCAAGCGGCTGAACTATCTCGAAACCCGGCTTGCCGAGGCGCTCGACCTGGTACTTCTGGAGCGACTGAAGTCGGATGCCAATGCGCGCGCGCCCGGCCCGACGCTCGGCGTCTTCACGGACCCGTTCTGGGATGACAGCCGCCGGGACCTCGGCGAGGTGCAGGATGCGGCCTGTTTCGATGGCACTCTGCAGCTGGCGATCGAGCCGACCATCCATCAGGTGCGCCTGCCGGCGTTCGGGATGCTCGACTATAGCGAGAGCGTGCTGATTGCGCAGGATCTGCGCACCCTGTGCGAGAAGATCAACCCCTACATGAATTTCTCGCCGGTGCCGCCGCAGATGACGCTTTCGCCGTCGAGCGACTTCTGGACCGAGACTGAAACTGTAACGCTGTCCGACGTGACGCGGGTCTTCGGAACCGGCAACCAGACGCGGGTGCGTTCAAGCATTACATCCGAGACGGTCAATACGACGAGGCTGCCTTTCCTGCGGCAGATCGACATCGATTTCGAGATCACAGGTCTTGGGGCCGGAGAGATCGTGCCCGTACTGACCTTCGACGGCATTGACGTGCACCCCGGCGCCGGCACGCTGGTCGCCAATACGGAAGGCGTCGCCACCGGATCGTTCATGATCCCGGCCAATGTTGCCGCCGGCACCAAGCAGGTCCGCGCCGAAGGCGCAGCCGGGCTCGAGTGCGCGGCCAGCTTCCGCGGCGAGGGGAGGCTGGAAACGACCTCGGTTCAAACAACGACGGTTCTGGAGCGATTCTCGCAAGTCACAGGCATCCGTCGGAGCGGCGGCGGAGACTCAAGCAACCCGGACCCGCAGGCGCAAAGCTTTGCTCTCACCGAGGGCCGGTTCGTCTCGGCCGTCAATTTGTGGTTTTGCAAGATCGGCAACCGCGCCAACCCGGTCGATGTCGATATCGTCACCATGGAAAACGGCCAGCCGACCCGCAATGCGATCGCGACGGGACGGCTCTCGATGGCTGCCGTTGCCGCAGGGGTGTGGACGCGGGTGGCGCTGGAGCTGCCCGTCTATGTGCCGCCGGGTGTATTCCTCGCCTTCGTCGTTCGCACCGACGACGGTGAGCATTCGATCGCCATGGCGCGGCTCGGCGATTTCGACACGGCCAATCAGAAGTGGGTTTCGGCCCAGCCCTATATCACCGGCGACAATTTCTCCGGCTCGAACAATTTCAGCTGGCTGGTCCATCCGGATCGCGACATGACCTTCCAGGCCCTGTCGCCGGTGTTCTCGCCAGCTGCAAAGACGATCAGCCTCGGCAGCTTCGCCGCTGTGGACGTGTCCGATATCCTGATCCGCGCGGACATCATCCTTCCGGAGGCAGTCTGTTCGGTGGTGTTCCGGGTAAAGATCGGCTCGACCACCTATCTCGTTGCTACCGACCAGACGCTGGAGCTCGACGAGTACTACACCGGGCCTGTGCAGATCGAGGCGGTTCTCTCCGGCAATGCCCGGGTCTCGCCGGTGCTTTCCCGCGACATCACGGTGATCTTCGGCAAGATGAAGGCGAGCGGGCGCTATGTCGGTCTGCCCTTTACCATGGGTGACCCGGCGCGGGTCGATGTGATCTTTTCCGGCCAGCTGCCCGTCGGTTCGACCGTGACCGTCAAGGCGGATGCCACGGACGACAGTTTCGTCGCCGCGACGTTCGTCTCGGCCGTCGCGATCGATGGCGGCTACAGCGAATACACCTATCGCATTCCGGCCCATTCTGCCCCGGACGGTGGACGGCTGGAGCTGGTCATGTCCGGCACGCCGTCGGCCCGCCCGGCAATCGCGGATCTCCGCGCCTTCACCTTCTGAGGCCCCAAGCGATGGCAATCGAAAACGAAACCGTCAACCGCGGCTACGAACTCCCGCATCCGGGCAACGCGCCGGCGCATGACGTGCAGAGGCTGATCGACGCCATCACGGCGATCGATGCCGATGTGGGCGCGCTGATTGCGGCGCTTGCGCTGAAGGCAGCGACCGAGAGCCCGGCTTTTTCCGGCAGCCCGACGGCGCCGACCCAGCCATCCGGCAGCAACAACAACACGCTCGCAACCACCGGGCATGTGAAGTCGGCGATCTCGGCCTTCTTCGATACTGCCGAGGGCGCGATCGAAACGATTGCCGAGCTGCAGGCCGCGCTTTCTGGCGCGGGCGTCGTCGAGGATCTTCTGACCCAGATCGGCCAGAAGGCGCCACTGGCCAGCCCCGCCCTCACGGGCACGCCGACGGCGCCGACGCCCACGGTCGAGACCAATACCAACCAGCTTGCGACCGCAGCCTTCGTGCAACTGGTCCGGGCCGCCATCATCGCCGGGGCGCCGACCAATCTCAACACGCTGGCAAAGCTGGCGGCGGCGATCGGCGATGACCCGAATTTCGCGGCCACCGTGACTTCGGATCTCGGGA
Source organism: Rhizobium sp. (assembly GCA_036722275.1). GTDB lineage: Bacteria > Pseudomonadota > Alphaproteobacteria > Rhizobiales > Rhizobiaceae > Allorhizobium. The sequence continues at coordinate 4,205 of DAIMJJ010000137.1, read as the reverse complement.
GCAAGGCGCCTCTGGCAGACCCGGCCTTTACCGGAAACCCGACGGTCCCGAACCAGCCGGAAGGCAATAATAGCACAAGGGCCGCCAACACGGCCTTCGTGAAGCGTGCCATCGACATAGCCCTGCAGGCTGTGTCGACCGCGATGAGCAGCCTTGCGTCCTCGCTGGTCCCAAAGTCCCGCAAGATCACAGCTGGCGCGGGATTGAGCGGTGGCGGAGCGCTGGATGCGGATCGCACCGTTTCTCTCGGTGCGGCGAAACCGATCAGCAATAGTTCGACTGGATCCGTCGCCTCAGACGGGCACGACCATGCCCTCGGCTTCGTGGCGGCGGAGGTCTATACGGGCTCAGCTCAGGACAACCTCGTTTTCCCGCTCGGGCATCCGATCCTTGTCTTTGTCGGCAGCAATGTCCCGCGAAACGGACAGATAACACCGTGCCTCAACAAGAACGACACCAGTGCCTATGTGGTGTCCGGGAACGCCAATGCCGGTCCGGCACTCTCCGGCGTATGGCGTAGCCGCGGCGGGATTGTCGACAACAGCAACGACTTCTACCAGATCGTGAGGGTGCAGTGATGATCCGCCCGCGCCTGATGGCACTCCTTTCGGTGCGCGCGACCCGTGAGGCAGGCGTCTATTTCGCCGGTATTGATGCGCTCGGGGCCGATGGCATCCGCTCTATCCATGAATTCTGCAGCCGCCCGGATGACACATTCGGGCTCGGCCCCGAGGTGCGCGCAGCGATCGACATCTGGATCGCCGAGGGCCAGCCGGTCTTGCCGGCGACCTGATGACTTCCGCCCATCCCGCCCTTGGGCAAGGCGACCCATTCCAAGAACGACGAGGATTGACCCATGACCAGCCCGGTCTTCGGTATCACGATTGCGCGTGATGCCAACGAGGCGGCAGTGCCGTCCAATGCCCAGATGAGCGTGATCGGCATCTGCATGCCGATCGACAAGGCGGCGACCGCTTCCGATGAAAACTTCGCCGCGGCCTTTCCGCTCGACACGCCGGTTCGCCTGAACTCCAACGACACGTCCGTTCTGTCGCTCTGCGACCAGGATGGCGGCTTCATCGACGCGATCGAGGGGGTCAACGCCCAGCTCGGCGCCTACCAGGTGGCGGCCGAACTGGTCGTGGTGCGCGTCGAGGAAGGCGATGATCTGGACGAGACCATGGCGAATATCGCCGGCAGCTCGGTGGAAGGCACGGGCATCCATGCCTTCCTCGACGCGGGTGCGCAAGTCGGGGTCTACCCCCGCCTGCTGATCTGCCCCGGTTTCACGCTCTATCGCGATACCGGCGTGACCGGCGTGACGATTACCAACCAGGGTTCCGGCTATACCAGCGCGCCGACGGTCGCCTTCTCTGGCGGCGGCGGCACGGGTGCCGCCGGCACGGCCGTGCTCGGTTCCGGCGCCGACGAGGGCAAGGTAGTCAGCGTGACGATCACCAATCCGGGCGCCGGTTATACCAGCGCGCCGAGCGTCGCCTTCTCCGGCGGCGCCGGTTCGGGCGCGGCCGGGACGGCGGCTGTCGCCGACATGGCGAACCCGGTCGCGGCAGCATTGCCGGCGGTGTGCGAGCAGATCCTTGCCGTTGCGATCATCGACGGGCCGGAGACGCTGGCCGAGTTTACCGAATGGGTCGAGACGCTGTCGTCCCGCCGGCTGATCCCGCTGTCCGGTGGCGTCTATGCCGAGGATAGCGCCGGCGACGCGGTGCTGCGTCCTGCCTCGCCGCGCATTGCCGGTGTCGCCGTCCGGCGCGACTATGAGAGCGACGGCTCGCCCTTCCGCAGCTGGGCCAACCAGCCGATCTACGGCATCACGGCGCCGGAGCGAAAACTGCGCTTCTCGCTTTCCGACGGCGCGACCGAGGGCCAGCAGATGCTCGCCGCCAAGGGCGGGATTATCGTGCGCGGCGAATCGGGCGACGACTTCGCGATCGCCGATGGCGGGTTCGTCTATATCGGCACGGACAATCTCTCGGCCGAGACCATCTGGGACCAGTATCACAAGGTGCGCGGCCGCGACTTCGTCGAGCTGACGGTGCTCAGGACCATTCGCCAGTATCTCGGCCGCTTCAACCTGACCACCCAGACGATCCAGAGCGTCGTCAACACGGTCTCTGCCATCCTCGACCAGCGCCAGTCGGCCGGCGACATTCTCGGTTATCGCTGCCGCTTCGACCCGGTGAAGAACAATCCGTCGGACCTCAGGGCCGGGCACATCCATGTCGACATGCAGTTCGAGGAGGCCCCGGTCTTCCGCCGCCTGTCGGTGACCTCGCGGCCCTATGCGGCGGCGCTGACGGCGACGATCGAGGAGATCATCGCTCGCCAGGACATCCTCTGATCCTCACCGAAACAAGGAACCATAATCATGGCTGAGAAGCTTCTCCTGCTCGAGCAGGCCAACATCTTCCTCGGTGACGCGAACCCGGAGGATTCCAACCATATCAAGCTGTCGTCGGTTGGCCTGCCGACGCTGGAGCGTGTCACCGCCTCGCATCTGGGCGGCGGCGCAATCTCTGAGGTCAACTGGTCGATGAACGCCTATCGCGCGCTCGAGCCCAGCTTCAAGCTCGCCGGCTTTTCCGAAAGCTCCTACCGCCTGCTCGGGATCGGGTCGAAGGAGCCGCAGCGCTTCACGATCTATGGCGGGCTGCGCAACAAGGAGACCGGCAAGCAGCACCAAGCCAAGGCGATCGTGCGCGGCATCATCGGCCGGCTCGCCGCCGACGCCTTCGAACGCGGGTCGGCCTTCGGCCACGACCACGGCATTACCGAAGTGACGCGCTATGAGCTGCATGTCGACGGTGAGGAATGGTTCTACATGGACTATTTCACGTCCGTCGTGCGGCAGTTCGGCAATGACGAGACGCAGGCCATGCGCGTCGCGCTGGGGATTGAATGATGATCCGGCGCCAGAGACATGACGACCCGCTCGGCGAGGCGCTCGCCGGCGGGGCGGAGACGGCAGCCGTCGAGGATCGAGGCCCGGTGGCGCCGGCGTCCGAGCCGGTGATGATCGATCTCGACGCGTTCGTGACGACGGTGGGCGAGGCGCGCCCGTCGTCGCCGGTCCTGTCTGACCAGGCCGACAATGCTGACGACGCGCCGGTCGTCACCTATGACGACGAGGCGCGGGGCGGGCGGATCTATGTGCTGCTCCACCCGCCGCGGGTGAATGGCGATCTCATCGACCGGGTGACGCTGCGCCTGCCGGAGCAGGGCGATATCGACGCCTTCTTTGCCGGCGAGATTGCCGGCAATCGCGGCATGATCTGCCGGCTGAGCGGCCTGCATCCGGCGGTCTTTGCCCGGCTGAAATGGCCGGACGCCGCAGCGCTGCACCAGATCTATCGCGATCTTGTGCCGGCTTTCGTGACGGGCGAGGAGTGAGACCTTGAGCCGCTTGACCGCATCGCTGGTCGTGGACCTGGTCGACAAGACCGGCGCGAAAACTCAAGCCATCATCGGCAATATGGACCGCCTGAAGCGGGCCGAGCGCGACTATATGCTGGCGGATCGGAACCTCAGGCTCTCCAATCGTGACCGGGCGATGGAGCGGCTGATGATGGAGCGCGAGGCCGCCGACGAGGCGCGCCGCCAGAAGATGATGCTGCTGGCCAGTCGTATCGGGACAGGCGTTGCGATCGGCGGGGTGATCGCGGCCAAGGCCTATACCAATTTCGCGGACCTCGAACGGCGGGTAAACCGGATCGTTGTCAATGCCGACAAGGGAGCGGGCGCGATCGACCCGACCATCCGGCGCCTTCAGGACGTAGCGGCTCAGACCCGCACCAGCTTCGACGATGTGGTCGGAGGGCTTGAGGCGCTGGTTGCCTCGGGCCGCAGCCTGGACGAGTCTCTTGCCTTCCTGCCTGCCGTGGCACTGACGGCGCAGGCCTCGGGCGCGGCGATGAACGATGTGGCGCTGACCGCAGATTCCATGTCCGGAGCGCTGAAGGTCAGCGCCGACGAGATGCAGCGCGCCTTCGATATCCTCGTCGCGGGCGGCAAGGCCGGCAAATTCGAGCTCAAGGACATGGCGCAGTATCTGCCCTCGATTCTGCCGGCGATGGCGGCCATGGGCTACAAGGGCACGGACGGTTTGCGCAAGGTCGTCCCCATGCTGCAGGTGATGCGCAACCAGGCGGGCTCCAGCTCGGAAGCCGCGACCTATCTCGGCAATG
>DAIMJJ010000136.1:0-11650 GCA_036722275.1 Rhizobium sp. | reverse complement strand
CCCCCCTCTGCCCTGCCGGGCATCTCCCCCTCAAGGGGGGAGATCGGCCGAGCGGCACCGTCCCGCCCCCGCAGCCAAATCACCCGCACCTTGCAAAAACGGGGAAGAACAAAACAGAAACCCCAACAAGAACAAAGCGCGGTGCATTTTTTCATCCCCGCGTTTCGCCCGAGCCCCATACTGGCCCTGTCCCGCCATCGGTTACACCGGTTTGCGTTGCCGGCGAGGCGGGACCGGTGCCCGGGGGGCGCGGTCAAGACGCGGGCCGCCTTCCCGGGGCCGGGCATGAAGGGTCTCCCTCTCGCCTGAAACAGGGCGGGGCGTGCCTGTGGGGCACACATGATTGGACCGGCGACTGGCGGGGGTCTCCCCCGGCTTTCGTGGCGCGGCGGGCAAGAACAACAACAAGCACCCGCGAGCGCAACCCTGGAAAAGGTGCCGTCATCCGCGCAGAGAGACCGAGTTTGCCCGGCAAAAGACACCGAACGGGACACGATCGGGTGTCATGTAATTTCATTTCGTCGCGGCACGCGATCGTGTCCCGGCCGACACCCCCCTCCCCGACACAGGGAGGACAAAGACAGACCACACACACCACGGGGCGGAAGCGCCCGCGTGAACGCGAACGCGCGTCCCCCTTGATCCCGCCCCGCCCGCTTGCCATCTTGCGCCGCACCAGAACCTGAAAGGACGACTGCCATGACCCGCGCCCTGCTCCTCATCGACATCCAGAACGGCTTCTGCCCGGGCGGCAATCTGCCGGTGGCCGAGGGCGATCAGGTCGTGCCGGTCGCCAATGCGCTGATGAGGAGCGGCCGCTATGAGCTGATCGTCGCCTCCAAGGACTGGCACCCGGCCGACCATGGCAGCTTCGCCTCGCAGCATGCGGGTGCAAAACCCTTCGACATGGGCGAACTCAACGGCCAGCCGCAGGTGCTCTGGCCCGATCACTGCGTGCAGGGCACCGCGGACGCCGAATTCCATCCCGCCCTCGACCAGGCGCTGATCGACCACGTCCAGACCAAGGGCGAGAACCGCGCCGTCGACAGCTATTCCGCCTTTCGCGACAACGACCGCGCAGCGCTGACCGGCCTTGCCGATTATCTGAAGCAGAAGGGCGTGACCGCGCTCGACGTGATGGGGCTTGCCACCGATTACTGCGTGAAATTCTCCGCCCTCGATGCCGTCGACATGCTGCCGGGCGTGGCGGTGCGCTTCATCGAGGACGGCTCGCGCGGCATCGATCCGCAAGGCGTTGAGGCTGCCATCGCCGAGATGAAGTCAGCCGGCATCGCCGTCGTGCGGAGCGCCGACATCCTCGCCGGCTGATCGGCTGCCATAGCCCTTCCCCGATCGCCTTCCCCCTTCGGCCGATTGATTTCCCCGCCCATCCACGCTACGGGACCGGCGCGCCATAGGGTATTGCGGAGGACCAGTATGGAGACCGTCACCACCATTGCCGAGCTCAGAGCACGGCTCGGCGACCATCGTCGCGCCGGCCGCAGCATCGGCTTCGTGCCGACCATGGGCTATCTGCATCAAGGCCACCTGACGCTGGTCGCCCGCTCAAGGGCGGAAAACGCCGTGACCGTCGTGTCGATCTTCGTCAATCCGCTGCAGTTCGGCGCCCATGAGGATCTCGACAAATACCCGCGCGATCTTCAGCGCGACAGCGCCCTGCTGGAAGAGGCCGGCGTCGATTTTCTCTTCGCCCCCGCGGTGTCGGAGATGTACCCGCGCCCGATGGAGACGGTGGTCGACGTGCCCAGGCTCGGCGCGGGACTCGAGGGGGCTGCCCGCCCCGGCCACTTCGCCGGCGTCGCGACCGTCGTCACCAAGCTCTTCAACATCGTCCAGCCGGACGCGGCCTATTTCGGCGAGAAGGATTTCCAGCAGGTGGCGATCATCCGCCGCATGGTCGATGATCTCGCCCAGCCGGTCAGGATCGTGCCGGTGGCGACCGTGCGCGAAAAGGACGGGCTCGCCTGCTCCTCGCGCAATGTCTATCTCACACCCGCCGAGCGCGCCGCCGCCGTCATCGTGCCGCAGGCGCTCAACGAGGCGGAGCGGATGATCCGCGAAGGCATCACCGATGTCGCGGAACTGGAAGAGCGCCTCGTCCGCTTCCTGCGCAGCGAGCCGCTGGCCGAGCCGGAAGTCGTGGCGCTGCGCCATCCGCTGACGCTTGCGCCTCTCGAGCGGGTCGAGGGTCCCGTGCTGGTGCTGCTCTTCGTGCGCTTCGGCCAGACCCGGCTCCTCGACAACCGGGTCATCGATCTTTCTTTGCAAGACGGTATGGAGGCCGCCTGACATGAGCACCCCGCCCCGCCAGAAGCGGCTCACCCCCGCCGACATCACCGCGCTGAAGGGTCAGCGCCCCGCCGTTTGCCTCACCGCCTATACCACGCCGATGACCCGGCTGTTCGATCCGCATTGCGACCTGCTTCTGGTCGGCGACAGCCTCGGCATGGTGCTCTACGGCATGGACACCACCGTCGGCGTCACCGTCGAGATGATGATCGCCCATGGCCAGGCGGTGATGCGCGGCACATCGCGGGCCTGCGTCATCGTCGACCTGCCCTTCGGCTCCTACCAGGAATCGAAGGAACAGGCCTTCCGCACCGCCGCCCGCATCATGAAGGAAACCGGCTGCGACGGCGTCAAGCTCGAAGGCGGCGAGGAAATGGCCGAGACGGTCGCCTTCCTCGTCTCGCGCGGCGTGCCGGTCTTCGGCCATGTCGGGCTGATGCCGCAGCAGGTCAACACCGCCGGCGGCTATCGTTCCAAGGGCCACAGCGACAAGGAAGCCGACAAGATCCGCCGCGATGCCCGCGCCATCGATGAGGCTGGCGCCTTCGCGATCGTCATCGAGGGCACGGTCGAGCCGCTCGCCCGCGAAATCACCGGCACGGTTTCGGCCGCCACCATCGGCATCGGCGCCTCGCCGGCCTGCGACGGCCAGGTGCTGGTCTCCGACGACATGCTCGGCCTGTTCAACGACTTCAAGCCCCGCTTCGTCAAGCATTTCGCCGATCTCGCCGGCGTCATCTCCAAAGCGGCGGAAGACTATGCGACGGAAGTGCGCGCCCGCACCTTCCCCGGCCCGGAACACACCTTCCAAGTGCGCCCGAAGCAGTGATCGGCGGCAGCCAAACTCCGGCGAACGGCCTTAGCGCCCGGAACCGGGCGCCTGCTCCAGCTGGTAGATCGCGTCGTTGATGACCTCGATCTGGTTTGTGAAGACCGCCTGGGCATCATAGAGCCCGCGATTGTAAAAATGCGCGCCGATCTCGGCGGCGAAGAATTCGAGCATGGCCTCGGCTTCAAAGCGGCCGACATCCAGTTCGAACTCGGTCAGGAAATACTCCTGCACCCGCGCCACGATCGCCGTCTGGTCTTCACTGGAGAAATCGAGTTTCGGCACACGCCGCGTCCTTCTGCCATCCCGGTCGCGCCAAGACTAGGCCGACCCGTCAGGGGAATCAATCGAACCATCAGCCATATTCGCTTGTTCGGATCGGGACTCGGCCCTAAGGGCTAAAGTTCACAGAGGTGCGATATCCGATGAATTCCGATTTTACCGAGGGCCTGCGCGGCAGCGCGCCGATCCTCGTCTCGACCATGCCCTTCGCCGCGCTGTTTGGCGCGATCGCCGTCAGCAACGGCCAGACCGTCGCCGAGGCGACGCTGATGAGCGCCATCATCTTTGCCGGGGCCAGCCAGCTGGTCGGCATCGAACTGTTCGGCCATTCCGTCCCCGTCTGGGTGATCGTGCTGTCGATCTTCGCCGTCAATTTCCGCCACATCCTCTATTCGGCGGCGATTACGCCCTTCATCGCGCATTTTTCCCCGGCCCAGAAAGCCGTGTCATTCTTCCTGCTGACCGATCCGCAATTCGCGCAGACCCTGACGCGCGGCGAGACCGGAAGGAGGGTTTCGTTTGCCTGGTATCTGGGCTTCGCTCTTACGATCTATGTCGGCTGGGTCGGCGTCACCGCCGTCGGCGCCGGCTTCGGCAAGCTCATCGGCAATCCGGCCGCCTGGGGCTTTGACGTTCTGTTGCCGATCTATTTCATGGGACTGGTGCTCGGCTTTCGAAAGCGTGACGCCTTCCTCGCCGTGGTCATCGTCAGCGCCGCCGTCTCCGTGCTTGCGCAACACTATGTCGGCTCGCCCTGGCATGTCAGCATCGGGGCGCTCGCCGGCGTCCTGCTCGCCGCCCTCTTGCCGCCGAAGACGCAAGTCGCCGCCGGTCGCCAGCTTGAGGAGGATCAGCCATGAACGAGCTTTTCACGCCCCACATGACGCTGCTCATTCTCGCCGGCGCGGTTGCGACCTATCTGACACGCATCGGCGGTTATCTGCTGATCAGCCGGCTGAAGAACGTGCCGCCGCGGGTGGACGCCGCCCTCAATGCCGTACCGGCCGCCGTCTTGACGACGCTCGTCGCACCGGCCTTCTTCTCGGGCGGCTGGGACGTGAAGGTCGCCATGGCCGTCTCACTTCTGATCGGCCTTGGCGCCTCCTCCATCCCGATGCTGATCGGCGGCTGGATCGCCGTGATGATCATGCGCCACTGGATCGGCTGAAGGGCTCGGTCGCCCGCTCCAGCCAGGCCTTCGACTTTTCGTCATGCATCAGCGGCATCAGCTCGTTGCGGGTGCGCTCATGGTAGTCGTCGAGCCAGCGCAGTTCCTCCCGGGTCAGAAGCTCTGTCACCACGAGATATTTGTCGATCGGCACATAGGTGAGCGTTTCGAAGCTCATCATCGGCATGTCGCCGCCCTCGACCGCTTCCGCTTCGCGCACATAGACGAGGTTCTCGATGCGGATCCCAAACGCGCCGGGGCGATAATAGCCCGGTTCGTTGGAGAGGATCATGCCGGGCAGAAGCTCCTGGGTTGCCAGACGGGCAATCCGCTGCGGGCCTTCATGCACCGAGAGGTAGGAACCGACGCCATGCCCGGTGCCGTGGGCATAGTCGGCGCCGGCCTTCCACAGCGCGATGCGTGCCAGAGGATCGAGGTCGCAGCCGCGCGTGCCCTTGGGGAAACGCGCCGTGCTGATGGCGATCATGCCCTTCAGCACCAGGGTGAAGAAGCGCTTCTGCTCGTCCGACACCGCCCCGATCGCCACCGTGCGGGTGATGTCGGTCGTGCCGTTGACATATTGCGCGCCGCTGTCGATCAGGAACAGGTCGCCCGAATGGATCGGCCGGTCGGAGCTGGTCGTCGCGCGATAGTGAATCACCGCGCCGTGCTCGCCGGCACCGGCGATCGTGTCGAAGGAAATGTCCTTGAGCGGGTTCTGCATGCGCTCGCCGACGCGCATGCGCGCCTCCTCCAGCGCCTTCGCCGCACCGATCTCGGTGATCGAGCCCGGATGCTGGTCTTCGAGCCAGGACAGGAATTCGACGACGGCCACGCCGTCCTGCAGATGCGCGGCGGCCGAGCCGTTGAGCTCGACCGAGTTCTTGACCGCCCGGGCGATCTTCGCCGGATCGGCGCCGGAAACGACAGTGCCGCCATGGCCGCGGATGAGTTCGACGAGCGCAAAGGGCGCAAGATCCGGGTCGACCAGGATGCGCTTGCCCTCGACGGCAAGCTTTTCCAGATGCGCGACCAGCAAACGCGGATCGAGTTGACGACACATCTGCCCGAGATAGGCCTCGACCTCGATCCCGGTCTTGCGCTGGTCGAGGAAGAGCTCGGCCGACCCGTCGGCCTTGATGATGGCGCGCGCCAGCGGGTGCGGCGTATGCGGCACGTCGCTGCCGCGGATGTTGAAGATCCAGGCAATCGACGAGGGATCGGTGACCAGCGCCGCGTCGATCCGGCGCTCGGTCAGATCCTCGGCGATGCGGGCGATCTTGTCCTTGGCCAGCACGCCGGAATATTCGATCGGCTGGATGGTGACCGGCCCCAGCGGTTCGGCGGGACGATCCGTCCAGATCGCATCCAGCGGGTTGGCGGAGAGGACGACGAGCGCGCCGTCCCGCTCGGCCAGCGCCTTTTCCAACCGCTCGACTTCCTGGCTGGTGTGCAGCCAGGGATCGATGCCGAGCCGGAAGCCCTGGTGCGCATGTTTGCCAATCCATTTGTGTGGCGGCTCGCCGACGAGATCGCCGGGCGTGAACACCGCGGGATCGACCTGCTCGGCCAGCTGCGTGACATAGCGGCCATCGACGAAGACCACCGCCTGAGCGGTGGTAATCAGCGCCTGGCCGGCCGACCCGGTGAAACCAGTCAGCCAGGACAGCCGCTCGGCCGAAGCCGGCACGTATTCGCCCTGATACTCGTCGGCACGCGTCACCAGAAAACCGTCAATGCCCAGCGCAGCGAACTGCGCCCGCAGCGCCTCGACCCGCTCGCGACCGAACTCAGGCGTGGAGGTGACATCGAAGGATTGAAACATGGCGGGGGCTTCCTGAAGGCAATGATTTGCGACGCGCCCTTATAACAAGCCGGATCGATCCTGCACCATGGCAAACCGCGTGCCGCACGCCTCAGTCAAAATTCCGCATCGCAACATCAACGGAGGCAGGACGATCAAAAAATGGTCAGATTCTCGGCGAACCTGAGCATAAATCAGCCGACGCATGCGCAGAACGCATAACACCCATGAGGCAAAGCCTCTCACTGAAAGCGCTTGCGGTCTCTATATTCCGGTCATCAGACAACTGAAACCAACCGGCAAGGAACACGGCGATGGCAAACTCCTTCTTTCGCAATGCCTACCAGCGCTTCGTGGCAGCCCGCGAAATGCAGGCCAGCCGTTACGTCAACGGCGCCCTGATGAACCTCGACGACGAAACGCTGAAGTCGCTGGGCACCAGCCGCGAAGAGCTGCGCCGCAAGGGCGTTCGCGCGACCGCCTTCTGATCGCTCGCACCGGGATCCGGTGCTTCTCCCCATAGCCCGCTTGTAGCTCTCCTCCCAAAGCTCGCGGGCCAAGATCAGGCAACTGATCTGAAAAAGGCGGCATCACCGATGCCGCCTTTTCTCATGTCTGCCGCGCTAACGCTGCCATGCGCCTCACGCAATTGTGCGACGCAAAATATGAGAGCCTCAAGCCAACCCGCGGCCGTGGCGCAGATGGATGGTCACCCAACCATTGCGCCAAATGGTCCGCACATGGGCGAGACCGGCGCCGTTATAGGCGGCAATGACCTTCCAGCGCTGGCTGGCGAGGATGCCCGAGAGGATGACCGAGCCGCCCGGCGCCAGATTGACGGCCAGCTGCGGCGCCATCTTCATCAGCGGGCGGGCGAGGATATTGGCGATGATCAGGTCGAACGGGCCGTATTCGCCGAACGCGGTCGAGTGGAATCCGGGCGCGACGCGAAACTCGATGCCGTCGACCAGGCCATTGCTGCGGGCATTCTCTTTCGCGACCCTGACGGCAATCGGATCGATATCGGTGGCCAGAACCGGAATATGGCGCAGCTTGCGCACCGCGATCGCCAGAACGCCGCTGCCGGTGCCGAGGTCGAGAGCGTTGCGAACGGGACGTGCGCGCATCACCTCATCAATCATTTCCAGGCAGCCGGCGGTCGTGCCGTGATGGCCGGTGCCAAAAGCCTGACCGGCCTCGATCTCGATCGCGAGATCATTGACGCGGACCTTGTCGCGGTCATGCGAGCCGTGAACGATGAAGCGCCCGGCCCGCACCGGCTTCAGGCCCTCGAGCGATTTGGCGATCCAGTCGATATCCGGCAGCACTTCGCGCTGGATCTCAAGCCCCGGAAACGCCTCCGCCATCAGGCCCTCGAGACGGACGCGAACCCCCTCCTCCTCGTCGGCCAGCATATAGACCGAGGCTTCCCAGATGTCGTTCTTCTCGTCCACCTCGGTGGTGGCGATTGCCAGGTCCTCTTCGCCGAAGCAGATCGTCATGAGATCGAGGATCTCCGTCGCCAGCGCTTCGGTGGTGCTTACAAAGAGGCGAATTTCACTCACGATCGATCATCCTGTGGCAAAGGGAGGAGCCGGACGGCGAACGCACAGGCCCGGCACTGGGCCTGCGGTACAACGCCCCGCCGCCGATGGCAACAGGAGAGCCGCGCGCGGCGGCGAGACGATCAGCCCTTGGCGAGGTTTTCGAGCTTCTTGATCGCCACATCGGGGTTCTCGCCATAAGAGATCGTGCCGACGAAGCGGCCATCCTTATCGAGCAGGAAGACCGAGGCGGTGTGGTCCATGGTGTAGTCGCCGTTCGGATCCTTCTCGTCGAGCGGGATCTTCTTGGCATAGACGCGGAAGCCCTTGATCACCTCGCCGACCTTCTGCGGATCGCCGGCAATGCCGATCACGCGGTCGGTGACGTTGGAAATATAGGCACCGAGCATTTCCGGCGTGTCGCGCTCGGGGTCGACCGTGACGAAATAGGCCTGCAGTTTCGTCTTGTCCGGATCGACGGTGGAGAGCCAGCCGTTCAGCTCGAACAGGGTCGTCGGGCAGACTTCCGGGCAGTGGGTGAAGCCGAAGAACAGGGCCGTCGGCTTGCCGCGGAAGGCCTGCTCGGTGATCGGCTTGCCGTTCTGGTCGACCAGCAGGAAAGGAACGCCGAACGGCGCCTCGGCGATCTTGTCCTTGGTATCGGTGACGGCCAGCGTCAACCAGCCGAGAACGCCGGCCATCAGCACGACGCCGGCCCAGAGGATAATGCGCAAAGTCTTCATCGAAGGTCAGGTCCCTTTGAAATGCAGCGGGAAACGTTACTGCCGATACGTCGAACCGGGCTTCAGTGCAAATCAACTCGGGCGTTGCAGGTGCCGGCGCGCCGATTTGTCCCAGTTGCAGCGGTCTCAGGCCGTCAGAGACAGGAGGACAGACCGTTCTCGGCATAGGTGAGGACAATATCGGCACCGAATCGCATCCAGCCGACGAACACCAGCGCAGACAGTGCCAGCCCGCCCGCGACGAGGGCAGCGATCACGGCAGACTTCAGCGCTTTCGGTGTTTGAGCGTCCATGGGCCATACATAATGCGCGACGAGCCCCGGCGAAAGGGAAATATCGCAAAGCCCTGATCCCGACAAACAAAGGGATGAATAGAAGCAATTCTTCCGCCGCTTTTTCCGTGCTAGTCTTCATCATGAAAACGTCTTGGGAGGGACGAATGGGAGAACAGCTTGTACAGGCGGCACCGCAGCCGAAAATGCGGATCAATCATCTCGACATGAAGGATGTCAGGGCGGCGCTTGCCGACGGGATCGCCGATTTCCGCCGCTATCCGGTCTTTGGCCTGTTCTTCGGCGGTATCTATGCGCTCGGCGGCCTGTTCATCGTCGTCGTGCTCAGCCTCTATCACCTGCCCTGGATGATTATTCCGGTCGCCATCGGCTTTCCGCTGATCGGCCCCTTCGTCGCCGTCGGTCTCTACGAGATCAGCCGTCGCCACGAACGCGGCGAGCCGATCAGCTGGCGCGGCATCTTGACCGAAGTCTTCCGACAGCGCGAACGGCAGCTGTCATGGATGGCCTTCGTCGTGCTCTTCGTCTTCTGGATCTGGATCTATCAGGTGCGGCTGCTGCTCGCGCTGTTCCTCGGCTTCAAGATCCCGGCTTCGCTTGCCGCCTTCGCCACCATCGTCACCACCACGCCGGAGGGCATGCTGTTCCTGCTGGTCGGCACGATTGTCGGCGGCGTGATCGCAACCGTGCTGTTCTCGCTGACGGTGATCTCGATGCCGCTCCTGCTCGACCAGGAGATCGATTTCGTCACCGCCATGCTGACCAGCATCCGCACGGTGATCGAGAACCCGACGCCCATGCTGACCTTCGGCCTGATCGTTGCGGCAACCGCGGTGATGTCGATGCTGCCGCTCTTTGCCGGCCTGTTCGTGGCGCTGCCGGTGCTCGGCCACGCGACTTGGCACCTCTATCGTCGCGCCATCGGCCCGGCCTGATAACGGTTACCCTGATCCGGCGAAGGGCAGCCCTTCGCCGGGCTTTGCCTGAACAGCCGACTCGGATAGCCATATTATTCGTTGCTTAACCACTATTTGCGATGATCTACGACGCGAGATGACCACAATGGTCATGCGGACATAACGTCCACCGGGACGGGTATTTCTTTTCCTCGGGCCTCTGCATGCGAAACGAGTTGCCGGTGCATCGCGCCGGTGATGCTGCTGGGGCACTGGGGAGACGCATGCTCAACTTCATTTCGGGAAGCGGTTTGTCGGTCAGAAAGAGGCTCATGACGCTCGGAGCCTCGACGGTGCTGGGCATCGGCTCCATGCTTGCGGTCGGCTGGTACGAGAATGTCCAGGTCGACACGGCGCTCAACCGCGCGCTTTCGCTGCAGGACCAGGTCGAACAGATCAACCGCATGCAACTCGCCAATTCGCAGATGGTGCTGGCGGCGATGGACACGATCATTGACCGCGGTGAAGGATCCATCCAGCCGGAGCGGGTCGACATCATCCGATCCGCCGCCAACCTGCTTACCGCCGGCGCCCCGATGCTGAAGCAGCTCGCGGCCGACGGCGGCAATCCGGCCCTGGCCGAGAGTTACGAAGCCGACCTTGCCGAGGTCGTTCGGGCGATCGAGGTCGATCTGAAGCGGCTGGTCGAGACCGGAGCCGCCGAAGCCGAGTATGCGGCGATCGACGACGCGATCGACGGCGCCGGCGAGCGCCTGTCGGCGACGCTGGAAAAGACCGCGGCACTGGCCGGCCAGATCATGCAGGCAAGCGTCAGCGGCGCCACCAACCGCGCCGGCAATTCGCTCTACATCCAGCTCGGTCTCGGCCTGCTGGCGCTCGTTACCACGCTTCTGCTGCAGTCTTTGCACGGCAATGCCATCGTCAACGGCATCCAGGCCGTGCGCGCCGCCATGCAGCGCGTCCTCCAGGGGGATCTCGACAGCGCGGTCAAGGATGACGGTCGCCGTGACGAGATCGGCGACATGGCCCGCGCCGTCGACATGTTCCGCGCCGCCGCGATCGAGAAGCGGGCGCTGGAAGCCGCCACCGCCGAGGCCAGCCAGCGCAATGACCAGGAGCGCGAAAGCCGCGCCGCCGCCCTTGCGGCCGACAATGCGGCCGTCAAGCGCGCGGTCGATCAGCTTGCGCTTGGCCTCAACCGCCTGTCGGAAGGGGATCTGTCGGTCTCGCTCGCCGAAGCCTTCCATGGCGACCTCGACCGCCTGCGCGTCGACTTCAACCAGACCACCGCCAACCTGCAGCGGGTCATGGGCGAGATTTCCCTGAGCAGCAGTTCGATCCGCGCCAACGGCCTGCAGATGCGCTCGGCCGCCGACGATCTGGCCCGCCGCACCGAACAGCAGGCAGCCTCGCTCGAGGAAACCTCGGCAGCCCTGGACGAGATCACCGCCACCGTACGCGCCGCCGCCGAACGGGCGGAAGAGGCAAGCCACATCGTCGACCACGCCACGTCCTTTGCCCAGCAGTCCGGACCGGTGGTCGCCGAAGCCATGGCCGCCATGGAGCGGATCGAAACGGCGACTGCCGAGATCGGCAAGATCATCAACGTCGTCGACGAAATCGCCTTCCAGACCAATCTTCTGGCGCTGAATGCCGGCGTCGAGGCGGCCCGCGCCGGCGACGCCGGCAAGGGCTTTGCCGTCGTCGCCCAGGAAGTGCGCGCCCTGGCCCGCCGTGCCGCGGAAGCCGCGCGCGACATC
>DAIMJJ010000135.1:6291-11698 GCA_036722275.1 Rhizobium sp. | reverse complement strand
GACCACCGCATCGAGCAGGCGTCGTCCGGGAAAGTCATAGCGCACGAGAACCCAGGCGACGATCACCCCGAAGACGGCATTGACGGCAGCGGCGGCAAGCGCCGAGCCGAAGCTGACCTTCAGTGCGAGCAGGGTGCGCTCGTCGGTGGCAATGGCAAAGAACTCCGCCCAGCCAAGCGAGGCCGAGCGCCAGACCAGACCGACTAGCGGGATCAGGATGATCACCGTCAGGTAGAAAATCGTGTAGCCGAGCGTCAGCCCGAAGCCCGGCAGGATGCTCGGCTGGCGCCAGTTCCCCATGGTTTGTCCTGTCGTCATTCCCGTGTCCCGTGGTCCATAATGCCGTGAATTGCGCAGGCCACAAGCCCCGGCCCCATCGGGTGCCCGCGGGCCTGTGGCAAGGGCGCTCGGCTATCGGGCCGGCTTGTAGATCTGGTCGAAGATGCCGCCGTCGGCGAAATGGACGGGCTGCGCCTTGGCCCAGCCGCCGAAGATCGGATCGTCGATGGTGACGAGATCGATCTTCGCGAACTTCTGCAGATCCTCGGCCGCGACCAGTTCCGGCTTGGAGGGACGGTAGAAGTGCTTGACCGCAATCCTCTGGCCTTCTTCGGAATAGAGATATTGCAGATAGGCCTCGGCGACCTTGCGCGTTCCCTTGGCGTCGACATTGCCGTCGACCACGGCGACCGGCGGCTCGGCGAGGATCGATTGCGGCGGCGCGACGATCTCGAAGCTGTCGTCACCGAATTCGGCGCCGGCGAGGTAGGCCTCGTTCTCCCAGGCCAGCAGCACGTCGCCAATCTGGCGCTGGGCAAAGGAGGTGAGCGCACCGCGGGCCCCGGTGTCGAGGACCGGCGCCCGGCGGAAGAGTTCGGCAATGTATCCGCGGATCTTGGCCTCGTCACCGCCATACTGCTTGTGCGCCCAGGCCCAGGCGGCGAGATAGTTCCAGCGGGCACCGCCGGAGGTCTTCGGGTTCGGCGTGACGATCTGCACGTCGCCCTTCACCAGATCGCCCCAGTCCCTGATCCCCTTCGGGTTGCCCTTGCGCACCAGGAAGACGATGGTCGAGGTGTAGGGCGAGGAATTGTTCGCAAGCCGGCCGCGCCAGTCCTTGGCGATTTTGCCGGTCTTTTCGGCGATCGCATCGATGTCGCTCTCGAGCGCCAGCGTCACGACGTCGGCGTCGAGGCCGTCGATCACCGAGCGGGCCTGCTTGCCCGAGCCGCCATGCGACTGCTGAACAGTGACGTCCTCGCCGGTCTCGGCCTTCCAGTGCTTGGCGAATGCGGCGTTGTAGTCCTTGTAGAGTTCGCGCGTCGGATCATAGGAGACATTGAGCAGGCGGGTGTCGGCCAGGGCCGACGCGGCAAGGCCGGTCGACAGGGACAGACCGACCAGAAAACTCGCCAGCTGTTTCGTGAATCTGTTCATCGCAACCTCTCCTTCCTCTTTTGCTGCGTTTAAGACTACTGGACAGGTCGTGTTAGTCAACGCGGCCGGAAAAATAGCAAAACAGTACCCTGAGCGCCGGGTCCGGGAAAAACAGCCCGGCCCTTTCGGCCGGGAAGGACGGGTAGTTTCGTTCGCCAAACGGCCATGTCACAGAAAAGTCACGTTTCGGAAAACCGGCCTGGCGTTCGCCGCGCGGAGAGGATTGGCGGCCGCTCGGGGCTGTTCTAGGCGGTCTCCTCGACCGACAGACCGGTCGTGGCGATGGCGGTGACACCGGCAGTGGCGGGCGTCTGCGCCGCGCCCCTGGCCGACGGGTTTTCCAGCGCGTCGGCGATCGTCGTGGAGAACAGGACGGCGCGCGTCTCGTCGGCGACGCGGGCAAAGACCTGGCGGACCTCGCAATCGCTCTCGCCATTGCAGTCCTCGCAGCGGCGATAGGCGGTGAGCGACAGACACGGCAGCGGCGCGATCGGGCCGTCGATCAGCCGCAGTACCTCGCCATAAGTGATCTCGCTGGCCGGCTTCAGCAGAAGATAGCCGCCCTGCTTGCCGCGGCGGCTGGTCACAAGGCCATTGTGCTTCAACTCCAGCAGGATCTGCTCGAGGAACTTCTTCGGGATGGTCTGGCGATCGGCGATGTCGGAAATCTGCAGCGGCGTGCTGCCCTTGGCGCGTGCCAGTGCCGAGAGTGCCCGCAAGGCATATTTTGCTTTCTGGGAAATCATGAGAGGCCGCCGCTCGTGACGGATCTGCATCCGCTTGTCGTCCGAAATAGCCGAATTCATCCCATTATTCAAACCCCGGCCCGCGGCCGCGGGCTTTCGCCGGCCGGGCCCCTTGCCGCCGCACGTCGATCATTGCACCGGTCCCTCTTGCCACGCCGCCCGGTCTTTCGCCGTTCCGGAAAATCGGCAGGAAATCTCCCCCATTGCCGCCGCGGTGAGTGATATTTGCTCTTCATGTTCACCTGCTTAAAAGGCAATTCCTGTCCTTCCTCCTGGAAATACGGGATATTTTGGCCTGACCAGCAGGAAGAGAATGATGAATTTCCAGATCTCCCCGGACACGATCGCATCGCTTGATGCCGAACTGGCCAGCCTCGACCTTTCCGGCCGGCTGTCCCGCATTGCCGCATTGGGCGGACGCGTGGTGTTCACCACCAGCCTCGGCATCGAGGATCAGGTGATCACCGCGGCTATCGGCCTCGGCCGGCTGCCCATCGAGGTGGCGACGCTCGAGACCGGGCGGCTGTTCCAGGAGACGGTCGACCTGATCGGCGAGACCGAGGAACGGTTCGACATCGCCATCAAGCGCTTCCATCCGGAACAGGACGACATCGACGCCTATGCGGCGAAATACGGCCTTAACGGCTTCTACGAGAGCGTCGAGGCCCGTCACGCCTGCTGTCATGTGCGCAAGCTCGTGCCACTCGCCAAGGCGCTCGATGGCGCGGCGATCTGGGTCACCGGCCTTCGTCGCGGCCAGTCCGGCAACCGGGCGACGACGCCCTTTGCCGAATATGACGCCGAGCGCCACCTCATCAAGGTGAATCCGCTGGCCGACTGGTCGCTCGCCGACATTGACGCCTATGTCGAAGCGGAAGCCGTGCCGACCAATCCGTTGCACAAGCGCGGTTACCCCTCGATCGGCTGCGAGCCGTGCACTCGGGCGATCAAGCCCGGCGAACCGGAGCGCGCCGGCCGCTGGTGGTGGGAAAACGACGAGAAACGCGAATGCGGCCTGCATGTGCCGGAAGCGGCCGCGACGCCGCTGGAACGCACGCCGGCCTGAGCTGAAAACAGGAATTCCCCCCCCTCTGTCGCTTCGCGACATCTCCCCCTCAAGGGGGGAGATTGAAGCGCCAGACCAACGCCGACCCACTGTCCCGGAAGATAGAGACGGCAGTGGCAAGCGATCTCCCCCCGTGAGGGGGAGATGCCCGGCAGGGCAGAGGGGGGTACCACGAAACGCCGCCACGGTGGCGCCAAGGACAAGAGACAATGCATCATTCGGAATTCGATCCCCATTCCAAGGACCAGCCGACCAAGCCGCCGCTCGATCCGCATCTGAAGGCGCTGGAGAACGAGGCCATCCACATCTTCCGCGAGGTGGCTGCGGAGTTCGAAAACCCGGTTATGCTCTATTCGATCGGCAAGGATTCCTCCGTCCTGCTGCATCTGGCGCGCAAGGCCTTCTTCCCCGGCCGGGTCCCCTTCCCGCTGCTGCACATCGATACGGGCTGGAAGTTTCCAGAAATGATCGCCTTCCGTGACGCGACGGCGGAGAAGTTCGATCTCGACCTGATCGTGCACACCAATCCGCGCGGTGCGGCCGAGGGCATCGGCCCGTTCACCCATGGCTCGGCCTATCATACCGACGTGATGAAGACGGAGGCGCTGCGCCAGGCACTCGACGCCGGCAAGTACGACGCGGCCTTCGGCGGCGCACGCCGGGACGAGGAAGCGAGCCGGGCCAAGGAGCGTATCTACTCCTTCCGCACGCCCGATCACAAATGGGACCCGCGCAACCAGCGCCCGGAACTGTGGAACATCTATAACGGCATGATCCGCCGCGGCGAGAGTGTGCGCGCCTTCCCGCTGTCCAACTGGACCGAGGTCGACATCTGGCGCTATATCCAGGCCGAAAACATCGAGCTGCCGCCGCTCTACTACGCCAAGAAGCAGAAATACGTCGAGCGCGACGGCATGCTGATGTGGGCGGAGGATCCGCGCTTCGAACCGCTTCCGGGCGAACAGATCCACGAGGGCATGTTGCGTTTCCGCACACTCGGTTGCTGGCCGCTGACCGGCGGCATCCACTCCAATGCCACGACGCTGGACGAGGTGATCGCCGAACTGGAGATCGCCACCGTGTCCGAACGCCAGGGCCGGGCCATCGACCGCGACCAGTCGGGTTCGATGGAGAAGAAGAAACGCGAAGGATATTTCTGAGATGACAGCCGCCATTACCGCCCTCGCCGCCGAACTCCCGGACGTCCAGCCGGCCGTCGTCACCCGCGATTCCCGTCCGCTGCGCCTCATCACCTGCGGCTCGGTCGACGACGGCAAGTCGACGCTGATCGGCCGCCTGCTGTGGGACACCAAGGCCGTCAAGGAAGACCAGGCCGCGACGCTGCGCCGCGATTCGGGCAAGCAGAACGATCTCGGCCTGCCGGACTTCGCACTGCTGCTCGACGGGCTGCAGGCCGAACGCGAACAGGGCATCACCATCGACGTCGCCTATCGCTACTTCTCGTCCGACAAGCGCTCCTTCATCGTCGCTGACACGCCCGGCCACGAGCAGTATACCCGCAACATGGCGACCGGCGCCTCGACCGCCGATCTCGCCATCCTGCTGGTCGATGCCCGCGCCGGCCTGCTGGAGCAGACCCGCCGCCACGCGACCATCGCCTCGCTGATGGGCATCAAGCAGTTCGTGCTGGCGGTCAACAAGTTCGACCTCGTCGCCTATGACCGCGCCGTGTTCGACCGGATCGCCCATGACTTCAAGGAACTGGCGCTGTCGCTCGGCGTGCGCCAGGTGACCGCCATCCCGATGTCGGCGCTGAAGGGCGAAAACGTCGTCTATTCCGCCGCAGCGGTCATACCGTGGTATGACGGCCCGACGCTGATCGAGGCGCTGGAACTGGCCACCCTGCGCTCGGCGCAGACGACCGGCTTCCGCCTTCCGGTGCAGCGCGTCTGCCGCCCCGGCGAGAGCTTCCGCGGCTACCAGGGCACGGTCGCCGGCGGCGCGGTGAAGCCGGGCGACGGCGTGGTCATCCTGCCATCCGGTCAGATCGCCAATGTCAAGCAGATCGTCACCTTTGACCTGGTGCGCAATGCCGCGGTTGCGGGCGATGCCATCACGCTGGTGCTCGACCGCCAGGTGGATGTCTCGCGCGGCGACATGATCGTCTCGCTCGACAGCCAGCCGCAGACGGGCCTCT
>DAIMJJ010000135.1:0-6191 GCA_036722275.1 Rhizobium sp. | reverse complement strand
GTCTCGCGCGGCGACATGATCGTCTCGCTCGACAGCCAGCCGCAGACGGGCCTCTCCTTCGACGCGCATCTCGTCGCGCTGCAGCCGGACGGCATCCAGCCGGGCAAGCGCTACTGGCTGAAATCCGGCTCGCGTCGCCAGCGCGTGCAGGTCAACCCGGTTTCGCAGCTCGACCTGAAGACCGGCAAGTGGAACCCCGCCGAGGCGCTCGCCATGAACGCCATCGGCAAGGTGCACCTCTCCTTCGACGAGACCGCGATCTTCGACCCTTACGAACAGAACCGCTCGACCGGCGCCTTCATCCTGATCGATCCGGACACCAACAATACGGTGGCCGGCGGCATGGTCACGGCGAGGCGCGCGGATCTGAGCGGCCTCAACGCCAATGACGGTCGAGTCATCCTCTCGCTGCCGGCGGATCTTGCCGAGCAACTGCTGGCGACCGAGCTTCTGGCCAGCCGGCGCGACGAGGTGGAAAGCCGCCGCATCACCAATGCCGCCGCGCGCGAGCTGTTCGACACCCTCGACGGCTGATATTCTCCCAGGACGCAGCCGAACGCGTCCCAAATGCCCGCTCCCTCACCCGGAGCGGGCTTTTTTCGTTCATGAGGGGGAGTGTGTGGCCGTCGCGACTTCAGCGGCGGACGGGCGCGCCGCGGGCGATGTGGGATTCCTCGCTCAAAACGGCGCCCGTGTCATCGAGAATGGCACGCCAGATGCGGTTGCCGATGCGAAGCGTCAGCCGGCTGGTGCCGGCATGTTCGCCCTCACCCCGCTCGACCGTGCTTGTCACATGGCCCAGCGTCTGGTTTCGGCGAAATTCGGCGACCGAGAGGCCGAAGCGCCCTGCGATCTCCTCGGGCTCGAGGATGAAATCGCCATTGCCGTCGCGTTCGATCTGCATGGGGCTCTCCGTCTGGATGCAGGGATGGACCGGTCGGTCTCGTCAGCCGGCTGCCAGCATCGGCCGTTTGTCGTCTGCCATCAAGTCGTCCGGTCTATCACCACCCAGCGAGCGCGACAGGACCGAAAGAAGATCGGTCTGCGAGATCAGGCCTTCGATGCGGCCGTCACGGTCGACAATGACAACCGCATGGGCCCGTCCGTCGGTGAGCCGCGGCAACAGCGAAAAGGCGGGATCCTCGGCAAAGGCGGTTGCCGCCGCAGACAGGATCGGGGCGATCGCCTCCCTCGCCTCGGCCAGTTCCCGCAGGCCGACCGTTCCGCGCAGACGCCCCTCCGAATCGGTCACCGGCAGCGTGCGGACATTGTGGCGCAGCAGAAGGGCCCGCGCTGTTTCCGGCCTGTCCGATTCCTCGACCCGGACGACGTCGCGCGACATGACCTCGGCACAGGTGAGCGGCCCCTGCCGGCGGATCGCCGATTGCAGCTCCACCTGCATCAGCAACTGGCGGAGGTCGTCGCGGTCGATGTCGAAGGTTTCGTGCATGGCGGCGAGCGCCGCCTCGATATCGGCCTCGGTAAAGCCGGTGCGCCATTGCGGCGGCAGATCCCGCGTCTGGTGAAGATTGGCGGCCACGGGCGCTGCCTTGTGCGGATAGGCGCGGCGCGACAGGCGATGGGTGGCGATGCCGATCGTGACGAGAATGACCGAGTTCAGCCCGACCGGCACGAAGGGAAAGAGCAGGCCCCAGCCCGCGACCGCCGGCCCGCCGAGCACCGTCATCAGCGCGACGGCGCCGCCCGGCGGATGCAGGCAGCGCAGAAGCGACATGACGAGAATGGCGAGCGAAACGCCGGGGCCGATGGCGAGCACCGGCTCGTGGACATAGCGGGCGAC
This sequence comes from Rhizobium sp., assembly GCA_036722275.1. Taxonomy (GTDB): domain Bacteria; phylum Pseudomonadota; class Alphaproteobacteria; order Rhizobiales; family Rhizobiaceae; genus Allorhizobium. The sequence continues at coordinate 4,390 of DAIMJJ010000135.1, read as the reverse complement.
GAGCAGGCCGCAGAGCGCGGAAATCGTATTGCCGCCGATGATCGACCAGGGCTGGGCCAGCGGGCTTGCCGGAACGGCGAAGAGCAGCACGGCCGAGGCGCCGATCGGAGCGACGATCAGCGGCAGATGCGGATCGGGCCCGAGCAGGACGCCGCAGACGAGGCCGGTGACGGCGATGCCGATCAGCGCGCCGAGGCAGGCGATCAGCCGCTCCTTGAGGGTCGCGCCGGCGAGAATCGGATTGAACAGTCTGGCAAGGGTGGCCTTGGGCGACAGGCCGTCGGGATCATGGGTGGTCATGGAGCGGGTGTGTCCCCGGTTTTGGGCGCAGTGGCAGGAAACAGGTATCCCCCTTGTTGGCCAGAACGCGGCCGCGGGGAAGAAAGGAAGTTGCGCGATCTCCGGCCGGACCGGAATGTTTCCCCAAACAGCAAGCGGAGGGCTTCGCCTCTCTCGGCATGTCTTGGGCAAACCCATGGCCTGAAAAAGAAAAAACCCCGCAAAAGCGGGGTTTTCTAGCTGGTCGGAGTGGAGTGATTCGAACACTCGACCCCCACGTCCCGAACGTGGTGCGCTACCAGACTGCGCTACACTCCGTGCCAGCGGCGCCTCTATAGACCAGCGTTTTTTGTTGCACAAGCGGTGATTTGAAGATTTCCGTCGAAAGACGAAATTTTCATGACGGCGGGCATCGGGGGCCGTTCACTCCCCTACCCCGGAAGCCCTGCAAATCCGCCATATCGTGGCCATCGGGCACCATGTCGGAAAAAATACGCAATGGGGCCAAAGGAGGCGATTTCCATCCATCCGGTTTGCCGCTAAAGCCCGATGGAGCGAAAACGTGCCGACGGGCGGAGAATCAGGGGCTCCGGGCGCGTTTTGGCCGACAAAACTCAAGGGACAGAGACATGAATTTCCGCGTGATCACCATGGCCGGCCTTGCGCTGGCGCTTGCCGGATGCACCACAACAGGTGCCGCCAAGAACCCGATCGAGGCGCGCTGGAACGGCCAGCAGGCCGGCGCCTTCTTCGCCAAGTTCGGCCCGCCCGCCACCGACACGGAGACCGGCGGCTCGACCCTCTACACCTGGCGCGGCGGCTACAAGAACCGCACCGTGCCGGCCGTGTACGAGGATCTCGGCAATGGCAAGAAGGGCAAGCTCGTCACGCCGGCACGCACGGAATATCTGCGCTGCGAAGTGCAGCTGACGGTCTCGCCCGACTACACGATCCGCGGCATCCGCACGGTCGTCGACAAGCGCACCGGCGGCAAGAGCTATTGCGAGGAGTTCCTCGCCGGCGAATGAGCGCCAAGGGTCAGGAACCGACGAAAGACAGAGAAGCGCTCCGGACCGCGTCCGGGGCGCTTCTTGCATGAAGAGCATGTCCTTCAGGCGCCTCAGAGCAGGAGGTCGAGGAACCGCTCGGTGCCGCCATTGGCGATCTGCAGCGCCTGGATGCCGAGCTGCTCCTGGGTCTGCAGGGCCTTCAGCCGCGTCGATTCAGCATCGAGATCGGCATCGACCATCTTGCCCACGCCGTAGTCGATCGAATCCTGCAGATCCTTGGTGAATTCGTCCTGCATCTCGATGCGCGTGCCGATGGCGCCAAGCACGGTGGCGACCATGATGGTCCGCTCGGTCATGGCATCGACGACACTGATCATTTCCTCGATCTCGGCGCCGGTGGTGTTTGCGTCGAGCACCATCTCGTCGTTTGCGCCGCCGTTTGCGCCGTTGAACAGCACCCAGTTCTTCGAGGTGCCGAGCGCGGTGGCAAAGCCGGATCCGGTGAGGATGCCGCTTTCGCCGGCGACATCGTCGACCAGGAAATTGACGTCCGTGGTGCCGGCCGTGCCGGCAATCTCGTAGACGATGCTGGTGACCGTCACCCCGCCCGCGGCATCGCGCGTGAAGGAACCGACGAGCTTGCGATCGACGTCATTGGCGACATCGCTGCGCTGCAGCCAGTTCTGCTCGGAATAGCTGGCCGAGCTGGCAATATTCTTGAGCTGGTCCTTCAGCTGGTTGAGATCAGTGTTGATCTTGCCCTTGTCGACGCCGGATTCGCGCGCCATGACCAAAAGCTTCTTGAATTCGAGCAGGCTTTCGGTAGCCGCCGAAAAGCCGTTTGAGGCGCTGTCGACGATGCCGCCGGCAAGGCCCAGGGCATCCTCGACGGCCGACAGCATCTTGCCGTCGGAGCGCATGGTCGTGGCGATCGACCAATAGGCGGCATTGTCGGATGCAGTGGCGATGCGCTGGCCGGATGTCATGGCTGCCAGGGTCTCGTCGCGGCTGCCCATGGTCGACCGGAGAACATCGAGCGCAAGAATAGCGCCGTTATTCGTGTTAAAACTCAACATACAAACACCTACGCATTACTTGATATTCTTGTGGAGGACGCCGTGGATGACGTCCTCCCGCAAGAAACTCGATACGAACACGCCTCTCGAACGCATTACCGACTGGAAGCAAGGCGGTTATACAAGCGTTAGGGTTAACACTTGCCTTACGTGAGGCAGATTTTATAGTTAATATTCAGTATATTACCTGAAGCATCCGGATTGATGCGCGCCCAACGCGAAAGTCGGCGTGCCGCTGCCCGGGAGACTGGCGCCGCCAGACACCCCTTGACGACGTTCCCGTTTTGTTTCATCTGAAGGCATGGCCGTCAGCATCGACACCCTGGGAAAGGCGATCCGCCACCATATGTTCGTGGTGGCGACCTGTCGCCGTTGCGAACGTCAGGCACGTTTTCTCGCCAGCGATCTCGCCGGCTTCTACGGCCACGGGCGCGACCCGCGCAGCCTGCCCTTCCGCTGCAGCGTCTGCGACGTCCGCGACTGTCGGGTGACGCTGATGGAACCGCCCTTCGAGCGCACGCCCGAGACAATCGTCTGGCGGCCGGTGAAGATCAGGGGATAGAGCGAAAGGGGAAACCTTGCCGATGGAAGATGAAGGCAAGACCAACGCGATATTCACACACCGTTCAGCTGTGATCACGATAAATCCCGCTCGCCCGCTTTTGGGTGTCAAAGGATTGTGATCACATGCATAAGCTCAAACTTGCCCTCATTGCTTCCACGCTCATCCTGTCGGCCGGCGCCTCGCAGGCGGAAGACCTGGTCTTCACGCTGAAGAACGGCACGAACTCCGTTCTCAACAACTTCCATGCCTCGCCGGTCGGCGTCGACCAGTGGGAAGACGATATTTTCGGCCAGGATGTGCTGGAGCCGGGCCAGAGCATGCAGATCACCATCGCCGACGGCCGCGACGTCTGCAAATACGACATGCGCTTCGAATTCCAGGGCGACGAACTCGAAACCACCACCGACACGCAGGATCTCTGCGAGCTCGGCGAATACACGATCCACGAATAAGCCGGACAAGGCCCGCCGGAGCGCTCCGGCGGGCCTTTCTGCCGGAACGGCAAGGGCCGCCCTGCAGTCTGATCCTACTTGTCGACGATCGGCTTCCTGCCCATGATCTTCACCGCGAGGCCGACGCCGGCCCGGCTGGTGAAGAGGGTGAGGACGAAGGCGATCGGCCAGGCCAGGGCGAACTGCCGGGGCCAGGCGGCGAGCCATTCGGCCGTCGGGCCGAGCGCGAACAGCGACATGATACCGGACATCAGGCCGGCCATCATGAAGGTGATGAAAAGCTGGGCGAGCAGCAGGGTTTTCTTGTCGAGCATAAGGGTCTCACTGTCTCTTTGCGGCGTGGGCGTGACAGGAGCCTGATCCGTCACGGCACCACCCTGGATGAAGGTTGGTGCCGTGGGTTCGCATGGAAGCGACTCTATCCCGCAAGGCGGGGACCGGAATAACCAGACCGGTCTCGGAATTTTTTCGGCAAGCGTTTGAATAAAGCAGTCACGGGCGATGTCAACCCGCCGCAGCTCGCCCCGTGGAGTTCACCCCGTCCCACCCTTGCGCCGGCGCAGGCGGCGTGGGACATCTTGGCAAACACAAGGAAGGAACCGCATGAAACACGTCATTTCCGCCGGTCTTCTCACGACCGCCCTGCTCTCGGCCACGCTTGCCTCGCCGGCCGCCGCTGCGCTTTCCGGCTATTATGACAGCGTCGAAAAGATCGGCACCATTCTGTCGAGCAGCATCGTCGCCGATGCCGTGCGCCAGGCGCCGATCGGCGCGATCACCAATACCGGGACGCGCAAGGACGGAGCGAGCGAATGGCAGGTCCGGACCCAGGATTGCGATCTTCTGGTCTACCTGATCCCGGTCCTGCCCGAGGGTCCGGGCAAGACCACCTACAAGCTCGACGTGCCCGGCACCTGCGAATGACGCAGGCAGGCGCGGTCTGCCGTCATGCGGACCGCGCTCGGCGCACCTTCGGGCGACGATAAACGGTCGATCCGACGCCCACAG
>DAIMJJ010000134.1:0-11729 GCA_036722275.1 Rhizobium sp. | reverse complement strand
CGACGCAGAAGGTGCAGAACTTGTCGCAGCCCTCCTGCACCGTCAGGAAGGCGGTAACGCTGCGCGGACGGCCCTTGACCTTGACCGGGTCCGGCAGATGCTCAAATTTGTCCTCGATCGCATATTCAGTATCGACGACGCGCTCGCCGGTCCGCGCCCTGCGCAGCGCCTGCGGCAGCCGGTGGTAGGTCTGTGGGCCGATCACCACATCGACGGCAGGTTCGCGACGGGCGATCTCGTCGCCCTCGGCCTGGGCGACACAGCCGGCAACCCCGATCATGAATTCGCGGCCTTCGGCGGCTCGGGCCTTTTTCGTCTCGCGCAACCGACCGAGCGCGGAATAGACCTTCTCGGCCGCCTTCTCGCGGATGTGGCAGGTGTTGAGGAGGACCAGGTCGGCATCCTCCATGTATTCGGTCGGCACATAGCCTTCGGCTGCCAGCGCATCAGACATGCGGCCGGAATCGTAGACGTTCATCTGGCAGCCATAGGTCTTGATGAAGACCTTGCGTTCGCCGGCCGGGGCGCCCTGCGGCTGACCCGTGGCGGCAAGAGATGCGGTATCCTGTGTCATGCCGGGCTATTTAGTGGTTTTTGCCCGCGGATTAAACCGAAAAGTGGTGCCTTTCGCTCAACGCCACAGCCGGCCGCGCAGATGATCGAGCAACATGCCGCGAATCCGCTTTTCAACAAGGGCTGCCACCTGCTTGCGATTGCCACCCTGGCGATACTCCACGACCTCGCCGAAGCTGACATCGACGTCGATTGCACCGCTCTTCAAGACACCAATTAGGTGCGGCACCATGCCGACATCGCCGGGCCAGCCGGCCAGCGGGCGATGATAGCGGCCCATCGGCATTCCGTGGATCCGGGTATAGGCGATGGCCACCGGCTGGACATAGACCACGCCCTCAGGCGCAAGCGGCAGCGCGGCAGCGGCAGCCCCGAACAGCGAGGTTTTCACTTCGAGCACGCGATTTCCGTCTGACGTCGTTCCTTCCGGGAACAGAACGACAATCTCGCCGTCGGCCATGCGCTCGGCGATCTCGCTCACCTGATCGCCCGTGCGGCGCTTCTCTTCGCGCACGACGAAGATGCTCTTCTGCAGCTTGGCCAGCGTCCCGAAAACCGGCCAATTGGCCACCTCCGTCTTGGCGATGAAGACCACGTCGGCAAGCGCGCCGAGCACCAGGATGTCCTTCCAGGATGCGTGATTGGCGGCGATCATCAGCGGACGGTGGCGCTCCAGCGTGCCATGCGAGCGGATGCGGATGCCGATCAGCCGACAGGCCATCCTGTGCCACAGGCGTGGTAGACGACGGCGCAGCCTCCAGTCGAAGCGCAGCGCCAGAAGCTGAACGGGCGCCAGGACAAGAGTCACGGCCAGGATGACCAGCAGGGAGAGCCCGACCCTGATCCAGTTGATCACGCAAACACCCTCGACGGCTCGGGCATCGTTCAGCCTTCGTCCTTCGCGAGCGGGACACCGTAGAGTTCGAGCCGGTGATCGACGAGACGGAACCCGTGTTCGCGGGCGATCCGCTCCTGCAGCGCCTCGATCTCCGGCGAGTGGAACTCAATCACCACGCCGGTCTTCAGGTCGATGAGATGATCGTGATGCTCTTCCGGCACCGTCTCATAGCGGGAACGCCCGTCGCGGAAATCGTGTCGCTCGATGATGCCGGCATCCTCGAAGAGCTTGACCGTGCGGTAGACCGTGCTGATCGAGATTTTTGCGTCGATCTTGACGGAACGCCGGTAAAGTTCCTCGACATCCGGATGGTCCGCGGATTCCTCGAGAATCCGCGCAATGATGCGGCGTTGCTCGGTCATGCGCATACCGCGCTCGACGCACAATTCTTCCAGCGATTTCGGCGCTTCGCTCATGGCGACCGTCTCCCGCGCATGTCGGATGTATGACAGAGGCAACTAGCGAAGATCGCGACGCATGACAAGCGCAGACGACCGCCGTCCGCTTGCATCGGCATAATAGGCAGGCCGCTCACCGGCCTTTTGGAAACCAAGCTTGCGATAGAGACCCAGCGCCGCCTCGTTGCCGTCGTCGACCTCGAGGAACATGGCTTCTCCGCCGCGCCCGCGCGCCTCGCGCATCGCCGCCTGCATCAGGCGCCAGCCGAGACCGAAACGGGCGAACTTCTCGCCGACCGCAATCGTCAGGATCTCCGCCTCGCCTGCCGTTTCGCGGGCGAGCACGAAACCGGCAAGAGGCGCCTTGAAGATCAGCGTATTGGTCTGCCACACGACGAAGCCGAAGGAACTCGGCTGCAACAGCAGGCTCAGGAACTCACCGTCATTCCACGCCTTGGAAAAACGCTGGGCATGCACTTCCGCCACAGCGGCACAGTGCTCGGGGGCCATGGGCACGATTTCGAATTCGGGTTTTCGCTTGAGATAGGTGTCCAGCATCGGTCTTCACGCTCGGGAAACGGCAAATCCCGTTTGCGGTTTTGCATCGGGGCCACGCAAGTATAGCGGCTTCGGCTTGCCCACAGCTGTCGCGTCTGCGCCAAGGCGCGCGATGACGGCAATCGCGAAGCGGTCCTTCTCCGTCTCGGCTTGCGGATCGGCCAGCAAGGCTGCCGCAGAACCGACGAGCTGCCATTGGCCAGAGGCGCTCATATCCCGGAAGCGGTCCAGCGAGACCATTTCAGGCTCCGCGAGCGGCTGGCGCGTCGCCGAGAAGGGCTGGACATAGACTTCGGCGCGCTTGGCATCGATGGCGGCGAGCACCAGGCTGCCGGTTTCTTCCGCCATCCCCGCAAGAACGGCCAGTGTCGATACCCCGACGGCCTCGATGCCGAGGGAGAGTGCAAGGCCGCGCGCGGCAGCCACACCCACACGGATGCCCGTGAAGGAACCCGGCCCGATTGTCACGGCGATGCGTTCGACTTTCGAAAGCGGAAGCCCTGCCTCGTCCAGCGCGGCATCGATGGTCGCCATCAGCTTTTCCGCGTGCCCGCGACCGATCATCTCGGTTCTCTCGGCCAGAAGACGCCGACTGGCGCCGTCATAGACGGCTGCGGAACAATCGACGCCGGCCGTATCGATCGCCAGTAGGATCATTCCCTGCCCCCTGTGGCCCGTGCTTAGACGGCCTCGACTTCCTGAACTTCGGGCACGAAATGGCGCAGAAGGTTCTGCACGCCGTGCTTCAGCGTCGCCGTGGAAGACGGGCAGCCGGAGCAGGCGCCCTTCATATTGAGATAGACCTTGCCGTTCTTGAAGCCGCGGAAGGTGATGTCACCGCCATCCTGGGCGACGGCCGGGCGAACGCGGGTTTCCAGCAGTTCCTTGATGGTGGCGACGATCGTCTCGTCGCCGGCCTCGAAGAACTCCTCGTCATCATCCATGTCGTTGGCGGCAGCCGCAGAGCCCATCACCTTCGCACCGCTCATGAAGTGCTCCATGATGGTGCCGAGGATCGCCGGCTTCAGGTGCTGCCATTCCGGGCCATCCTTCGTCACGGTGACGAAGTCGTAGCCAAAAAAGACACCGGTCACGCCGGGAACGGCAAAGATCCGCGCGGCCAGCGGCGAGACGGCAGCGCTTTCGGCATCGCGGAATTCGGCGGTGCCGTTTTCCATCACCACCTTGCCGGGCAGGAATTTCAGGGTCGCCGGGTTCGGCGTGGCTTCGGTCTGAATGAACATGGGAACCTCCGAGCGGTTTCAAGGACCGCCGTTCAATTTAGAATGCTTCAAAAGAAATAGGCCTGAACGCGACGCCCTTCAAGCCTGATCAGAGATTTCGCGCCGATCAGCAGAGCGCGTCAATTTCCTCGTTGGTCAGCGTGTCCGGCAGGACGGTCACGGGAATGGGATAGGCCGCCCCGCGCCCTGCGATCATGGAGACGAGCGGGCCGGGCCCTTCCTTGGTCGAGCCGGCCGCCAGCACCAGGATGGCGATGTCGCGATCTTCCTCGATCAGGGCGTTGATGGCGGCCGTCGCATTGCCTTCCCTGATCACGATCTCGGGCTCGATGCCGATCGTCTCGCGCACGGTCTGGGCCGCCTTCGCCATCACGGCCTCGGCTTCCTCGCGGGCTTCGGCGCGCATGATTTCCTCCACGCCCAGCCACTGCTGGAAGTCGCCTTCGGGGATCACATAGATCAGCACCAGGCCGCCATTGGAGTTCTTGGCACGACGCCCGGCATAGTGCACGGCGCGGGAGCATTCCGGCGTATTGTCGATCACCGCCATGAACTTGCGGCGGTGACCTTCCAGGCGTGACAGGCGTGTTGAAACCATAAGAACCCCGCCGCAGGATGGGTTGAACTTCGGCCGTGCCAGCGGCCGCTTCCCACGGAAGCCGGCCGCGCAGGTCGAGGCGACTTTACTGCACGAAGCCGATAATGTCGCGGACTTCCTTCATGGTTTTTTCGGCACGCGCCCGGGCGCGCTCGCCGCCGTCGCGCAGCACGCTGTCGATGTAGGCGGTGTCGCCCATCAGGCGGCGCATTTCGCCATTGACCGGCGAAAGCACATCCACGGCGAGGTCGACCAGAGCCGGCTTGAAGACGGAGAACTGCTGGCCGCCGAACTCCTTCAAAACGTCTTCCTTGTTGCGATCGGACAGAGCCGCGAAAATGCCGACCAGGTTGTCGGCCTCGGGACGACCTTTCAGGCCTTCCGTTTCGCTCGGAAGCGCGTCCGGGTCGGTCTTCGCCTTGCGGATCTTCTTCGAGATCGCGTCGGCGTCGTCCATCAGATTGATGCGCGACAGGTCGGACGGATCCGACTTCGACATCTTCTTCGTTCCGTCCTTCAGGCTCATCACGCGCGGCGCCGGGCCATCGATCAGCGGCTCGACCATCGGGAAATAGGCGTGGACGGGCTCCTCGCCGACCGTGATGTCGATGCCGAAGCCGGCGCGGCGGATGTGCTCGACATAATCGAGATTGAACTTCATCGCGATGTCGCGGGTCAGTTCGAGGTGCTGCTTCTGGTCCTCGCCGACCGGCACATGGGTGGCGCGGTAGACGAGAATGTCGGCCGCCATCAGGCTCGGATAGGCGTAGAGACCGAGCGAGGCCTGCTCGCGATCCTTGCCGGCCTTGTCCTTGAACTGCGTCATGCGGTTCATCCAGCCGATGCGCGCGACGCAATTGAAGATCCAGGCGAGCTCGGCATGCTGCGGCACGGCCGACTGGTTGAAGACGATGTGGTTCTTCGGGTCGATGCCGCTTGCGAGGAAAGCCGCAGTGATCGAACGGATCTGTCCGGGCATGTCCTCATGAACGAGCTGGGCGGTCAGCGCATGCAGGTCGACCACGCAGTAGATGCAGTCGTGATGCTCCTGAAGCGCCACGAACTTGCGGATGGCACCGAGATAATTGCCGAGATGCAGGTTGCCGGTTGGCTGAACGCCGGAAAAGACCAGCGGCTTGAACTCACCCATGATTGTCCTCAACAGGCTGGTGGAGGGCCCGATCTCACGATCGAAATTAGCCAGCGGCTTATGCACCCGGCATGGGCGACAATCAAGGGCCAGTTTGGCCGCCACGCTGTCTGCCCCCGGTCCTTCCGGCCGTTCGGAACCGCCCCAAGGCGAGAGCATGGCAGGCTGATATGGTTAACCCCGGTTAAGCATTGCGGCACCATAAATCCCATTTTGGAGCAAATTGCTCCTTACCTTGGTCACTTTTGGGAATGAAATACCCAACCTCATTCGAGAAGATCTTTCATGATGAAAGGTCCTTCCCAGGAGGGAAAAGATGCGCAAAGGTTTTCGCGTCGCGCTTGCCTGTCTCTTGGGGCTGGGCGTCCATACGTCCGCCCTTGCCGGCGAAAGAAACGAGCGGCGGGTCATCAAGCTCAAACACGATTATACGGCCGCCTACACGCTGCAGCGGGTCAGCGTCCGGGCGAACTGCTTCCCCACCGAGCTGCGGCGTATCCTCACCCACATTGCCCAGAAGACCGGTCGCCGGCCGGTGATCACCTCGGGCCACAGGCCGCATTCCGGCGGCTCGCAGCACAGCCATTGCTATGCGGCCGATATTCGTGTGCCGGGCGTGTCGGAAAAGCGAGTCCTGGCGGCGGCGGCAACCGCTCCCGGCATCGGCGGCATCGGCCGCTACTGCAACGGACTTGTCCATGTCGACATCGGCCCGAAGCGCACCTGGAGCCACTGCAAGCGACGCTAGGCCTTGGGCTTGCGCTTCAGGTTCCGCCGCAGCATGCCAAGATCGGCACCGCCGATCGCGAAGGCAAGGCCGAAATAGACCACCATGGCGACGACCACGAGACCGCCGAGCGTCGCCACTTGGTTGATCAGCATGGCCTGCGGCGCCAGCCAGTGCGACCACGCCTCGGAAAGATAGACGAGAACCACGGCCATCACCGCGGAAGCCACCATCAGGCGTAGGGTGCGGGTAAACAGCGGCCATTCCCATGTGAGGTGGCCGCGGCGATGCAGCGTCACGAACAGCAGGACGGTGTTGATCCAGCCAGCCGCCGCTTCGGCGACCGCGATGCCGCGCTCGGCAAGAACAGGAAAAAGCGAGATCGCCAGAGCCGAGTTGATGACCACCGAAATGCCGGTGAATCGCATCGGCGTGCGGGTGTCCTCGCGGGCATAGAAGCCGGGCTGCAGCGCCTTGATCATCACGAAGCCCGGCAGGCCGATGCCGTAAATGGCGAGGATGCCCGCCACGACGGCGGTGTTTTCCTCGGAAAAGGCGCCGCGTTCGTAGAGCACGCGGATGATCTCGTCGGACAGCACCCAGAGGGCGGCGGCGGCCGGAAGCGTCAGGAACAGCACGAATTCGATCGAGCGGTTCTGGATATTGCCGGCTTCCTTCATATGCCCCGACTTCAGCGCCCGCGCGAGTTCGGGCAGCAGCACGACGCCGACGGCCACGCCAACGACGCCGAGCGGCAGCTGATAGATGCGGTCGGCATACTGGAGGGCAGCGATCGCACCCTCCTTGCCGGAGGCGATCGCCTGGCCGATCAGCTGGTTGATCTGGGTGATGCCACCGGTGATCGCCGCCGGAACGGCGAGGATCAGCAGGCGCTTCACGTTCGGCGTGATGCGGGGAAACTTGAAGCCGATGCTCATTCCGGCATGACGGACACCTGCATAGACGACGGCCATCTGCAGCACCCCGGCAGCCAGGACCGACCAGGAGAGGTACCAGGCCGTCGTCGCCGGGTCGGCGCCGCTATAGAGCGCCCAGAACAGCGCGCCGATCATCAGGACGTTGAGGAAGACCGGGGCGATGGCGGCGGCAAAGAAGTGATGCAGGGAGTTGAGCATGCCCGACAGCATGGCGGTGAGCGACATGCACATCAGATAGGGGAACATGACGGCGGCGAGCCGCACCGTGAGCGAGAACTTTTCCGCATCGTCAGCGAAACCCGGCGCGATCACCCAGCGCACCAGCAGCGGCATGGACAGTTCCATGGCGATGGTGATCAGCATCAGCACCGAGAAGAGAACGCCGAAGACCTCCTCGGAAAAACGCTTGGCGCCCTCGACGCCGTTCGCCTCTATCTCCTTGGCAAACAGCGGCACGAAGGCGGCGTTGAAGGCGCCTTCGGCGAAGAGACGGCGAAAGAGGTTCGGAAAACGGAAGGCGGCGTAGAAGACATCGGCCATCGGCCCCGTACCGAGGGCGGCCGCCATCAGCGTTTCGCGGGCAAAGCCGAAAACGCGGCTGCCCAACGTTGCGCCGCCGACGGTCATGAACTTCTTCACCAGCCCCATCGTCAGACCCTGGCCTTCCTCTGTACCTGCGGCGCAATGATGCCCGAGGGCATGCGGTCGCGCAGCTCATCGCCCTGCTCGGCCATCACCGCCTTGAGCTGAGTGGCGATGCTCGCCTGACGGTTTTCGTTGGTCACCTTCTGCCCGACCAGATCGGTCACGTAGAAGGTGTCGATGACCTTCTCCCCGAAGGTCGTGATGCGTGCGGAGTGAATGTCGAGCGACAGGTCGGAGAGCACGGCCGTGATCTCCGCCAGCAGGCCGATGCGGTCAAGGCACTCGACCTCAACGACCGTGAACTTGTTGGAGAGCGTGTTCGAGATCGTCACATGCGGCTGGACCGGGAAGGTCTTGTTCTTCTTCTTGCCCTTGGAGCGCGTGGCGATCACTTCCGGCAGACGCTTGCGGCCGGACAGCACGTCCTCGATCATCTTGCCGATCGTTGCGGCGCGCCGCATTTCATCCTCATCGATCGGGAACTCGCGGTTGATGAGAATTGTATCGAGCGCGCGCCCGTCGGACGTCGTGAAGATCTGCGCGTCGGCAATATTGGCCCCCGCCGCCGCACAGGCGCCGGCGATGATCGACAGCAGGCGCGGATGGTCGGGAGAAAGCACGGTAATCTCGGTGATCGCATGGAAGGAATGGGTCCTGACCATGGTCGCCAGCGCCTTGCCGGCCTTGTCTGCCTCGCGAATGAACTGGGCATGCCGGACCTGGTCCTCGAGCTCGACCGACAAGAGGTAGGGCTCGTAGTGCAGCTTGGTATAGGTCTTCTGGTCCTTCTGGCTCCATTCGCCGAGCGCCTGGGTGAGCCTCTCGGCGGCATGCTTGGCCCGGTCCTTGCGCGAGACCTCGGAGAAGCCACCCGACAACAGAAGTTCGGTCTCGTAGTAGAGCGTGCGCAGCAGCTGGCCCTTCCAGCCGTTCCAGACCCCTGGACCGACAGCCCGGATATCGCAGACGGTGAGGACCAGCAGCATCTTCAACCGGTCGAGCGACTGCACCTTCTCGGCAAAGTCGGTGATGGTCTTGCGGTCATGCAGGTCACGGGTCTGCGCCACCATCGACATCAGCAGATGCTGCTCGATCAACCAGGCCACCAGTTCCGTCTGCTTGGCGTTGAGGCCAAAGCGCGGGCAAAGCTTGCGTGCCACCTTGGAACCGGCGATCGAGTGATCTTCCTGGCGTCCCTTGGCGACATCGTGCAGCAGCACCGCGACATAAAGAGCCTGACGGTCCTCGATGCTCGGCAGCACCTTGGCCGAGAGCGGGTGGATGTCGTCAGACTGCCCCTTGTCGATCTCGGCCAGAACCTCGACGGTACGGATCAGGTGCTCGTCGACGGTGTAGTGATGATACATATTGAACTGCATCATCGAGACGATCTTGCCGAATTCGGGAATGAAGCGTCCGAGCACACCGGACTCGTTCATCCGCCGGAGCATGAAGCCCGGATCGCGCCGCGAGGTCAGGATGGCGAGGAAGAGGCGATTGGCCTCCTCGTTCTCGCGAAAATCGTGATCGATCATCGACAGCGAGCGGGTGACGGCCTTCAGCGCGTCGGGATGGAATTCCAGCCCCTTGAGGTCGGCCACATGGAAAAGCCGCATGATCGAGACCGGGTCGCGCTTGAAGACATCCGGATCGGCGAGCGCGATACGGCCGCGGTCCTCGATGAATTCCGGCGTGCCTGGGATCTTGCGCGGGCGGTTGGCGAAGCGACCAATGACGCCGCTCAAGCCCGGGGCCGCCTTCGCCTGCTGCTCCTCGAGCGCCGCGCAGAAGATACGGGTCAGATCGCCGACATCCTTGGCGACGAGGAAATAGTGCTTCATGAAGCGCTCGACGGCGGAGAGCCCCGGGCGCGGCTGATAGCCGAGATTGCGGGCAATCTCCGGCTGGATGTCGAAATATAGACGCTCCTCCGGCTTGCCGGTGAGGTAGTGCATATGGCAGCGCACCGCCCAAAGGAAATCGTCGGCCTTCTGGAACAGGCGCCATTCCTGGCGCGACAACACGCCGAGCCGAACGAGATCGCCGGCGTCGCGGACGTGGTACTTGTACTTGGCGATCCAGAACAGCGTCTGCAGATCGCGCAGACCGCCCTTGCCTTCCTTGACGTTCGGCTCCACGAGATAACGGCTGTCACCGGCCTTGCGGTGGCGCTCGTCGCGCTCGCCAAGCTTGGCGGCGATGAATTCCGGCGCGGTATTGTTGGTCACTTCCTGGTCGAAGCGGCGCTGGAGCTCGGTAACGAGCGTCTCCTGGCCGCAGACGAAGCGTGCCTCGAGCACCGCCGTGCGGATCGTCATGTCGTCCTTGGAAAGGCGGATGCACTCCTCCACCGTGCGCGTGGCATGGCCGACCTTGAAGCCGATGTCCCACAAAAGGTAGAGCATGAACTCCACGGCCTTGTGCATGTCGGATGTCAGCTTCGACGGCGTCAGGAACAGGAGATCGATATCGGAGCCCGGCGCCAGCGTGCCGCGACCATAGCCGCCGACGGCGGCAACCGCGACGCTGGCAGCGTGATCGCGATAGACATGGTTGACGACGATCTCGAAGACGACGGAGATCAGCTGATCCTGGATCCAGGAGATGCGCCGGGCGCATTCCAGACCGCTGCCATCGGCGAAGAGCTTGGCCTTGGCCACTTCGCGGCCATCGGCGCTGGCCTTCTTCAGGATCGGCAGGAGACCGGCGCGTATGTCGAGCAGATGGCCGGCGTGGGTGCGGGCAACGGCCTCGCAGTCGGCCTTGAGGGCTGCGACGTCGAGCAGGTCGCCGTATTCGAGTTCAGTCGTGGCCATTGATGCGGCAAGCTTTCCTGGCTGATCGTCACTGCCCCAAGGGCCGGAGACGGATGGCGCTATAGCGCCTTTCCGGCGCGTTGGACAGGGATATTAGCCCTCAAGGCTTGCCAAGTTGTTTCCTCAGGTCATAGAGCGCGTCCAGCGCCTGGCGCGGCGTCATGTCGTCGAGATCAAGGCTCTTCAGCATTTCCTCGACCTTGGAGGGACCCGCCTTCTTGGCCTCCTCCCGGCGCACGGCGACCTGGAAAAGCGGCAGGTCGTCGATCAGCGAGCTGGCCGGGTTCTTGCGATCCGCATCCTCGAGGCGCGTCAGGACCTCGCGGGCTCGTGCCACCGCAGAGGCCGGCAGGCCGGCAAGGCGGGCCACCTGGATACCGTACGACCGATCCGCGGCCCCGGGCCCGACCTCATGCAGGAAGATAACGTCATTGTCCCATTCCTTCACCCGCATCGTGACGTTGGAGAGCCGCGCCAGCTTTTCGGACAGAACCGTCAGCTCGTGGAAGTGGGTGGCAAACAACGAGCGGCAACGATTGACCTCGTGCAGATGTTCGACCGCCGCCCAGGCGATCGACAGGCCGTCAAAAGTCGCGGTGCCTCGGCCGATTTCGTCTAGGATGACGAGCGAGCGCTCGGTTGCTTGGTTGAGGATCGCGGCTGTCTCGACCATCTCGACCATGAAGGTCGAGCGACCACGCGCAAGATCGTCGGAGGCGCCGACGCGGGAGAACAGGCGGTCCACCACGCCGATATGGGCAGACCCTGCCGGCACGAAGGAGCCCATCTGCGCCAGGATGGCGATCAGCGCGTTTTGGCGCAGAAAAGTGGACTTACCGCCCATGTTGGGGCCGGTCAGCAGCCAGATTGCGCCGTCCGACCCGCTCTCGGATGGCGACAGGTCGCAGTCATTGGCGATGAACGGGCTCGCCGCCTGCCGGCGCAGAGCCTGCTCGACCACCGGATGGCGGCCGGCGACGATCGAAAACATGTTGGTGTCGTCGACGAGCGGGCGGCAATAGCCCTGTTCCTCGGCAAGCGCCGCCAGGCCTGCGGCCACGTCGATGACGGCGAGCGAGCGCGCAGCCGACTTGATCGGTTCGGCGGCAGCGACCACCGCAGCTGTCATCCGTTCGAAGGCTTCGAGCTCGATCGACAGCGCCTGGCCGGCAGCATTGGCGATG
>DAIMJJ010000133.1:0-11852 GCA_036722275.1 Rhizobium sp. | reverse complement strand
GTCGCGCAAGCTCGACGAAACGACGCCATGCTCGGCGATCCAGTAGGCGGCAACGCGCTCGTACTTGGTGCGTGAGGTGCCGAGGATTTCAGGGAAGAGGATGAGACTGTCGATCTTGAGCGCGCGCTGCTCGGAATCCGTCAGAGTATTGAAAGGGCGGATGATAGGGGAGACGGCTCGATCATCCTGCAGCCACCACAGCTCCTGTCCCTCCTTAAGCTGTGCGCGGTAGTAGCTCTTGATGCGCGGGATGATCTGCGGATCGTGGCGCAGCACATCGTAGTCGACGCCCATCTTGTCGAAGATGGACTTGCCGTCGGGCAGCGTCATGTCGATCAGGTAGCGCGGCGAGTGGGTCACGGCCACCTCGCTCAGGCACTCCTGGTAGAGGCGGGTGCGCACGTCGAAGCCGCCACCGAATTTACCGAACAGCATGTAGATGCGCTCGATCCCGTCGAGACGGGAGTGTTCGCGGACACTGTTGCCGGTCGAGCGCCAGTCGTCCTTCTTGGTCATCTTGACCTCGACGCCGAAATAGCGCCGGGCAACGATATCGGGGAAGGCATTGTCGCTAGTCTGCTGGATCGAGTGCTCGAAGCCAGTGCCGCTCGCCGCTGCTTTCATGTGGTCGCAGACGGCGCGCTCGAACACGTCAGAGGCAAGCGGCTCTGGTGCGGATTGAAGCGACGCTCGAAGTGACTGCTCGGAACGAGCCAGCAAGGTCTCGAACTCTGGCTGATGCGCCTCGGCCTTGTCGGAGTAGATCATACGACATCGAGATGGCGGTCGAGGAACCTCTGAATGTGGCGTGCGATGTGCCATGCGAAGACCGGCGGCACGGCATTGCCGATCTGCTTGTAGGCGGCCGACGTCGACGGATAGAAGACGAAGTCGTCGGGAAAGGATTGGATGCGCGCAGCCTCGCGTGCCGAGAGGCGCCGTCCGGCCGACCAGTGATACTCGATGTTGCCGTGATGCTCGGCGCGCATGGTCGGACCTGGCCGATCGGGATCGACGACGGAGTTGCCTTGGCCGGTGTTGCGGCGCGCCCGCGACCAGAAGTGATTGGCAGCAGCGCCCTCACCAACGTCAGCGAGATCGCCGATGGCCATCCGCAAGCTCACCCAACTGCTCTCGTCAAGCTGCGGCTCCGGCATATCGAACGGCGGCAGGATGCCTTTCCTCGTGCCGATGATGACGACGCGCTCGCGACGCTGAGGCACGCCGAAGCCGGCGGTGTTGTAGAGCCGATAACGCACCTCGTAACCGAGCTTGGCGAAGTCCTTGGTGATCGTCTCGATCGCGGTGCCGCCGTCTAGCGTCAGCAATCCCTTCACGTTCTCAGCAAGGAAAAGGCTTGGCCGCAGTCGTTAGATGGTGTTGCCCATCGCCTTGTAGAGATTGCCGCGATCGGCATCGAAGCCGAGCCGCTTGCCGGCATGCGAGAAGTCCTGGCAGGGAAAGCCGCCGAGCACGATGTCCGCCTTCTCAGGCAGCGCGTCACTCTTCAGCAGGTCGAGGATGTCGCCGGTGACGATGCTCGGAGAAATATTGCGCGCGTAGGTCAGCGTCGCGTTCGGCTCGATGTCGTTTGCGAACACGATATCGAATGCGTTGCGGTTGTAGCGTTTGCCGAGCGATGCGAAGCCGCCATGAAAGCCCAAATCCAAACCGCCACAGCCGGCGAACAGCGATGCGACGCGATATTTCCGTTGCCGTCCTCCTCCGGCCATATAAGCCCAAGGATACCATATTCTCCGTCAACGGCCGTATTCGCCGCGGGGATAGCAGGGGAATGGCTCAACCACGCCGGCGGTTACCGTTCACTGCCCGACGGGCACATTCCGGCGAGCAGTACTTTGTGCTCGGCAAGTGTGCGCCCTTGCGCGGATGGAAGGGGACAGCGCAATGATCGCACGTCATCACCACCGACGTGTTGCGTGGTGCCGGATCGTCCGAGAATTTTATGATTGGCTTGTTCATGATTGGCGGTGCAAGCGCATCATGCGCTCGCCCATGGTGACAGTATACACCACCAGGAAAGACCCCGCGAATTGCTCACGGGGTCAGGTGTGCTCAACGCCGCTGCCGGCGGGCGAGACGTTCGGTCAGCTCTTCAGCGTGCTTGCGGGCGATGGCCTGCGTCGCAGCGCGTAGGCTCTGGTACGGCTTCGACCACTTCGGCTTGCCGTGCCACGTGCGGGCGATCTGAAACGTCGTGCCGTCGGTCTTGATGCTCCACGCGGTCAGCGCGAAGACCGACGTGTCACTGTCCATCGGCTCCGAATGAACCAGCGGCTTGTTGACGGAAAGTGCTGGCTCTCTGGGCACGCGCACTCGTGCAGCGGATGCTCTGGTCATGATCCGATCTCCTGTGTGCTGTCCGGCGTTCGCCCAATGCGAGCGTCGGATTGCAGACGGGAGCTGTCGCCACGCAAAGAGAGGGAGGCACATCACTGCGGCCTCCCTCGTTTTCATTTCTTTCTGCTGGTCTTCGACGACTTGACCTCGGCCTCCTCGTCGTTCGGCTCGCGCAGCACGAGGCGACCGTTGACCGGCAAGGCTTGCAGGACGATGTTGTAACCCTTGCCATCCTTGTTCGGCCACGCCGATCCGACGCGCGTCCAGAACGCCTCGTCACCTTCGCCGTCGACGGCGAACACCTTGTGCGAGGGCATGTTGCCACTCATTGCTTGTCTCCTTTCTTGAGCTTGCCCGGCATCTATCCCGAGCCAATCAGCGATCATGATCGCGGCCTCGCGCGCCGAGACATTTTCTATCTCGACGACGAGATCGATGACGGTGCCGCCGCGATCGCAATCGGCAAAGCACCGCCAGACGCCTTTGTGGGGATCGACGACGAACGCACGCTTGTTGCTGCCCTTGTGAATGGGGCAGCAGCCTGTGAGCTGACGTCCGGATTTCTTGAGAGTGATGCCGTAGTGCGCGAGCACGCGCTCGATCGGTGCGGCTTCCTTCACCTTCGAAATGTCGATCGCCCGTCCGTCGTTTGGCATGGCTGCCTCCGGATGAGCTACTTTATCGACTGTCCTCAGCGTACCGCCGGGTAGCGAGTTGTCAAATGCGCCGCGCCGAAAAGCGCGGGTCTGCAACAGCCTCATTTGCTAGTCGAGACTAGCCGCCACTCGAGTGCGTCGGTCAAGGGTTTGCCTTCGGCCGCGCCCGTTCATGCTCCCAGCGGCATGATTGTCGGCGCGCCCTTGACCGCCGCCCGTGGCGGCTCACATACGGCTAGCAAATGAGTGATGAGAAATGCCCCTGCATTTATTGAGCAGGGGCACGAACGCAATCAACCATGCGCGAGTTCGATCACGGCACGGCGAAGCGCTGTCGCTATCTCTTCACGAGAGCGTGTGCGAGCAACCTCGTCACCATCGACATAGATGATCCAGTCGGTTGCATGCGGAGTGTAGCCTTCAAGTTTGAACTGGCCGCGCCACTCATGCTGAGGCGGCATCACGTTGACGTTGTAGTAGGCGTCGCCGTCCTTTGCGTTTCCATAGAGGAAGGCGTCGGGTTCGGGATTGAGCTTCATCTCCATCGTCGATCTCCGTTCAATATTCGTCAGCGAGCATGATGGTCATGACTCGCTCGGTCTTCTCGATATTGGTGGGGTCGTCGGAAGCGCAGCGTAGATCGCCCTTCGCGAAGTAGTCGATCTTGAAGTAGCAAAGCCGCTCGCCAACCCGGAACGAGTGGAAGTCTCGCTCCTTGTAGGGGTCGTTGCCCCGCTTGAAGTCCTTCGGCGTCATTGCCGCGAGCGCCTTCAGCGTCTGTCGCTTGAAGTCGTCGCCACACGCAACGACGCCGGCCGACATCAGCACTTGGCCGAGGGCTCGGTTGTGTGGCTCCTGGCGCAATCGATCATTGAGCGCGGCGATGCGCCGGGCTCGTGCCGTCTGCTTCGATGTCATGGATCATCCTCCTGCTCACGAGCGACGCTCAAACCACTTGAGCACCGCAGAGCGGGCAGAAGGCCTCCCTAAAGTGTACGTCGCACCGTGCGATGCGCAAGCGCGCCGTGATGCGAGAGTTTCACCATGTCAAAGAGCATCAGGAGACGAGAGAGATCCGCTCTGCCTTTCCCGTCTCCCAAATGGAAGCGAGTGGCCCCTCTCGCTCGATATCGTCGAGTGTCGCAAACAGGAACATGCCGCTGCCGCGGCCGTCGGTAATGTCGTCAAGCACGCGCTGCATGGTGGCGACGCGCTGCCGGCTCGATGTGACAAAAAGTACGCGCAAACGTGTGAAGCCCCACTCCTCGTGCGCCTTGCTGCGCCAGCCGGAAAGATAGCCGAGGAGTTTGCGCTTGATGGAGGTGCCCTTCATGGATCGGCGCGCAACCGGCATCTCGCCGGTGTCGAGTTCAAGTGCGAAGTTCATTCGCATGCTGTCAGCGAACAAGAGTGAGAAGAGGCGATCGGGAACGAGAGCGATGCGCTCGGCCGTCGCGTGATCCTGCACCGTTGCCTTCCAAAGAAATGGATTTGCGCGCCGCTGCGTCTCAGCGGGGAACAGCGGAACCAAGTCATGATGGTCAATGAGGTTCGGCGCACGCTCGTCGCGGCACGCTACGAGCAACGGCACCATGACCGATGCGATGCCGGTCGTATGACGAATGAAACGCGGCTTCAGGCGCGCATTGTTGAGCGACCAGCGCAAGCGATCGATGTCGCCACCTTCATAGGCGGCGAGCGCCTTAGCGCCGCGGCTGCTCAAGGCGTAGACGTTGGGGCCATTGCCGTAGGCCACGAGGTCGGCAATCTGCCCGGTCGGCACATCGACGAAGCCGTTATCGTAGATCGTGCGCATGAGGCGCATGACGCTGGCGTAGCTGCCACTGTCGAGCAGCTGGATCTGTGTCGAGGTCAGAAATCGGAACCGGAGCAGCCCGCGCAGAATGGCGATATCGCGTTCGGTGAGCACCATGTTCGGAGGCGCTTGCTTCCTGGCAAAGCGCTTCGTCGTCCTCGCTCCTGTGGTGCCCGTCGCCACCATGCTGATAGTATACCCTGATGCGGAGAGAACCTGACGCAACCAGAAGGAACTCTTAACATATTGTTTTTGCTACATTATTTCAAGCGCGCAGCCATGTCAATGGCAACGCGAGAATCGCGTGGCGCGAGACCGAATGAATCAGGAATTGTTGCTCTCGGTTTCGTCGGTCGTGACGATGCGCGGCTTCTGCCCGCGGGGTGGGCGCACCGGCTTCGCGGCCTGCTCCTTGGCGAGTTCCTGCCATACGCGCTGCGCCAAGCCCGGATCGGCGAACGGCTCGGGTGAGGCGAAATCCTCGGACGGTTTCACGTCGAGTGGCGGCGCCGCAGTGCTCCAGTCCTGCAGGCGACGAGCAACTGACGCTGTTGCCTCGGTCATGGATTGCGCAGCGTGCGAATGAGCCAGCACCAATTCGAGTACGCGCTCGATCTGCTCGGCCGATGCCTTGGGACTCGGCACACGGGGGATAGACAGTCGCATGGCGAGCGCTCCATGGCGCACGAAGTAGGTTCCCGTCTCCAGCTCTCGCAATAGCATTGCCGCAAGGTAGGTCACCGTCTCCAGGCTATGCACGGCGGAGACGCGATCCTCATAGACGGTCGCGAGTGTCTGGCTGATCGCATTGGAGACGCTCTCGCCCGAGGTGAGATGCTCAACGATCGAATGTGCCATGCTTTCAGTGACGGACTCCGTCGCGGATACTCCCTTGAACATGGATGTCGCCGACGAGAGACCGGCCGACTGCGATAGCACGTCGGGGACGGTTAGCCAGCCAAGCTCTGGTGTAAGAACTTGCCCCGACGACAATCCTTCGAGAAGCCCTTCGCTTTCGGTCGTGCCACGTCCCTGCGAGCGACCGATCGCCTTCGCGAGTCCCTTGGCGATGCCGTCCGCTCGGCTCTGCGAGAACGATTTTCCGGTCAGCTCGATCACCTTCTGTGCGACGGCCGCCGGACGAATGAGCGATCGTACTGGCATCTCGACATCGAGTGCAATGACCGAGCGGGCGATGCGTTCTGCCTCGTCCTGGTCCTCGATGCGCAGAACGATCTTGGTGGCGGTCTTCGTCTTCACGGCCGTCGCGATATTTCGCCCGGCCTGCTCAAGCTGCCCGGTATCCTGATGGAACAGTGCGAGTCCGAGACCGAAGCCGCGCGCTTCGGTGAGCATTCTGTCGATATCGCCGGAGAGAAACTGGTGCGCCTCGTCGATGAGCGTGATGAACGGACGCTCGGAATGCTTGCGCCGTTTGGCGTAGAACATCAACTGATGCAGAACCAGGCGGCCGAGAAGATCGGCATCGGCCGTCGTGATCTGCGATCCATCCTGCAAGTTGACGAGAAGGACGTGCCCCTCGTCGAGAATGGTCGAGAACCTCAAGACGCGATCGGTCTGGCCGACCATGCGCTTGATGGCAGGGGATGAGAGAAATACGGCAATGCGATTGATGGGGCCGATCACCTCGGCGTCGAAGTCTTTGGCACCCCGCCGGTCGCCGCCGATGCGATGCAACCGCTCCAGTACGGATAGCGCATACGGGTCTTTAATGAGTGACAGCGTGCGTGCGCGTGCGCCTTGCGCGTCGTTCGGATCGAACAGCAGCTCGGCTTCGGCGAGCGTCAGCCCCAGCTCGCTTAGAGCATGGAATGTCGCCTTGAGCACCCGGAGGATGGTCGGCTTGTTATGCAGATCCTCCTCGCCCCAGACACGCGACACGGCCTCCAGAAGTCCGTGAGCGACAACGGAGAAGCTGGTCTCTGTATCGGGCAGCGCCAGCGGATTGAAGCCAGTGACGATGCGGGCATCATTGGGGTCGACAATGTGCAGCTTACCCTTGCGTGCGAGCACTTCCCCGAGCCCCGTCTCTGCGAGCCATCCCAGAATGTTACGAAAGAGCCCGTCCGGTTTGCCTCCGTGTGGATCGAGGAGCGCAAAGCCATGCCCGCCGGCGATCAGCTGCCGCGCCAGCAACTGTGCGAGATTGCTCTTGCCGGCGCCAGTCGTGCCGATGCCATGGACATGCCGCAACAAGGCACGAACGGGAAGATCGACGCGTCGCCCCTCGGCGTTGATACCGATACCGATCTGCGGCTCTGACCGATGCTTGGATTTCGTCGGCGGGCGATGCCTGCCGGCAATAGTCTCGAACCGGCGCTCGACTTCGCGGAGCTTGTCGTCGAACTTATCTCCCTTGCCCATTTGCGCTCGCTCCGGCCGCATGGCAGCATGTGCTCCAGCGGTTCCTTTCCAGCTTCGAGCCTCCGAACTGTTCGGTTGCTCGAGCCCTGGAAGGGAGTTCTACGATGATCGACGAATGGTCATGTGCGGCGCCGTCACGCGCGCTGAAACTTTTAATCATCCAGCTTTCGCGAGACATCGGCTCGCTCGACGATCTCGCATCTGCACGAGCATATGGTGCCCAATTGGCGCGCACGCTCTTGCCGGACGATCGGCGCGTCAACGGCACGATGCTTCCACATCTGATCGCAGGACTACGCCGACAATCACTCTCGCGAAGCGGCGCTGTCGCAACCAAACTGAAAGAGGCTGCCATCGGCATCGAGTGCGAGGCGACCATCATTTCCACGATGCGCACCTCGCCCTGCATCGTCATTCGGTTCCCCCGACCTTAGCGTCGGGGGGCTCTTTATTCGGCGGTGCATTTGCTCCGTCGGACTGAGCGACCGAGCCGATGCCAGTGCTTTCGTTTGCGCGGCGCATGGCGCGCACGTCCTCCAGCTCAGCTTGAGCGTTGGTCTGCCCGTCGCTTCTGCACTGCTCGATCATCTGATCCAGCAATGCGTCGACCTCCTGCTCGGTTGGCTCGCCCGTCTCCTTCGTCGCCGGCCCGGCCTTGAGGTCGGAAAGCTTCCTCTCACTGAGGGTTGCCGCTCCCTCGGATGCGAGCTTATCGGCTTGAGCGTCTGCGATCCTGCCGCTGAAGCGGCGCTCACCCAACTGGAACTTCATATCCTTGAAGTGCGACAGCGCCTCTTTCCGCTGCTCTTGCTCCATGATTTCGATTTCGAGCATGATCTTGTCACGCTTGCGCTTGAGCAACTCATTCTCGTTGTCGGCGACCGACAGCGCCAAGTCGGAGCGATGCTGATCCATCAGCCGCGCGACAGTGGATTGAACGAAACTCGCGCGCACGTCGGGATGCGAGACAGCCTCGTACTTCGCCATTGCGATTTCGAGCGCCGTCTCGCCAGTGACGCGGCGTGTCCGTTGCTCCACCAGATCAGCCCAGTGGCGCATTGCGACCGATGCGTTGAGGACGGCGCCGCCTTTCACGTGCATGACGAGGCGCTCGTACCACGCCGACAAAAGCGACGGCCTGCCCTCGGAGAGAGCAAGCTCGCTGCCGTGCTGACGCACCTGAATGTCGCGTCCCGAACCCGGGCTGTCTGTCATTTGAGCACCGTCTTCACTCGCTTTTCCGCTTCGCTTGCAGCCATGCGCAACGCATCGGCGTGCTGGCGCGCCAGCTCATCCATGATCTCTCTCAGCTGGTCGTTCATGATGCTGTGACGGTACTCCTTCTCCGCGCGCCGCCGAACGAGCGGCGTCTGTATACCGACCACCATGGACTTCCAAACATTGCTCGCCGCGGCTTGGATATCTCGCTGCACCTGTTGCAGCTCGATCTGCGTCAATGCTCGACCCTCGCTGATGGCGCGCGCCAGCGGCGCCTCCAGCGGGTGATGCGTCGTGAGGTAGACCCAGCCCTTGTAGACGTCGATCGTGTGATGCTTAAGCAGGTTGTAGGTAGCCCAAGGCCAACCGACGACCAGCGCGATCGTTGCGGCGAGACCGATCGCCAACCCAACAAGAGTCAGCACCGCTGCCAAGAGCGTTTGGACTATGGCTCCAATCCCAGACGAGCCTCTCGGTGCCAACCAGTCCCACATCGCTGGCCCGAACCCGCCACCGGCCAAATGCATGGCGTCTGCTCCAGAGAACGGGCGGAAGACGAACATGCCTGCGGCTGTCAGTCCAAGGTAGACGAGAAGGCGCTTGCGGTTCTCGGCGCGTTCCTCTTCGGCGCGATCGAATTGGCCGAACCACATCAAGCCGACGAAGACCGCAAAGAGTGAGAAGACACCGAGATAGATGAACAGCCGCGGGCCGAACGCGAAGATGTTCTCGAACGTCGCCGACTTGGGATCGTTGGGATCAAAAATACCGTTGCCCTGACGGCGCTCGGCTGCGATCTGCTCGGCAATCGGCAGCCTCGGTGGCGGTGTCGGCGCAACAACCGGTGCCGGCTGCGGCGTTGACGGTTGTGGCGTGCCGAACCGGAACAACGGCTGGGGCTCGGCCGCCTTTGTCTTCGTGCAGCGGTAGTCACAATGCTGCTTGATGCCTTCGCGTGCCGTGAAGATGTCGTAACAGCCGGTGATCTCGCATCCAGGCGCGCAACGGTAGGAACCGCCACCGACCGACCAGCAACCCTTCTCCTGCGCTGCGGCCACTTCGGACAGCGCAAGAAATGCAAACGCGGCAATCAAAAATGAGGGCATCCAGCGCATGGCACGAGCCCATTGAAAAATTGCAGTATCAAAATGTGTCTGCGTCGAGCGGACGAATCAACCCCGTTTCGGCTGATGTCGGTCAACGCCAAGTGCGACACGAATGCGCTGTTCCACTGCCGCGCGTGGTCGCCCAAAATGCTGCCGGCTTTGCTTGCGTGCCACCGATCCGTCGCGGCGTGTCGGGGCTGGCGGCGGCAGGTCGATCGGGAACACGTCCGCCGACCACGGCGGCTGCATCCATGCTTTCCCGAACGCGCGATTGAGCACGGCGCTTGCGCCGCCGAGCTGCAGCTCGTCCGACAAACGCTCGGCATCACGCTCGCCGATGCGGAACACGACCTTGGTTGCGGTGTTCGAGAGCATGATGGTGCGCAGCGGTTCGTCGATTTGCATCAAGCTCTGCACGGCGCCGGTCAGCGACACATTGAACTTGCGCCCTTCGCTCAACAGCCGCGCGGTCGCGTCGGTCGCGAACACCGGCAACTCATCGGCGATCACGTG
The DNA here is from genome assembly GCA_036722275.1 of Rhizobium sp. GTDB lineage: Bacteria > Pseudomonadota > Alphaproteobacteria > Rhizobiales > Rhizobiaceae > Allorhizobium. The sequence goes on along the minus strand of DAIMJJ010000133.1, from coordinate 1,797 downwards.
GAAGGGGAGCCACTCCTCGCGTGGATGCGTGCTGCGCTCCATGGCGTGCGTCAGAACGCGAGAGATGATGAGCGCTCCCAAGAGATGCGCAGCGCTCTCGCCGATCACACCTTTCGCCAGATTGAGGATGACGATGCGGCGGTGTTGCATGGCGTAGTCGAGATGGAACGTCGAGCGCGGCTGGCCGACCATATTCAGCACTGCGGGGATGATCAGGAACTCGCGGATCTTGTTGAGCACCGGCGCCACCGCGGTGTTGCGGAAGTCGTCGCTCCACGACTCGAACTCGTTCGCAAAGTACAGGCGCACGATCGGGCTCGAGCAGTGCGCGAGCACCCGCGCACGAAACTCCTCGTCGGTGAGGAAGCGGGGAAGGGTAGCGAGGGTGCCGGCCGGATGTTCTATCAGTGCGGTGAGCGAGTTGCGCAGGATGTCCTCCATGCGGTCGCCCCAGCCCTTCGACCAGATGGCTCGCATACCGCTGACCAAACCATCCGCGGCCGTGGCGCGATGGTCGGGATGCACGTCGTCGAGCAGATTGATGGCGATGGGGAGATCGGCGTCCGACGGGTCGATGCAGGCGACGTGGTTCGCCCGGCTCGCCGGCACGTCGCTCAGAACCTCGTCGGCGAGCGAGCCGTGCGGATCGATCACCAGCACACCCTGGCCCTGACGGATGTCAGCCGCAGCGATGCGCCTCAGCAGCGTTGACTTGCCGGTGCCCGTGGCGCCGGCAACGAGCATGTGACGAAAACGATCGGCGCTCGGCACACCGATGGGCTTGCCACTGACGGCATGATTTCCGATGATGGTGACGGTATCCATAACGCGGGGCGGCCGCCGACCTCGATCCGTCTTTCTGGGAGAAGAGGGAAGAAGGATGCGGAAGCCAGCCCGCAATATGGATCACTGCCTTCGACTGAGCAGAGATCCTCTACATGCCATGATAGCCGATCAAAGGCATCACGAAGCAACCCTAAGCGCATAAACTAATGCCACGGCGAAGAACGCTAGGCTCCACCACTGCATAGGAATACCGTACATTGAATGTTGTTTCCAGGCAGGAACATTGGATCGAGCCATTACGGCATTAAGACGCCGGCCAACAACCCAATTGACTAGACCGCCCACGCCCATCGCCATCGCAACATTGTAAGGGCGCTCAATTGCGAGGTATTTGCTCAGCCAGACGGTCGAGAAAGCTGCTAGCAAAACTATTGGTAGGACCAGCCAGCCAAGGCCACGAGACCAAAAGTATGGCATTATAACCTCAAAGACTGGGTAAACAGTGACTTCTAGCATAGCTTAGGCTCCTCAAAGCTGTTTGACAACAGATATGCACGGGCGCGGCCGCCGAGCTGTCACGCCGCGTCCATCGCCAGCCAACAAGTTCACGGCCAACAACTCGTAAGTGGATATCGAAATGAAAAAGGCGATCCTGTCGGCGCCTCGCTCTGCCATCAGGTTGAAGCCGCAGACCGACCAAAACACCTCACTCAGTTCAGCGAGGAGGCTCTTTATCCGAGGCGCTAATAACAAGCGCCACAGGAGGGCATGACCATGTATTGGACATACGACAACGCACGCCGAAGATATGAGCCGCCGGCCCGAGCTGCTACCAACGCTTTTAATCACCACAATGAAATCGGGCGTGCAATCCAAGTCGAACTTGAGGCTACCAATGACATCGACCGCCTTATTCGCCTCAAACAATATTTGAACGAGATCACGCAATCCGATGCGCCATCCCCCCTAAAGGAGTTTCTGGATCAGGATGTCCATAACAGGCTTCCAGCT
>DAIMJJ010000132.1:0-11950 GCA_036722275.1 Rhizobium sp. | reverse complement strand
TGTCACCACAAATGACGAAATTCTTGTCGGCGGTCTGGCCCTTGCCGAAGCGCGCTTCGATGATGTGGCGGATCGCCTTCGTTTCCGCCTCGCGCACCGGCTTGGTGAAGGTCCGCCCGTCGATGCCGTCGCGGCCATTGCTCATCGATTTCAGGTGGACGACATAGAGCGACAGCGGCCGCCCGCCGATCTTCAGCTCCATTTCCAGGCAATCGCGCTTGAAGATGCGGTCGTCCGGTTTGGCGGTCGCCGCCAGCGCCGGCGTAAATAGGTCGAGATCGCGATAGGTCAGCGCGGCATGGCTGCGGATGTCGACGATTTCGATCTTCTCGCCATCGGCCGTTTCGTCGCGCATCATCACGCCGACATCAATTCCGCGGCTGTCATTGCCCTCGACGAGGTATTTGTGCCGGTAGCCGGCGCCGACCATGCGGAACAGATAGCCGTATTCGAAGGCTTTCAGCGCCTCCATGCTGTCGACCTCCTGCAGGCACAGGATATCGGCACCCATGTCAGCGATGGCAAGCGCCGAAAGCTGGCGCGTGTCGTCGGTGGAGGCCACTACGCGCGCCGATTCCAGCCGCTGATAGTCCTGCTCGCTGCGCACATCGTAGAGCTGCAGCACGCGATCGCGGCGCAGGTCGTTGCGAAAGCCGGTGAAATCGAACCGGGTCATGAGGTTTTCGATGTTGAAGCTACCCAGTCTCAGCGCCATGATTCTGCCTTCCCGTTGACAAACCGACTATAGACCAGCCGCAGTCGACGGACAGATGACAGCGACGTCGCAGGCGGCCCGCTTTTCCCTGGCCCAAAAAACGTCCTTCCTCCCACCCGGCTCATCTGCCTATCATCGCGCAAAACCAGCATGCCCCGGGGGTCCTTTCATGCGCCGCGTCCATACCTTGCTTGCCGTCCTGTCCCTGCTCTTTTCGCTTCTCGCCCCGGCGCTCGCCGCCGCCGACAGCTACGGCGCGATCGCCTATTCGCCGACCACCCGCGCCGACGGCTGGTCGCATTCCTTTTCCACCCGCCGCGACGCCGAACGCCGCGCGCTCGGCGAATGCGACGCCCGCGACTGCCGAGTCGCCATCTGGTTCAAGAACGGCTGCGGCGCACTCGCCGTCGGCAATCGCGGCGGCTGGGGCTCGGGCTGGGGCGGCGACCGCCGCCGAGCCGAATATGAGGCGGTCAATTCCTGCAACCGCTATACCCGCGGCTGCCGGGTGACCCGCTGGGTCTGCTCCGGCGCGCGGTGAGCGCTCGCCCGCCGGAAGCCCGCATCGGGCGCACCCGGCGGGCCCGCCGGTCCCTCCCGTCGGGACGACACCGCCTTAACCGGCGTCAGAGCCGCCAGCCGGCCTGGATGCGCACGCCAACGCGCTCGCCCTTCTGGCAGGCGACGCGGCTATAGGCTTTGAGCACCTGCCCGCCGGCCAGCGTCAGCCGCAGCGCATAGCGTTCGCCCTCGAAGAGCACGCCGTCGACCTCGGCCGGCAGCCCGTCGGCACCGAGCACCACGTCCTGCGGCCGCACCAGAACGTCCATCATCGGGCAAGCAGGCGCCTCCGCCGAAAGGCGCGGCAGGATCTCGTCCCAGCCGAGGTCGCGCCGGCCGATGCCGTCCTCCGGCAGCGCAAGAATGGCGCCCTGCCCGATCAGCCCGCCGACCAGCCGCCCTTCCGGACGCGCATAGATTTCCGCCGGCGGCGCCACCTGCAAGAGCCGCCCCTCCGACATCACCGCAACATCGGTCGCCAGCGCCATGGCCTCGGCCTGGTCATGGGTGACGTAGATCATGGTCGCGCCGGAGCGGGCGTGAAACTCGCGGAACGTCTCCTCCATTTCCTGGCGGAGATGCCGGTCGAGATTGGCGAGCGGTTCGTCGAGCAGAACCACGTCCGGCGCCGTGACCAGGCAGCGGGCGAGCGCCACGCGCTGGCGCTGGCCGCCTGACAGATCCGCCGGCCGGCGCCCGGCATAGGCCTCGAGCCGCACGGCCTTCAGAGCGTCGGTCACCGCGTCGCCATAGCGCGCGCCGGAAATCCCCCTCACTTTCAGCGGATAGCCGATATTCTCGGCGACCGTCATGTGCGGCCACAGCGCATAGGACTGGAAGACCATGGCCATATTGCGCTTTTCCGGCGGAATGACGCCGCTCGCATCGGCCAGCACCCGCTCGCCGAGCAGGATCGAGCCGTCGCTCGGCGTCTCGAAGCCGGCAATCATACGCAGCACCGTGGTCTTGCCGCATCCCGAGGGCCCAAGCAGCGCCAGGAACCCGCCCTCGCGGATATCGATCGACACGTCGTTCACCGCCGGCTTGCCGGTGCCATAGTCCTTGCAGAGCTTGTGGAGGATCAGTTTCGCCATGGGACGACACCTTTCGGCAGCCTTGCCGCCAACAGTTCGAGAATGAGCATCAGCACCACCACCATCAGCACCACCAGCACCGAAAGCGCCGAGGCGAGGTCGTAGGAACCGCTGTCATCGAGATTGTAGATCGCAACGCCGAGCGTCTGTGTGCCGGCCGACCACAAAAGCGCCGACACCGTCAGTTCGTTGCAGGAGATGAGGAAGACCAGGATCACCGAAGCGCCGGCGGCCGGCGCAATCAGCGGCACGATGATGTCGAACAGCCGGCGATAGAAGCCGGCGCCCGACAGCCGCGCCGCCTCCTCGAGCGCCGGATCGAGCTGGCGAAGGGCGCTGACGACGGGTTTGAGCCCGACGGCGAGGAAGCTCGCAAAATAGGCGGCGAGAATGATCCAGATCGTGCCGTAGATGGTGACGCCCAGAAGCGGCAGCGGCGCGGCAAAAACGAGCACGAAGGCGACCGAGATGACGATGCCCGGCAGCGCGTAAGGGATCTCGATCATCGCCGACAAGAGCCCCGTCCAGCGGCTCTTGCCGCGGGTCAGCGTATAGCCGGCCAGCACCCCGATCACCAGCAGACCGAAGGCGGTCGTGCCGGCAAGGAAGATCGAGTTGGAAAAGGCCGTCTGCGTCACGCTCTGGCGAAACAGGATCTCCTCATAGGCCGACAACGAGGCCGTTTTGAGCGACAGCACGACGCCATAGGCCGGCACTAACGAGGCTGAAACGAGGGCCGCAAAGGGTGCGATCAGCATGATGAACAGCAGGAGCCAGAGCACGAGTTCGAGCGGCGCCCGCCAGACACCGAGGCGGAAGGTGGCCGAGGCGCCCGACAGCCCGATCACGCGGTAGTCGCGGCCCTTCAATGCCCGCTCCTGCACCTGCAGACCCGCGACCGCCATCAGCCCGATCATCGCCGAAAGAACCGCGATGTCGCCGAACGTATTGCCGCCAAAGCTTGCGAGCCGCGAATAGATCAGCGTCGGCAGGGTATAGATCTGCGCCGGCAGGCCGAGAATGGCCGGAATGCCGAAATTGCCGACACCGGAGACGAAGGCAATGGCCGCACCGGCAATGATGCCCGGCAGCGTCAGCGGCAGGATGATGTCCTTCAGAACCTGGAAGGGCGAGGCACCGGCGAGCTTTGCCGCCTCGATGCCGTCGCGCGGCAGCGAAAGCAGGCCGGCGCGCAGCGACAGATAGACGAGCGGCGCGTGCTGCACGCCGTAAAGCAGCGCGATACCGCCGACGGAATAGAGCGGCTGGGCACTTCCGAGCGGCGGCGCGATACCGAGTGCCTTCAAAAGCGGGCTCGACGGACCGGACATGCCGACCCAGGCAAGCGCCTGCACCTGCGGCGGGATCATCGTCGGCAGCATGAACAGAAAGCTCAGGAGCCACTTGCCGCGCACATCGGCGAGCGTCAGCGCCAGGGCATAGAGACCGCCGATCACCAAGGCTGCAATCATTCCGAAGAACGAGGTGCTGAGCGTATTGACGGCCGCCGACCAGACGGCCGGATCGGCAAGCAGCGACAGCGCCCTGCCGGACAGGATAGAGGAAATCCCCGCCGCGACGAGCCGCGCGAGCGGCAGCACGCAGAGGCAGGCGACGAAGGTGACGACAAAAGGAAACAGCCAGCGGGGCTGGCTGTTCGCTTTGGCAAGATGATGCGGCATTGATCCGGACGATCAGTTGGTGCCGAAAATGCTCGAGAAGGTCTTCAGGTCACCCTCGGTGGCCTTCAGCGCTGCAGCCGCGTCGATCGGCAGAACCTTGATGGTGTCGCGGGCCGGAAAACCTTCCGGAACGGGCATACCGTTGCGGGCCGGGATATAGCCGAGCTTCAGGAAACCTTCCTGGCCCTTTTCCGACAGCACGTAGTCGACGAACTTTTTGGCGGCCTCTTCGTTCTTGGTGGTCGACAGGATCGCAACCGGCTCGGTGACGGCGGAAACGCCCTCTTCCGGGAAGACGAACTCGACCGGTGCGCCCTTGGCCTTTTCACGGATCGGCATGTAGTCGACGACGACGCCATAGGCCTTCTCGCCCGAAGCGACCGACTTCAGCACGGCACCATTGCCGCCGGCGGCAACCGCGCCATTGGCCTGGAGCGCCTTGTAATAGTCCCAGCCGAGGCTGGACACGCCGGCCAGCGTCTGGGCGTGGATGAGGGCTGCACCTGAGGTCAGCGGGCTCGGCATGGCGACGAGGCCCTTGGCTTCCGGCTTGGCGAGATCGGCCCAGCTCGTCGGCTTCATGGCAGCCGCGGTGTTGTACATGATGCCGGTGGTGATCAGCTTGGTCGAGTAGTAGGCGCCGTCGGCATCATAGAGGCTGGCATCATAATTGGCAGCTTCCGGCGACTTGTAGGCCATCAGCTGGCCGGCTTCCTTCATCCGCTGCAGCGTGACCGTGTCGGCGATCAAAAGCACGTCGGCGGCCGGATTGCCGGCTTCGATCTCGGCCATCAGCTTGGCCATGATCTTCGGCGTGCCGTCGCGCACCCAGTCGACCTTGATGTCGGGGTTTTCGGCCATGAAGCCGTCGACCGTCGCCTGCGCATCCTCGTTCGGCTGGCTGGTGTAGAGCACCAGATTGGCGGCGCTGGCAGAAGTCGCCAGAAGCCCGACGGCGACAAGTGCGGAAAAGGCGGAAAGCAGGTTCTTCATGGAAAGCATCCTCGTTCTTCAAATGAGGCCCGATGCATAACCACAGCTGCTTGACAGTCATGTGACACCCGGCCGCTTGCCCAACGGTGGCTCAAGCGCCCAAGCGGAGACCCGAGACGACGGGCAAACCATCGAAAACTCAGATGAAATCCTGACTTTTATCGGACTGGACCAATCTTCGTTCCAACGTCGCGATTGCACTTCGTTCCGATTCCTGCGATGGCGAAATTTCCCCAGAAATCCAATGAATATAACGAGAGCACCAGATGAAGACGGGCGAGAATTGGCGAGCGCGGCTGCGCTATGAGTTCGACAAGAGCATGGCGGGCGGCGCGGTGGCGCTGATCGGCTGGCTCGCGCTGATCTCCTTGATCGTCATTGTCATCGCCGGTCTTTTCCTGTCCCTCACGGGAATTGCTCCGGAGGGCGGCGAGCCGGTCGGCTTCATCGAGGCCGCCTGGGAATCGCTGATGCGCACCATGGATGCCGGCACGATGGGCGGCGACATGGGCTGGAGTTTCCGCGGCGTATCTCTCTTCGTCACCATCTCCGGCATCTTCGTCTTCTCCGCCTTGATCGGCGTGTTGAGTTCCGGGCTCGAAAGCAAGCTCGAAGAACTGCGCAAGGGCCGCTCTCGCGTGCTCGAAGCCGATCACACCATCATCCTCAACTGGTCATCCTCGATCTTCGACATCATTTCCGAGCTGGTGATCGCCAACCAGAGCCGCAAGCGCCCGCGCATCGTCATCATGGCCAACAAGGACAAGGTGGAGATGGAAGACGAGATCGCCACCAAGGTCGCCGATCTCAAGAACACCAAGATCATCTGCCGCAGCGGAGACCCGACCGACCTCTACGATCTCGACATCGTCAATCCGCAAAGCTCGCGCTCGATCATCGTTCTGTCGCCGGAGGCGGAAGACCCGGATTCGCAGGTCATCAAGTCGGTGCTGGCGCTCGTCAACGATCCCAAACGCCGACCGGAACCGTATTTGATCGCGGCCGAGATCCGCGATGCAGGCAATGCCGAAGTCGCCCGCATCGTCGGCGGCAAGGAAATGCAGATGGTGCTGGCCGACGACCTGATCTCGCGCATCGTCGTCCACACCAGCCGCCAGTCGGGCCTGTCTGCCGTCTATTCCGAACTGCTCGACTTCGACGGCTGCGAAATCTACACGATCGAGCAGCCGTCCCTCGAAGGCAAGCCGTTTGCCGCCGGTGTCATGGCCTATGAGAACTGCACGCTGATCGGCCTTTGCGATCGCGACGGCAAAATCCACCTCAATCCGCCGGCAAACCGTGTCATCGAGCCGGGCGAACGCGCCGTCATCATCGCCGAGGACGACGATTCGATCCGCCCCTGGGGCAATGACATCAACCTCAACAAGGAAGCCATCCTGCCGCCGTTCAAGCGGCCGGTCGGCGCCGAGCGCACGCTGGTGCTCGGCTGGAACCGTCGCGGCCCGATCATCGCCACCGAGCTCAGCCGTTACGTAACGCCCGGTTCGCATCTGACGATCGCCGCCGACACGCCGGACTTCGAGGCCGACATTGCGGCCCTCACGCTGCCCAACGACAACATGACGATCGAGCATCACGTGATCGACACCAGCAGCCGCGCCGCGCTTGATCGCCTGAACATCCCGAGCTTCGACCACGTTCTCGTGCTCGGCTACAGCGATCACATGACGATGCAGTCGGCCGACACGCGCACGCTGATCACGCTTCTCCACATCCGCAAGATCGCCGAGGGCGCCGGCCTGCACATCAACGTCGTCAGCGAAATGACCGATGTGCGCAACCGCGAACTGGCCGAAGTCACCCGCGCCGACGACTTCGTCGTCAGCAACAAGCTGGTCAGCTTGATGCTCGCCCAGGCCTCGGAAAACCAGTACATGGCGGCGATCTTCGCCGAACTGCTCGATGAGAACGGCTCGGAGATCTACATGCGTCCGATGAGCGACTATGTCGCCATCGACCGCCCGGTGAATTTCTTCACCGTTGCGCTAGCGGCGCTGCGCCGCGGCGAGATCGCCATCGGCTACCGCCGCCAGCGCGCAGACGATCCCGACCACCGCAATCTCGGCGGCGTCACCGTCAACCCCTCGCGCTCGGAGATGGTGAGCTATACCCCGCAGGACATGGTGATCGTGCTGGCGCAGGACTAAGCCAGGATCAGGACCGGCCGGACCAGAACATCCTCACCACCCGGAAAGGCTCGCCCCATGGCGGGCCTTTGCCTCTTCTGCACACCAGGCCTCCTCTTTGACCCTACCCCAACGCCTTGTCTTGGCCACCTTCGCCCCCTAGATTGGAGCCAACCCGATCTCCGACAGGATGTGTGCCGCCATGGATCTTCTCCCGACCGCAAAGCCCACCCGCATTTGCCTCCGGAGATCCTTCATCCATGCCCGCAGCGATTACGCTCTCCCATCTCAGCTGGTCGACGCCTGAGGGCCGCGCCCTCTTTTCCGACTGTAACATCACCTTCACCGCCGAACGCGCCGGGCTTGTCGGCCGCAATGGCGTCGGCAAGACCACACTGCTGAAGCTGATCGCCGGTGGGCTTCAGCCGCAGGCGGGCATGGTCACCGTGGGCGGAACCATTGGCTTCCTGCGCCAGTCGCTGTCTGCCGCCGCGGGCGAGAGCGTCGCCGATCTTTTTGGTGTGCGGTCTGCGCTTGATCTGCTGCGGCGGGCCGAGCACGGCGACGCAACGGCCGAGGAACTGGCCGACGCCGACTGGCCCCTTGAGGCCCGACTGGAACAGGCGCTTGGCGCCGTGGGGCTTCACACAGATTCCGCAACGCCGCTCTCCGCCCTGTCCGGCGGGCAGCAGACCCGCGCCGCCCTCGCCGCCCTGATCTTCGGTCAACCGGATTTTCTCCTGCTCGACGAGCCGACCAACAATCTCGATCGCGACGGGCGTGATCGCGTCATCGATCTTCTGGCCGGCTGGCAGAAAGGCGCCATCGTCGTCAGCCACGACCGCGAGCTATTGGACACCATGGATGCCATCGTTGAGCTCACCTCGCTCGGCGTCACCCGCTACGGCGGCAACTGGAGCCTCTATCGCGAGCGCAAGGCGCTGGAGCTGGCCGCAGCCAGAAAGGACCTCGGCGAGGCCGAGCGGCGGCTGGAGAGCCTTACGGCAAGCGCCCGCGAAGCCGCCGAGCGCAAGGCCCGCAAGGATCGCGCCGGAAGGAAGAAGGCGTCAAAGGGCGACATGCCGCGCATTTTGATCGGCGGCCTCAAGATGCGCAGCGAAGAAACGAGCGGTGGCAATGCCCGCATCGCCGAGGACCGGCAGGCCGAGGCGCAAGCTGCGGCAGCCGACGCCCGCGCGCGCATCGAAGTGCTGCAACCGCTCTCGGTGACGCTGGCCAAGACCAATTTGCCGGAAGGACGCATGGTGCTCGAATTGTCCGAGGCCAGCGCCGGCTATCGCGCCGACGCCCCGGTCCTCTGCAATCTTTCCTTCGCGGTCACCGGCCCCGAACGCATCGCCATCTGCGGCGCCAACGGCTGTGGCAAGACCACGCTCATCAACCTGATTGCCGGGCGGCTTGAGCCCTGGTCGGGACAGGTGCGGGTCAAGCTGCCCTTCGCCCTGCTCGACCAGCGGGTGGACCTACTCGACGACGACACGTCGATCCTCGCCAATTTTCGCCGCCTCAATCCCGGGACGGACGACAATGCCTGCCGCGCGGCGCTCGCCCGCTTCATGTTTCGCGCCGATGCCGCCCTGCAGACGGTCTCGACGCTGTCCGGCGGCCAGCGGCTGCGCGCCGGACTTGCCTGTGTCATCGGCGGTGCCGCACCGCAGCCCCTGCTGATCCTCGACGAACCGACCAACCATCTCGATATCGATGCGATCGAGGCCGTCGAGGCCGGGCTCCGCGCCTATGACGGCGCGCTCCTGGTGGTGAGCCACGATGCCGCCTTCCTCGAAGCGATCGGCATCACGCGCCGGATCGAGCTTTCTCCCCGCACCGACGACACGCGCTCGAGCGCATAGAGAAACGGCCGCAACAGGGGTTGCGGCCGTCCGAATTTTCCGGTGTGTCCCGTCGTGTCTGAGGGAAAGTCCTCAGGCCGCAGCGGCCATGGCGCCGCTGATCAGCCGGCCGAGGCGTTTGATGCCCTCGTCGATCATCTGCTCGTTGGCGCAGGAGAAGGACAGCCGGAGCGTGTTCGCGCCCGACCGGTCGGCAAAGAAGGCCTGGCCCGGTACAAAGGCGACCTTCTCGGTCTCGACCGAGCGCGCCAGCAGATCGGCACCGTCCAGCCCTTCCGGCAGCGTCACCCAGATGAACATGCCGCCCTCCGGCTTGGTCCAGGTGGTGCCGGTCGGCATGTAGGTGGCGAGCGCCTTCAGCATGGCGTCGCGCCGGGCGCTGTAGGCCGCGCGGATCTTGGCGACCTGCGCATCGAAATGACGCTCGGCGACATGGGCAATGGCGATCTGGTTGATCGACGAGGAATGCAGGTCGGCGGCCTGCTTCATCAGCACCAGCTTGCGGATGACCGGCATGTTGGCAACGACAAAGCCGACGCGAAGCCCCGGGGCGAGCGTCTTTGAGAAACTGCCGCAATAGATGGTGCGGGTGTCTTCGATCGAGCCCTTCTCGGCGATTTCCATGGCCAGGATCGGCGGAACCGCTTCGCCGTCATAACGCAGCGACTGGTAGGCGGCGTCCTCGATGATGGCGATATCGAGTTCTTCGGCAAGTTTCAGCAGCCGCTCGCGGCCGGCGCGATCAACCGTCTCGCCGGTCGGATTGCAGAAATCGGCCGACAGATAGGCGAACTTGACCTCGCCGCCGAGTTTTTCCGCCGCGGTCTTGTAGCTCTCCGGCGTGCGGTTGCCGAGCGTCAGCTGGTCATAGTTCGGCTCATAGGCGTTGAAGGCCTGCAGCGCGCCGAGATAGGTCGGCCAACTGACCAGCGCGGTATCCTTGGGCGACAGGAACAGCTTGCCGAGATAATCGAGCGCCTGCTGCGAACCGGAGGTGATGAAGATGTTGTCGGCGGTGCAGGCAATGCCGATCTTTTCCATCTCGCCCTTCAGCCATTCGCGCAGCGGGCGATAGCCCTCGCTGACGGAATATTGCAGGGCCGAAGTCACCTGGTCGCCGCTGAAAATCTCGGCATAGGCCGCCTTGAATTCCTGGTCGGGAAACAGCGCCGGATCGGGAATGCCGCCAGCGAAGGAGATGATGTCCGGCCGCTCCAGAAGCTTCAGAAGCTCGCGGATTTCGGAGGCGCGCATGCGCGACGAGCGCGTCGCAAAGATATGGTCCCAATTCAGCACGGGGGTTTCCTCAGAGTTTCTTATGATGATGAAAATGACCACACAAACAGCGATATGTCAACAATGCTGACCTATCATGAATCGCAATATCGCGAACACATGGCCGGCAGTCCACGACATTATCGTTCGTCAGGACCAAGAATCTCGAATGATTCCATCTTGCGGCACCTTCCGTTACGGAAGTGAGCCAAATTCCGCAACAGATTGCGCCGCAAGCCGCCGGCACAAGGATTTGATTAAACTTTCTGTTTTAGCTTGCCACTATACACAATCAGAGCACCCGAGGCCATGATCGTCCCGTTCAACTACCTTTTCCAGTCCGTCATCGGCCGGGAATATGGCGCCGATCGGCATGCCTGGGCGATTCTGGACGACATGTTCGAGCTATGGCCGCATGTCATGGCTGCCATCGCCATTCTGCTCACCGCACTCAACACCTATCTGATGGGCGATCCCGCCTACCTCTCCTGGTCGCTGCTCGCGCTCGCCATCCAGCTCATCGGCCGTACCATTGCCAAGATCGCCTATAGCCGTCGCGACCGCGCCGATCCGCTGGATCGCTGGCTGCACATCTTCTGGGTGGCCGCCGCCGGCTCCGGCCTGCTCTGGGGCCTGTCGCTCAGCCTGCTGCTGATCGACGCCCCGGCCGACGCCCGCGTGACCATCCTGACGGTCGGCTGCGTCATGGTGCAGTCGGCTTCGGCCCGCGCCTATATGGCGCCGATCCAGGCCCTGTCGCAGTCGGGTCTGATGCTGGCCCTGCTGCTCGGCGTCACGGTCGTTCAGGGCGACGTACTGATCGCGCCGATCTCGGTCCTTTTCGTGCTGTTCCAGGTTGCCTATATCCGCCGCCTGATCGGCCTTCGGCTCGCACAGATGCAGGCCGAGAGCGAGAGAAACGCATTGATGTCCCAGCTCGAGCGCGCCAATTCCGACCTGAGGAACGCCAATGAGCGCCTGGCCCGCCATGCCCTGACCGACGGGCTGACCGGCCTGCCCAACCGGCGCCATTTCGACCGCGGCCTCGCCGACATGCTGGCGCGCGCCGCCCGCCGCCGGCAGCCCTTTGCGCTGGCGCTGATCGATGTCGATCTGTTCAAGCGCTTCAACGACACCCACGGCCACCTCGCCGGCGATGCCTGCCTCGTTGCCGTGGCCCGGGCCATGGCCGACACCATCCGTCCGGGCGACCTGATCGCCCGCTACGGCGGCGAGGAATTCGCCCTCCTGCTTCCCGATACCACGGCGGAAGAGGCGCTCGCGATTGCCGAGCGGCTGCGCCAGGCGATCGCCGCCATCGACCTGTCCCACCTTCCCGGCTCCCCAGCCGCGATCAGCGCGAGCCTCGGCGTCGCCACCCGCGGCGCCGGCGACAGAACCACCGGCGAGGAGCTGATCGCGCGCGCCGACGCCGCGCTCTATGCCGCCAAGAACGAGGGCCGCAACCGCGTGTGCCACGCCGTCGACTTGCCCGCCACTGACGACGGCGACCGTCTCAGCGCCTGAGGTCAGGCCCGAGCGAAAAGCCACCCCTCTTGCGCGCGCCCTCGCGAAGCGAGAATTCAGATTCTGGCTAAACAAAAAATCCCCG
>DAIMJJ010000131.1:5867-12014 GCA_036722275.1 Rhizobium sp. | reverse complement strand
TCAATCCGATGATCGTCGAGGGCCAGGTGCATGGCGGCATCGCGCAAGGGGTCGGCCAGGCCATGCTGGAAGGGGTTCGCTACGACGCGACAACCGGCCAGCTGCTGACCGCCAGCTACATGGATTACGCCATGCCGCGGGCCGACGACCTGCCGTCCTTCAGCCTGTCGCACCAGAACACACCTTGCCCGGGAAATCCGCTCGGCATCAAGGGGTGCGGCGAAGCCGGCGCCATCGGCTCTCCGCCGGCGCTGATCAATGCCATCACCGATGCCATCGGCACCAACAATCTCAACATGCCTGCGACCCCGCTTGCCGTCTGGTCGGCATTGCAGGCGGCCGAGTGAAGGAGGACGACCCATGTTTCTCTATTCAACCAGCTATCATCGTGCGTCCTCCGTGGAAGAGGCGGGCAAGTTGTTGTCGGGCGCATCCGACGGCAAGTTCGTGAGCGGCGGCCAGACCCTGGTCGCCACCTTGAAGCAGCGTCTGGCGCAGCCCTCGGATCTCATCGACCTGAGACACATTCCGGCGCTCAAGGGCATTTCGGTCGATGGCCGCACGGTGACCATCGGTGCCGGTGTGACCCATGCCGAGGTGGCAGGCTCGGGGCTCATCCGCTCCGTGTGTCCCGCAATCTGCCATCTCGCCTCCCTGATCGGCGATCCGCATGTCCGCCATCTCGGCACGATCGGCGGTTCGATCGCCAATGACGACCCGGCTGCCGACTATCCGGCCGCCGTGCTCGGGCTTGGCGCCACCGTTGTGACCGACCGGCGCGAGATTGTGGCGGACGACTTCTTTGTCGGCCTGTTCGAGACTGCGCTGGAAGAGGATGAGATCATCACTGCGGTGCGGTTCACCGCTCCGGAACGCGCGGGCTATGCCAAGTTCGCCAATCCGGCCTCACGGTTCGCCCTGACCGGGGTCTTCGTCAGCAAGGGGCCGGCCGGGGTTCGCGTCGCGGTCACCGGGGCGGGCTCCAACGGCGTCTTCCGGCACGAAGGACTGGAAGCGGCGCTGGCCGGCAACTGGTCGGCCGAAGCGCTCTCGGCCGTGTCCGTGGATCCGACCGACCTCATGTCGGATCTGCACGCAACCGCCGAATACCGCGCCAACCTCGTGAAGGTCATGGCAAAACGTGCGGTTTCGGCGTCCTGAAAGAGGCCAGTTCCGGGTCTTCGGAAAGGGGCGGCGTCAGTCGCCCTTTTTTCTTGAGCTTGACGCAGATCAAGTTTCCACCACCGCCGATCGGCTAGCAATCTGCTGGAATGATTCAGGAATTGCGCCATTTGTCGCAGTTTAGAATGAATTTACAGTGCTGGGGTTGACCGGTTAGGCGTTGGATCCCAAAAAGGGCTGAACAGACTGGAGTCGGGAAATGAATTTCGAGGCGTTTTTCAAGGGCGAGCTGGAGAGTCTTCACGAAGAAGGACGCTATCGGGTATTTGCCGATCTTGAGCGACAGAGGGGCAATTTCCCCCGCGCCACGCGCTACACGGAAAACGGACAGCAGGACGTCACCGTCTGGTGTTCCAACGACTATCTCGGCATGGGCCAGAATGCGGACGTGATCGAGGCGATGAAAGCCGCGATCGACAACTGTGGCGCCGGTGCCGGCGGCACCCGCAACATTTCCGGCACCAACCACTACCACGTGCTGCTCGAGCGCGAGCTTGCCGATCTGCACGGCAAGGAATCGGCGCTGATCTTCACCTCCGGTTATATCTCCAACTGGGCCGCGCTCGGCACGCTCGGCCAGAAGATCCCCGGCCTTATCATCTTCTCCGATGCGCTTAACCACGCCTCAATGATCGAGGGCATCCGCTATTCGAAGTGCGAACGCGTCATCTGGAAGCACAATGACGTGAAGGACCTGGAGGCCAAGCTGGCCGCCGCCGATCCCAAGGCGCCGAAGCTGATCGCCTTTGAATCGGTCTATTCGATGGATGGCGACATTGCTCCGATCAAGGAAATCTGTGATCTGGCCGACAAGTACGGCGCGATGACCTATCTCGACGAAGTGCATGCGGTGGGCATGTACGGCGCCCACGGTGGCGGCATTGCCGAACGCGAGGGTCTGATGGACCGCCTGACGGTGATCGAGGGCACGCTCGGCAAAGCCTTCGGCGTGATGGGCGGTTACATCACCGGCTCGACCGCGCTCTGTGACTTCATCCGTTCGTTCGCGTCCGGCTTCATCTTCACCACCGCTCTGCCGCCGGCGCTCGCCGCCGGTGCCGTCGCCTCGATCCGTCACCTGAAGGCCAGCCAGCTCGAGCGCTTCGCCCATCAGGAGCGCGTGCGCCGTCTGCGCTCGCTGCTGGATGCCCGCGGCATTCCGCACATGCCGAATCCGAGCCACATCGTGCCGGTCATGGTCGGCGATGCGGCCAAGTGCAAGTGGATCTCCGACCTGCTGCTCGACAATTACGGCATCTATGTTCAGCCGATCAACTATCCGACGGTCCCGAAGAAGACCGAGCGCCTGCGCATCACGCCGACGCCGCTGCATTCGGATGCGGACATGGATCATCTCGTCGGCGCGCTCCACCAGCTGTGGTCGCGTTGCGCGCTTGCCCGCGCCGTCGCCTGAGGCGGAAAGCCTGGCAATCATTGAATGCTTGAATGAACCGCCTGCTGGTCAGGCGGTTTTTTCATGCGTGGCGATGATGTCGGCCGCCACCTTGCGTGCCTCGCCATCGGCGGCGGACACGTCCGCAATGTTTGCCGCTTCGCCGCAATCGATCAGCCGGTCCATGGTCGCTTCGACGATGTCGGCCATGTCGAGGAAGCCGATCTTCTCCGCGACAAAGGCGTCGAAGGCGGTCTCTTCCGCCGCATTCATGATCGCTGCCTGCAGGCCGCCGCGGGTGAGCGCCGTGCGGGCGAGCCGGATCGCCGGGAAGCGGGCCTCGTCCGGTGCCTCGAAATCGAGGCGGGCGAGCTTGGCGAAGTCCAGCCGCTCGACATTGAGCGCGGGGCGGCTGGGAAAGGTCAATGCATAGCCGATCGCCGTGCGCATGTCGGGCGCGCCGAGCTGCGCGATCACCGATCCGTCACTGTAGCCGACCATGGAATGGATGATCGATTGCGGATGGACGATCACCTCGATCTGCTCGGGGTAGACGTCGAAGAGATGCTTGGCCTCGACCATTTCGAGCGCCTTGTTGAACATCGAGGCGCTGCCGACGGAGATCTTCAGGCCCATCGACCAGTTGGGATGGGTTCTGGCCGTCGCCACGGTGACACCCGCCATCTGCTCGCGGGTAAATGTCCGGAAGGGGCCGCCCGAAGCGGTGAGGATGATCCTTTCCAGTGCCGGGCGCTGGCTGTTGTCGAGGCACTGGAAAATCGCGCTGTGCTCGCTGTCGACCGGGATCAGGCGTCCGCCGCCGGCCTTGACAGCTTCAACGAACAGAGCCCCGGCGGACACCAGGCACTCCTTGTTGGCAAGCGCGATATCGGCGCCGCGCGCTGCCGCCTTAAGCGTGGGGCCGAGGCCCGCCGTTCCGACGATTGCCGCCATGACCCAGTCGGCGTCGAGGCTCGCCGCTTCATCGAGGCCGGAGCGTCCGGCGGCAACGCTGACGCCGCTTCCGGCCAGCGCATCCTTCAGCGTCATGTACTGGCTCTCGTCGGCCGTGACCGCCAACTTCGCGCCCATCGCGCGGGCCTGCTCGGCCAGAAGCTCGATATTGCCATTGCCCGTCAGCGCGCCGATCTCGAAGGCCTCGCGGCCGCCCAGCTGGTTGACCACGTCCAGCGTGTTGACGCCAATCGAGCCGGTCGAGCCGAGGATCGTCAGGCGACGCGGCGGTTGTGTCTGGAGGGTCATGGGAGCTGTCCGCAAGATTGCTTCAATCGCAGATGCGTCTACAAGGGATTGCTGAAGGCGGCAAGCTTCCTGTCCCGGGTTGCCGCTGTCGGGTGTCCTTAGTTCGGAGGTCTTCGTGCAGGCATTGGTGTTGAATCTTCGGCGCTTCGGTCAGCCCCTGCTGGCGCTTGCGGCGCTCTCGACGCTGGCTGCCGGCGGCGTTGCGTTCTTCGCGACCCAGGCCGATTGGGCCGGGTGGCTGTGGTCGGCCGGCACGGCGCTGGTTCTTGCCGCACTTGCGGCGGAGATCGTCGTCTCGCTCAGCCGCGGACGCTTCGGCCTCGACGTGATCGCTGGGCTGTCCATGGGCGCGGCGCTGGCCTTCGGCGAGCCGCTCGCGGGCAATATCGTCGCCTTGATGTATGCCGGCGGACAGCAATTGGAGAATTTCGCCGAGGGACGTGCACGCCGCGAGATGACCGCGCTGCTGGGACGCACGGCGCGAACGGCCATGCGCTACGCCAGCGAAGGACTGGAAGAGGTCGCAATCGAGACCCTTCTTCCCGGCGAACGGATCCTCGTGCGACGCGGCGAGGTGGTCCCGGTCGACGGGCGTGTCGCGGCCGGCGAGGCGCATATCGACATGTCGGCGCTGACGGGCGAGGCTATGCCGGTCCGCTTCTTCGCCGGCGACGATGTGCCGAGCGGCGGCACCTCGATCGGTGCCGTCTTCGACCTCGACGTGGTGCGCGCTGCCGCCGACAGTACTTATGCCGGGATCGTGCGGCTGGTCGAAGAGGCCCAGGAAAGCAAGGCTCCCATGGTGCGGCTGGCCGACCGCTATGCGCTTTGGTTCCTGGCCCTGACGGTCCTCATCGCCGGGGCCGCCTGGGGGGTAAGTGGCGACCCGTTGCGAGCGCTGGCCGTGCTGGTGGTCGCGACACCCTGTCCGTTGATCCTGGCTGTGCCGGTTGCGATCATATCCGGCATGTCGCGGGCCGCCTCCCTCGGCGTTCTTGTCAAAAGCGGCGGCGCGCTGGAACGGCTCGCCCGCATCCGCACCGCCGTACTCGACAAGACCGGTACCATGACCAGCGGCAAGGCCGGCGTGGTTGAGATCCGCACCGTCGATGGCATCGATCCCGAAGACCTGCTGCGGCTTGCCGCTTCTCTCGATCAGGGCTCCAACCATGTCAGTGCCGAGGCCCTCGTGCGCTCGGCTCGCGAGCGAGGCATGGCGCTCTTCTCGCCGACAGAGATCATCGAGACGCCCGGCTCAGGCGTCGAAGGCCGGATCCACGGTCGCCATGTGGTGGTGGGAGGCAGCGATTTCGTGCGCGGCAAGTGTTCCTCCGGCAATCCCTATTCGCTGGGGCGCGACCTGCCGCCGGGGACGGCTGTCGTTGCCGTTGGCGTGGACGGGACGGTCGCCGGCATCATCCTTCTCTCCGACCAGATCCGGGAAGATGCGCATGCCACGATTGCGGCCTTCCGCGCCGCCGGCGTCAGCCGGTTCGTTCTGGCCTCCGGCGACCACGCCGACGTCGTCGCAACGGCCGGTCGTGCGCTGGGCGTGGACGAGGCAATCGGCAATCTTCTGCCGGCCGAGAAGGTCGCGGTGGTGGTGGCCGAACATGAAAAGGCGCCGGTGATGATGATCGGTGACGGCGTCAACGACGCGCCTGCGCTTGCCGCCGCCGATGTCGGCGTGGCCATGGGCGCGCGGGGAGCGGCGGCTTCGTCGCAATCCGCCGACGTCGTCCTTCTCGTTGATCATCTCGCCCGTCTGCCCTCCGCGCTGCTGGTGGCAAAGCGGACCCGGCGCATCGCGCTGCAGAGTGTGTTTGCTGGGCTCTCGCTCTCTCTCCTTGCCATGATCGCCGCCGCGTTCGGCTATCTACCGCCGGTCCAGGGCGCGCTGCTGCAGGAACTGATTGATGTCGCCGTCATTCTGAACGCCCTTCGGGCGCTGCGGGTGCCGGCTTCGGAAGCGGGCAGGTGATCACTCCAGATTAATCCTCGGTTGTTGCCTGAATCACCGGCTCGCCCGGAACAAAGAGGCGGTGAGTCGTGTTGAGAGGGTGTGAATTTCCCTTCCAACGAGGAGACATCCCAATGGCACAGAAGACTCTCGACGACCTGTTCTACGAGACGCTCAAGGACATCTACTATGCCGAGCGCAAGATCCTGAAGACCCTGCCGAAGATGGCCCGCGGCGCCCAGGATTCCAAGCTGAAGGCGGCATTCGAAAAGCACAAGGACGAGACCGAAGGCCAGATCGAGCGCCTGCAGCAGGTGTTCGAGATCATCGGCAAGCGCCCGCGCGCCAA
>DAIMJJ010000131.1:0-5767 GCA_036722275.1 Rhizobium sp. | reverse complement strand
GCCGCGACCGAAGCGAAGTCGGCCAAGTCCGCCAAGGCCGCCTGATCTTGGCAAATCCCGCCGGGCCGGCTTCATTGCCCAGCCCGGCAGCGGCCTCCGCGGGAGGAGGCGATGCCGTCTCGGCGTCTATCAGGGGAGCTTCGGCTCCCCTGTCGCGTCTTCACACTTTGCCTGCCGCGCGACCGCATCTGCAACTGCCCTGTCCTGGACATGCGCTCAACAAGCGCGAGTCTTCGCCCGTCGGTCAAACCTGCTCAAGATAGGCCTGCAGCCTTGCCTCGTTGGCCTTGAGACCGGCGCGGCCGGTCTTTTGCGAGAGAAGGCGGCGCACGAGCGCGCGCCTGTCCTCTTCCGTGGCCAGATCGAGAATGGCCGGGTGGACATAGCTGCTTCGACAAATCGCCGGAGTATTGTGCAGCGCCTCGGCGGCCGTCGCACACATCGCCTTGATGCTCGGGGTCTCTCCGCGGCGCAATTCCTGCGCCGCCAGGGCGAAGGCTGCAACGCTTCCGCCCCAGGTTCGAAAAGTCTTGGCTGAGATCGGGCAACCGGCAATTTCGCTCAGATAGGCGTTGAGGCGGCCCGAGTCGATGCGGCGCATCTCTCCCTCGGCGTCCCGCCAGGAAAACAGGTCACGTCCGGGCAGGTCGGCAATGACTTCGAGGATCTTCTGGAGCCTGGGATGGCGCAGCTGTTGGCGGACCCGCTTGCCGCCCTTGGCGATGAAACTCAGACGGATGCCGTCAGCGCCAAAGGAGAGGTGCCGTTTCAGGAGCGTGGTCGCGCCATAGCTGCCGTTGTCGCGGGTGTAGGCGCGATTGCCGACGCGCAGGTGGGTCTCGTCGAGGAGGGCGACAAGGCTTGCGAGCAGGAAGACGGCATCGTCCTGGCTTCGATCGAGATCGGCGGCCACCCGCCGGCGGATCCGCGGGAGGACGGCGGCAAAGGCCGAAAGCTCGCCAAACTTCTGTTGGCTTCGCCACTCCTGCCAGCCGTCATGATAGCGATATTGCTTGCGTCCCCGCGCATCGAGGCCGGTCGCTTGCAGGTGTCCGTTTTCCTTCTGGCAGATCCAGACGTCCCGATAGGCTGGCGGCAGTCCCAGGGCCCGGATGCGAGCGAGGGTGGCTGCGTCCTTGACCAGCGCGCCGCCGGGCAGGCGGTAACAGAAGCCGCGGCCGCGGCGTTCGCGGCGTATGCCGGGTTCGGTATCGCTGACATAGACCAGCCCGATGCGGCGCAGAAGCTTGACGTCCGCGGCGCCGGTTTTCGCCTGAGAAGCATCCATGGGGGGCCTCAATCGCGCGATCCGGCTTCGTCAGCCATGTCGCCCAGCTCGATGCGCAATTGTCGCCGGGCGCGATTGAGCCGGCTCTTGACCGTGCCGATCTTGCAATCGCAGATCGCTGCCGCGTCCTCGTAACGCTCTCCCAGCATGACGATCAGAATGAGGATTTCCCGGTGGTGTTGCGGCAGGCGGTTGAGCGCGCGCCTGACCTCTTCGGCTTGCACGCTCCAGTCCTGATCCGCTTCTATCGCCAGCTGTTCGGCCAGATCCTCCGGCAGTCCGACCCTTTCGCGCGCC
Organism: Rhizobium sp.; assembly: GCA_036722275.1. Lineage (GTDB taxonomy): Bacteria > Pseudomonadota > Alphaproteobacteria > Rhizobiales > Rhizobiaceae > Allorhizobium. The sequence continues at coordinate 4,182 of DAIMJJ010000131.1, read as the reverse complement.
GCTCTCTTATGCCGGGTGTAGAAGGTGTTGCGCATGATGGTGAACATCCAGGACTTGAGGCGGGTGCCCGCCTCGAAGTGGTCGATGTTGTCGAGAGCCTTGATGAGGGTCTCTTGCACCAGATCATCGGCGTCCTCGGAACGGGAGCAGAAGGTGTGGGCAAAGGCGCGGAGGGCAGGGATGAGGCTGACGATTTCCGATCCTCTGGCTTGGTCGGCGCTTCTGGTCAAGAAACCATCCTCCGCAAGGGTATCGTGGGACTGTGCCGATAACGCCAGGACGAGGGGTTGGTTCCGGCGACGGTCGCCACCGCCGACGCGGCAAAGGAACTTCTGCTGGATGTCGGTGTTGGAGAACCGAACACCTCCTTCGGCCGCGGCCCTGTTGTTTGTCTGCGCCATCAATCCGTTCGGTGAAGGCGGGCGTAGTTCCGTTTGCGCGAAAGCCAAACGAGAGCGGGAGGCGGCGCATGGCTACCGACTTGGACCAATGGAGGACCGGATGACGACAGACGAGACACAGCGCGGAAAACCGGGGCGCAAGTCTCGCGACGACATCCTTCGTGCCAAGCTCGAACGCCTTCTGACAGAGCTGGAAGCCATGTCGGTTCCGCCGGCCATGCGACGGCGGGCCGAGGCGTTGCAGCGCGCCCTGGGTGCGCGGCGCCGGTCTTCAACAAGGCATTCGTGAGGCTTCAGCGGGACCGGACCCGCGAGAATGGTGATCCCGGCGCGATTCGAACGCGCGACCCCCAGATTAGGAATCTGGTGCTCTATCCTGCTGAGCTACGGGACCACTCATCGACCTCCATACAAAAGGCCGACCTTGAAGCCAAGCTTTTTTCCCGAGGCGTGTCAGGTGTGAAAGCGCCCCGAGCATTAACGGCGTCGTGCGATCCGCCGCTGGTCAGTCGGTGAGGCGCTGCTCGGCGAGCCGCACCCAATAGGAGATTCCATAGGGTAGGATCTCGTCGTTGAAGTCATAGGCCGGATTGTGCAGACCCGGCGTGTCGCCATGCCCGATCATGATATAGGCGCCCGGGCGTGACTGCAGCATGAAGGCGAAGTCTTCGCCGGCCATGGAGGGGTCGACTTCGGTGTTGACCTTCTCGCGGCCGGCGACATCCATTGCGGCCCGCGCAGCGTGGTCCGTTTCCGCCGGGTGGTTGACCGTCACCGGGCAGGCCCGCTCGTAGATGACGTCGGCATCGCCGCCATTGGCGGCCGCAAGACCGCGGGCGATCTCGCGGATGCGGCTTTCGGCCATGTCGCGAACCTGTTCGTCGAAGCTGCGCACCGTGCCGGAGATCGATGCCTCTTCGGGGATGATGTTGTGGCTGGTGCCGGCATGGAAGCGCGTGACCGAGACCACCACCGAGCGCAGCGGGTTGGCGTTGCGCGAGGCGATCTGCTGCAGGTTCGTCACGATCTGCGCGCCGATGGCGATCGGATCGACGGCCTTGTGCGGTTCCGCCGCGTGGCTGCCGCGGCCCTTGACGGTGATGAAGAACTTGTCCGGGGCTGCCATGATGCCGCCCTTGCGGATCGAGAACGTGCCGACGGGCTGGCCCGGCATGTTGTGCATGCCGTAGACTTCCTCAATGGCGAAATGCTCCATCAGACCGTCCTGCACCATGGCGAGTGCTCCGGCGCCGCCTTCTTCCGCGGGCTGGAAGATCACCACGACGCGGCCGTTGAAATTACGGGTTTCGGCCAGATGCCGGGCGGCACCCAAAAGCATGGCGGTATGGCCGTCATGGCCGCAGGCATGCATGCGTCCCTTGATCGTCGAGGCCCAGGGCTTGCCGCTCACCTCTTCGAGCGGCAGCGCATCCATGTCGGCCCGAAGCCCGATGGCACGGGTGCTGGTGCCGCGTCCCTTGATCACGCCGACGACACCGGTGCGACCAATTCCGGTCACGATTTCGTCAACGCCGAACTCGGCAAGCTTGGCCGCAACGAAGGCCGCGGTGTTCTCGACATCGTAAAGAATCTCCGGATTTGCATGGAGATGGCGGCGCCATTCACTGACCTCCGCCTGGAGTTCGGCGGCGCGGTTCAATATGGGCATAGGTCTGTCCTGCTCGTCTTCTAAGGCTGTCGCGTGAGGGCTGGCGCAGAATGTGCGCCTTGAGATTGACGTATTCAATGGGTCTTGCCATTGCTTACAGTCATAGGTCAACTTTCGGGTCATTGCGAGACAGATCCGCAGACAAGAGGTTTCATCGTGTCGTCGAACCAAACCGCCCGGTCGTCGAAAACGCGCATCGCGCACCGCCTTGCGGCGCTGGCCTGCGTGATCGCGTCCTGCGTGCCGACCGTCGCGCTGGCCAATCCGCAGCTCGTCGTCGACGTGAACACGGGGCAGGTCATCAGCCATGACGAGGCCTTTCGCAAATGGTATCCGGCCTCTCTCACCAAGCTGATGACCGCCTACACCACCTTCAAGGCCATCCGTGCCGGCGAGCTTTCCCTCGAAAGCGTGGTCGTCATGAGCGAAAAGGCCGCCGCACAGCCGGCGAGCAAGATGTATTATAAGCCGGGCTCGAAGATGACGCTCGACAGTGCGCTGAAGCTCCTGATCGTCAAGTCGGCCAATGACGTCGCCGTCGCGATCGCCGAACGGGTCGGCGGATCGCTCGACAATTTCGTCGCGCGCATGAATGCCGATGCCCAGAGCCTCGGCATGACGTCCTCACGCTTCGTCAATCCCAACGGGCTTCCCGGCAAGGGACAGTACACGACCGCGCGCGACCTTGCGGTCCTCGCCGTTGCTCTTCGCCGGCAGTTTCCGGAATATGCCGGCTACTTCTCGCTGGAAGGCGTCAATACCGGCAAGAAGGAATACCCCAACTACAATCTTCTGATCGGCCGCTTCGACGGTGCCGACGGCATGAAGACGGGCTATATCTGCGCCTCGGGCTTCAACCAGGTCTCCTCGGCCACCCGCAACGGCCGCACCGTTGTCTCCGTCGTGCTCGGTGCCGACAGCCTGGGCGCCCGCGCCGATGCCTCTGCCGAACTGTTGCAGCGGGCGCTGACCATGCCGCGCGGCAGTGGCCCCCGGCTCGACAGCCTCGCACCCTATGGCGAGGGTCGCGACGTGGTGACCGACATCAGCGCGCAGGTGTGCAATCCGCAGGCCCGCAAGGTGCGCAGCGAAGGCCGCGACGAGGCTGGCCGGATGAAGCTTCTGTCGCCCTATATCCACGAAATGGGCCGCCCGCCGCGCACCGTCTTTGCCGGTCTCATCCCGGGCAGCGAACCCGTCGCCACCAAGCCCGGAGCCGCCGGCGCCAACGAGATCGCCAACGTGCCGATCCCGAAGCCCCGCCCCACGTTCTGATTGCGAGCAAACCCATGTCTGCTGCCAACCGGCCGATTCCGGTCTCCATCGTCACCGGCTTTCTCGGCGCGGGAAAGTCGACGCTTCTCAACCGGATCCTGAAGGATCCGGCCATGCACGACGCGGCGGTGATCATCAATGAATTCGGCGAGGTCGGCATCGACCACCTTCTGGTCGAGTCTTCGAGCGATTCCGTCATCGAGCTTGCCGATGGCTGCCTGTGCTGCACCGTGCGCGGCGAGCTGGTCGATACGCTCGCCGAACTGATCGACGGCATGCAGACCGGCAAGATCAAGCCCCTGTCGCGCATCGTCATCGAGACGACCGGCCTCGCCGATCCTGCGCCCGTCATGCAATCCGTCATGGGGCACCCGGCCATCGCCCAGCATTTCGACCTTGACGGCGTTATCACCGTCGTCGATGCCGTCCATGGCCTGTCGACGCTCGATACCTATCCGGAAGCGGTGCGCCAGGTCGCGGTGGCCGACCGGCTGATCCTGACCAAGGTGACGCTCGCCGATCCGCGCGGTCGGGAGGCCCTTGTCGAACGTCTTCGTATTCTCAACCCGAGGGCGGAGCTTTGCGACGGAGATCGGCCTGAGGCCGGCACCGCCGCCATTCTCGCCAACGGGCTTTATGATCCCTCGAGCAAGATCCCGGATGTCGATCGCTGGCTGAAGGACGAGGCGCGCGCCGACGCCCACGAGCACCACGGCCATCCTGCGCACGACCATGATCATAACCACGACCAAGGGCACGACGTCGGCTGCGCGGTGTGTGCGGCCGAGGGCCATGACCATGGGCACGCGCATCATCACCACGATCACCATGACCACG
>DAIMJJ010000130.1:0-12131 GCA_036722275.1 Rhizobium sp. | reverse complement strand
CGCTTTCGCCGGCGCGTGCCGCCTCGACGCCGGCATTCAGCGCCAGAAGGTTGGTCTGGAAGGCGATCTCGTCGATCACGCCGATGATCTTGGTGATCTCGGCCGAGGACTGTTCGATGCCGCTCATGGCGCCGATCGCCTGGGCGACGACGGCGTCGGAGCGCGAGGCTTCGGTGCTGACCGAGGAGACGCGCTTGGCGGCTTCGTGGGCGCCTTCCGCCGTCTGGCGGACAGCCACCGTCAGCTCGTCAAGCGCAGCCGAGGTTTCTTCCAGGTTCGCGGCCTGGCGCTCGGTGCGCTGCGACAGCTCGTTGGAGGCGCGGCGGATCTCTTCCTTCGAGCCGGAAATGTCGACGCCCTTGGCATTGACCTTGGCCATGGCGGCTTCCAGATGCGTCAGCGCGTCGTTGAAGTTGTCGCGAAGTGCTGCGTATTTCGGGCCGAGTTCGCCGCAACGGACGGTCAGGTCGCCACGCGCCAGTTCTTCGAGGGCAGCACCGATGGTGGAGACCACACGCGCCTGCTGGGCGGCTTCGGTCTGCTGCATTTCTGCGTTCTGGTTGCGCTCGGCATCCAGTTCGCGGGACTGTTCTTCCTGGCGGCGGGCCATGGCATGGCGTTCGCGCACCTTTTCCTGCAGCGCCTGGGTGGCCTTGGCCATCATGCCGACCTCGTTGCCCATGTCGGTGTGCGGGATGGCGATCGAGACGTTCTCGTTGGCCACTTCCTCGAGCGAGTCGTGGATGGCGGTCAGCGGCTTGGTAATGCCGTTGATGATGAAGAAGGCTGCGACGAGACCGAGGGCGACGACCGTTCCGCCGATCAGGACGGCTTCCCAGATCATCTCGTTGATCTTCAACTGCAGGTCATCGATGTAGACGCCGGTGCCGACGACGACCTTCCAGGGTTCGTAGGCCTGGCTGTAGGCGGCCTTCAGATAGACGTCGCCGCCCGGATTGGTCGGCTTTTCCCAGTAGTATTCCGTGATGCCGCCGCCCTTGCGAGCCTTTTCGATCATCTCTTCGCGGAACAGGTTGCCCATCTTGTCCGGCTGGCCCTTCTGGACCAGGCCGACCTGCTTCTGGACGGGGTGGAAGATCATCTTGACGTCGTAGTCGAGGCCGAAGAGATAGCCGTTCGGCTCAAACTTGACGGAGGTGAGCGTCTTGTAGGCTTCGGCTCGCGCCGCTTCCTCGGTCATCTCGCCAGCCTTCACACGCTGCTCATAGCCCTGGATGATGGCGATGCCCGCTTCCACCTGCGTGCGCAGCATGTCGTAGCGCTCCGTGTAGATGGAATCCGAAGCGGCTTTGATCTGGAAGTAAGTGGCGGCGCCGAAGGCGACCATAAGGGCGCCGATCAGCATAAAGAGTTGGTGAGAGATCTTCAGGTTCTTCATAGGTCCTCGCTCAATCGAATGATCCGGTCGGTATCCTACCGATCCTGCGAGGTGGGGTTGCGCTCGCGAGCGTGTGCATCATGCTGCTACCGGGTTATATCGATACATTGCGATGAAACCCGTAAAATTTGATTTATTGACCGCTCACTACAAATGAACCCCAAGAATTTATAGTAAAATAGTGTCAGATGATACGATTTGAAATGAATGAAAGAACGTGCGTATATCCGAATAAATCTGATGGTTGCGCAATGCGGAAAAAGCAATCGCTCTTCTGACGATCCTGCGCGATTTACATTCGGTTGCATTTCGTCTCTTGGGGGAACAACTTCGCCCTTACAAGCCAAACGCCCCGGCGTCGCCGAGGCGTCTGTCCCGCATCTCTGCGGAAGGCCCTCTCAGCCCGGATCGTATGGCTGGGGTGGGGCAGGGAAGGCGAGCGCTGCTCAATGCAGGCGAAGTTCGAACGACGTAGGGTCGAGCGGCTTGGTCTGCACCGCACCGGCCAGCTTGGCCGCGCCCGCTGCAACGGTCGGGACGGCGGCCGTCTTCGCATTGACGTCAATGCCATCGGCCGATCGGACGGCGGCGGCTGCGATCACGCTGCCATCGGTCGTCCAGCCTTCGGCCTTGCTGACGAAGACCACCGGCGAGCCGCCGAGCCAGGCTTCGGTCCGGCGCAGCTTGGCCTCGCCATCGATTTCGACGATCTCGGCGGCCTGGGTTCCCGGCGCGATCGACGGCACCTTGTAGGCATATCTGTCTTCCGCCGGCTTCAGCGGCGGGCAATGGGCGCAGCCGAGCGAGACGATGCTGGCGCCCTTGGCCGGGGTGGAGCCGACGATCTCGATCGACGAGGCAAGAGCGGGACCGGCAAGGACCAGAACTGCGGCAGTGAGAACAAGGTGGCGCATCGCGAACTCTCCGGATTGCTTTCACGGTGAGTTTTACCCCCGGAGTCTTGCCATCCGGTCAGATCGATCATTCGAATTTTATCGAATGGCCACTTTTTGTCGGTTTCAGGGACAATTTTCCCCGTCAGTCGCGGCCGATCGCCCGCCAGCCGATGTCGCGGCGGCAGAAGCCATTGTCCCACTCGACCTCATCGACCAGCGCATAGGCCGCAGCCTGGGCGTCCGCCACACTGGCACCGAGCGCCGTCGCGTTCAGCACGCGGCCGCCGGTTGCCACCAGCTGATCGTCCTTGATCGCGGTGCCGGCATGGAACACCTTCGCCCCGTCGCTGGCCGTGGGCAGTGAACGGATCGGCGTGTTCTTCTCATAAGAACCCGGATAGCCCTTCGAGGCCAGAACGACGGTCAGCGCCGTCTCATCATGCCATTCGGCAGAGACGCGGTCGAGCGTGCCGGTCGCGGTCGCATGCAGCAGCATCAGCAGATCGCTCTTCAGCCGCATCATCAGCACCTGGCATTCCGGGTCGCCGAAGCGGACATTGTATTCGATCAGCTCGGGACCTTTGTTTGTGATCATCAGGCCGGCGAAGAACACGCCGGAAAACGGCATGCCCATCTCCGCCATGCCGCGCATGGTCGGCTCGATGATCTCCTTCATCGTGCGCTGGACGAGTTCGGGCGTCATCACGGGAGCGGGCGAATAGGCGCCCATGCCCCCGGTGTTCGGCCCGGTATCGCCGTCGCCGACCCGCTTGTGATCTTGCGCCGTGGCGAGCGGCAGCAGCGTCTTGCCGTCGCACAGGCAGAAGAAGCTCGCCTCCTCGCCGTCGAGGAAGGCTTCCACCACGACCTCCGCCCCGGCCTCGCCGAAGGCGCCTTCGAAGCAATCGTCGATCGCGGCCATGGCTTCCTCGATGGTCATTGCCACCGTCACGCCCTTGCCGGCCGCAAGCCCGTCGGCCTTAATCACGATCGGCGCGCCCTGGGCGCGCACATAGGCCTTGGCCTTCGGCGCATTGTTGAAGCGCTGGTAGGCACCGGTCGGGATATCGTAGCGGGCGCACAGATCCTTGGTGAAGCCCTTGGAGCCTTCCAGCTGTGCGGCGGCGGCCGACGGTCCGAACACGGCAAACCCCTCGGCGCGCAGCCGATCGGCAAGGCCGGCGACGAGCGGCGCTTCCGGGCCGACGACGACGAACTCGATGTCGTGGCCGCGGCAGAAGGCGAGGATCGCCTCCTGATCGTCGCCACCGATCGGCACGAGTTCGGCATGTTCCGCCATGCCCGGATTGCCCGGCGCGGCGTAAAGCGCGGTGAGCCACGGCGATTGCGCAATCTTCCAGGCCAAAGCATGCTCGCGTCCGCCCGACCCGATCAACAGAACCTTCATCGCCAGCCTCCGATTGCGCTCATAGCCGGGCGTTAAGCGCAGGGACGCGAAAGGTCAAGCGCGGGTGATGGAATTTGCCGCCGATCGTGGCTCTGGCCGTCAGAGCTGCTGCTGCGCTTTGGCGATCTCCGGCGTCACGTCCCGCACCCTCGGATCGAGCCACACCGCGTCCTGGAGCAGGAAGCGGTGGGCGTTGACGTGGGCAGAGTAGGTCCCCCGCTCGGCGACAAGCTCGACGGGAATGAGCGCGGCGCGAAAGACCGTGAAGTCGTCGCGAAACAAAAGGCCGGCGAGTATGTCGAAGGGGCGCAGCTCCAGTCGCCGGATCGCCGACAACTGCCGCGACTTGTTCTCTGCCGCCAGCCGCCGGCATTTGATCTGGTATCGGATACCCGCCTGGTCGACGGCGTCGAAACCGGAGGCGGAATTCTCCTGCAGCGACCAACCGAAGGCCGTGGCACAGAGCAGTTCTCCGTAGTCCCCGACCGGCCCGTTGGAGCTGCGCAAGACGCCGCGTCGCCTGAGCTCCCCCATGACCCCGCCGTGGAGCGTGAGGAGATCCAGTATTCGAAGATTGTCCAGCTGCATGACGCTGCCCCGAGCCCGCCGCTATTCTCTTTAACGAGCCTACGAGGGATCTGGCGTGCCGTTAAGCCATAAATGTTGGAAAACGGGGGAAGGGCGCATCCCGCAATTGCCTCTTCCTTCGCGATGGCTAAATTCGCGCGACCGATTACGGAAGGAATTTCTCCCATGGCCGACGACCTCAAATCCATTGCCGCGATCATCGCCTCCGAGATCAATGCCCGGCCCGAGCAGGTGGCGTCCGCCGTCGAACTTCTCGACGAAGGCGCAACCGTGCCCTTCATCGCCCGCTACCGCAAGGAAGTCACCGGCGGTCTCGACGACACCCAGCTGCGCAACCTGTCCGAACGGCTGACCTATCTGCGCGAGCTCGCTGCCCGCCGCAAGGCGATCGTCGAGTCGATCACCTCGCAGGGCAAGATGACCGACGAACTGATGGTCAAGATCTTCAAGGTCGCCACCAAGGCGGAGCTTGAGGATATCTATCTTCCCTATAAGCCGAAGCGCCGCACCCGCGCCGAGATCGCCCGCGAGAAGGGCCTGCAGCCGCTGGCGGACGCCATCTGGGCCGACCGCGCCGCCGATCCTTCAAAGCTCGCCGAAGCCTACATCACCCCCGACGTGCCGGACGTGAAGGCGGCGCTGGAAGGGGCGCGAGACATCGTCGCCGAGGCGATTTCGGAAAATGCCGACCTGATCGGCCGGCTGCGTAACGACATGAAGGATCGCGCCATCCTCTATTCCAAGGTGGTCGAGGGCAAGGAAGCCGCCGGCGAGAAGTTCGCCGATTATTTCGCCCATTCGGAACGCTGGGCGACCGTGCCGGGCCACCGGGCGCTGGCCATGTTGCGCGGCTGGAACGAGGAGATGCTGACCCTGTCGATCGAGGTCGATCGCGACGACCCGTCGCCGGTCAAGCCCGCCCAGCGCACGATTGCCGCGGCCTACCAGATCGCCGGCAAGGGGCCGGCCGACCAGTGGCTGATGGAGGTCGCTGGCTGGACCTGGCGCGTCAAGCTTTCGGTCTCCCTGTCGCTCGACCTGATGCGTGAGCTGCGCGAGCGCGCCGAGGAAGAGGCGATCCACGTCTTTGCCCGCAATCTCAAGGATCTCCTGCTCGCCGCCCCCGCCGGTTCGCGCCCGACCATGGGCCTCGACCCGGGCATCCGCACCGGGGTCAAGGTCGCCGTGGTCGACGGCACCGGCAAGGTGCTGGAGACGACGACCGTCTATCCTTTCCCGCCGAAGAACGACATTCGCGGCACGCAGGTCGAGCTTGCGGGCCTGATCCGCAAGCACAAGGTTGAGCTGATCGCCATCGGCAACGGCACCGGCAGCCGCGAGACGGAGAAGCTGGTCGCCGACATGCTGGCGCAGTTCCCCGCGACCGGGCCGAAGCCGACCAAGGTCATCGTCTCGGAAGCCGGCGCCTCGGTCTATTCCGCGTCGGAAACGGCCGCCAAGGAGTTTCCGAACCTCGACGTTTCGCTGCGTGGCGCCGTCTCCATCGCCCGCCGCCTGCAGGATCCGCTCGCCGAACTCGTCAAGATCGAGCCGAAGTCGATCGGGGTCGGCCAGTACCAGCACGATGTCGACCAGGGCAAGCTCGGCCGCTCGCTCGATGCGGTTGTGGAAGATGCGGTCAATGCCGTCGGCGTCGATCTCAATACCGCATCGGTGCCGTTGCTGGCGCGCGTCTCCGGTCTCGGCGGATCGATCGCCGAGGCGATCGTCACCCATCGCGACCAGACCGGCCCGTTTGAGAGCCGCAAGGATCTCCTGAAAGTGCCGCGCCTCGGCGCCCGCACCTTCGAGCAGTGCGCTGGCTTCCTGCGTATCCCGAACGGCAAGGAGCCGCTCGACGCTTCTTCAGTGCATCCGGAAGCCTATGGCGTCGCCAAGAAGATCGTTGCCGCCTGCGGGCGCGACCTGCGCTCGCTGATGGGCGACAGCGCCACCCTGAAAAGCCTCGATCCCAAGCGCTTCATCGACGAGCAGTTCGGTCTGCCGACGGTCAACGACATCCTTGCCGAACTCGAAAAGCCCGGTCGCGACCCGCGTCCGAGCTTCAAGACCGCGACCTTTGCCGATGGGGTGGACGAGATCACCGACCTGAAGCCGGGCATGCTGCTCGAGGGAACCGTGACCAATGTGGCCGCCTTCGGCGCCTTCGTCGATATCGGCGTGCATCAGGACGGCCTCGTGCATGTCTCGCAGCTCGCTGATCGGTTCGTCAAGGATCCGCATGAGGTGGTGAAGGCCGGTGATGTGGTGAAGGTCCGCGTCGTCGAGGTCGACGTCAAGCGCAAGCGCATCGCGCTCACCATGCGCAAGGACGGCGGCGAGGCGCCCCAGCCCTCCATGCGAGGCGATGCCCGCGGCAATGCCAATGCCATGCGCCACGCCGGCGCCAAGCCCTCTGGCCGCTCCGAAAGCCCGGCGATCGGCGGTCTCGGCGCCGCGCTGGCCGAGGCAATGCGCAAGAAATAATGCCCGGCGGGGCATGGCTTTCGGTGGCCGTGCCCCGTCCAGTCCTCAAGAAATATGAAGCATCTATAACGAACTCGCGCTTGTCTCCTGCCCCCGACGCGTTAAATTTCCCTCTATTGATGGAAACCTGTCGTATTCCCGGGGGTATGCATGACCTCTTCACTACGCAGTTTGCTGAAAAAAATCGTTCGTAAAGGTAGGTTGCAGATTACCGGCGTGGACGGCCGAAGCGAGATCTTCGGCGATGGCAGCGGCCCCATGATCGCGCTCAGGTTCACGGATGCGGAGGCCGAAGCCCAGCTTTACGCCGATCCCCAGCTGAAGCTCGCCGAGCTTTACATGGACGGGCGTATGCGGGTGGAGGCGGGCGACATTTACGAACTGCTCGCGCTCATCAAGTCGAACACGCTGTCGGAGGATCTGACCTTCGGCATGATCTGGCGGGGGCTTGCCCGCTATGCGCTGGCCGAGCTGCGGCGTCTCTTTCCGGTCAACCACAATCGCCGCAACGTCGCCCATCACTATGACCTGTCGGCCAAGCTCTTCGCTCTCTTCCTCGACGCCGACTGGCAATATTCCTGCGCCTATTTCGCACCCGAGGGCATTTCGCTCGATGAGGCGCAGGTCGCCAAGAAGCGCCATATCGCAGCAAAACTGCTGCTGGACGAGGGACAGAGGTTGCTCGAGATCGGCTCGGGTTGGGGCGGCATGGCCATGTATCTCGCCGAATCCTCCGGCGTTTCCGTCGACGGCATCACCCTTTCGACCGAGCAGCTGCGGATATCGCGGGGGCGCGCCGAGAAACGGGGATTGAGCGACCGCGTGCGCTTCGATTTGCAGGACTACCGCACCATGCGGGGGGCGCCCTATGACAGGATCGTCTCGGTCGGCATGTTCGAGCATGTCGGACGTGGCAATTACCGCGCCTTCTTCAACAAGGTCGCCGAACTTCTGAAGGATGATGGCGTGATGGTGCTGCACTCGATCGGGCAGCCCTATCCCTCGCGTTTCAACAATCCCTTCATCGAGCGCTACATCTTTCCCGGCGGCTACATTCCTTCGCTCGCCGAAGTGCTTCCCGCGGTCGAGAAGGCAGGGCTGCTGGTGCGCGACATCGAGATCCTGCCGCATCACTATGCCAGGACACTCCGCCTCTGGCGTCAACGCTTCCTGGCGCGGCGGGAGGAGGCGGCGACCCTCTATGACGAGCGGTTCGTGCGCATGTGGGAGTTCTATCTCGCGGGGTCGGAAATGGCCTTCACCCACGAGGACTTCTTCATCTTCCAGATGCAGCTGGCGAAAAGCAATGATGTCGTGCCGGATAATCGCGGCTACATCGCCGAGCGGGAAGCCACGCTTGCCGCCTTCGATCGCGGCCGGGCCCCGCTGGAGACGGTGGTGTTCTGACGATCGTGCAGGATTGCCGACCTAAGACCCTTGCGGCCGGTTTCCTTGAGGGCCGGATTGTTCTATCAATCCGGCCATGAACACCGCCGCCGATCAGAACGGGCGAGTCTCCGACGCGCCATCCGACAACTGGGTTTACCGGGTGCTGCCGCCTGCCGCCTGGCCCTATGCGCAGCTTGCCCGCTGGGACCGGCCGATCGGCTGGCAATTGCTGATGTGGCCGTGCTTCTGGTCCTCGGCGCTGGCGGCCAATGTGCTGGCCGAGCGGGGGCAGCTGAACGGCCTGCTCTTCGTCTTCCATCTCTTCCTGTTCTTTGCCGGTTCGGTCGCCATGCGCGGTGCCGGCTGCACCTATAATGATCTCGTCGACGAGCAGATCGATATGGCGGTGGCGCGCACCCGGTCGCGGCCGCTGCCGTCCGGTCGGGTCAGCCGGCGCAATGCCAAGCTGTTCCTGGTCGGGCAGGCGCTGGTCGGACTGCTCGTGCTTTTGTGCCTCAACGGCTTTGCGATCGTGCTCGGCATCACCTCGCTGCTGATCGTCGCCATCTATCCCTTTGCCAAGCGCTTCACAGACTGGCCGCAATTCTTCCTCGGCCTTGCCTTTTCCTGGGGTGCGCTGATGGGCTGGGCGGCGCTGGCCGGCTGGCTCTCGGCGGCGAGCCTGTTCCTCTATGGGGCAGCGGTCGCCTGGACGATCGGTTATGACACGATCTACGCCCACCAGGACAAGGAAGACGACGCGCTTGTTGGCGTGCGCTCGACCGCTCGCCTGTTCGGCGACAACACCCGTCAATGGCTGATCGGCCTTTATGGCCTGACGCTCTTCCTGCTGTTCGTTTCCTTCGCCCTCGCAGGTGTCGCTTTGCCCGCATATCTGGGCCTTCTGGCCGCTGCCGGCATGTTCGCCTACCAGATCCGCGTGCTCGATATCGACGATCCTGCCCAGTGCCTGGCGCTGTTCAAGTTCAACAACAAGGTGGGGGCAATCCTGTTTTTCGGCCTTCTGGCGGCGCTGCCCTTCGCCTGACGCCACCTGTCCCGAAGCGGAACAGAAAAACGGCCCGGATCGTCATCCGGGCCGTTTTTCGATCAGCTGAAATTAACGGGTCGGGCCCGACCCGCGTTCGCCCGCTCAGTTGCGGGCGATGATTTCCTTGCCGGAGATCTTCATCGTCACGCCCAGCTTGCCGGTCGTGCGGCGCACCAGGAAGCGCGGACGGCGCTCGGCGAAATAGGAATGGCGGCGGCGCGGCTGCGTCTCGCGGGCCCGCACTTCGCCCAGATGTTCTTCGAGCGGACGGGCGACGCCGTCGGCCTCGACCATCAGCATGGGGATGCGAAAGGCATCCGACCAGCCGCGCCAGTCGGCGGCGATGTCGCAAAGATCATGCGCGACCAGAAGCGGGATGCAAAGCTCCGGATCCTCGTGATGCAGTTCCAGCGTAACGGTCACTTCCCCGTCTCCATGGTCGATCGCCCGGGCGGCAACACCCTTGAAGGCGCGGGCCGGAAGCGCGAATGAAAGAGGCAGGCCGCTCGTTGCCAGGATCTTGCGCAGCACGGCACCACGTTCGTCAATGGTGATGCTCACATCACCGGAAGCTCCGCGCGCAGCATAGGTGACTTGCTGCGGAAACCGTGTCGGATCCAGTCGCAGAGTTGCGCCTGCCCATGCGGGCTTCATAACCGTGTTCGTCATCTTCATGCTACCCTTGTTTTACCCGAGAGCGCTTCATGCGTTCGTCTTTTCGGGACTTTGCGTCCTCTATGGCTGGAAGGTAGCGCCGGTGCCTAAGAGACAGCTTAAAAATCGCGGTTAAAAAAACTTTGCCGGCTCAAATGGTTAGCGTTTTCGAACGACGCAGGGTTTCGAAAATGTGAATGGCGGTTGTGCGTGTCAGGCCGGGACAAGCCTCGTGCGGCAGCTTGCCATCAATCTCGACTGCTACGTCCGGAAAGTGAGCTGATTCCATGGTTTCGACCTATCTAAGTTATGATCTCGTGGTCCGTGACATGAAGGCCAGTCTGGATCGGACGGCATCCGATCCGCAGGTGGCGCGAGAGGCGGCCTACTACAAGGAAAACATCGGCAAGGTAACCTCGGTCGACGAGTTTCTCGACAACTACAGGCTCTATTCCTATGCCATGAAGGCCTATGGCCTGGAAGACATGACCTATGCCACGGCCTTCATGCGCAAGGTGCTGGAAAGCGACCTGACCGACGAGGACAGCTATGCCAACAAGCTGACCGACGATCGCTACCGAAACTTCGCCATGGCTTTCCAGTTCAACGGAGCGACCGTCGATGTCCAGTCGGACGCACAGGAAGCGGCGGTGCTCGATCTCTACAACCAAGCCCAGGTGGAGGAAGCCGAGAGCCTCGAGGCGGAGACGACCTATTATCAGTCGGCGATCGATACGATCACGTCCGCCGAGGAACTGGTCCGCAACAGCCGGCTGTTCAGCTATGTTCTCGACGCCTACGGCATCGACCGCACCTATTATACCGACGCGCATTTTGTTCAGGTGCTGACCAGCGATCTTGATGACGAGAACAGCTATGTCAACCAGCTCGTCGCCAAGGACGAGGCCTCTGACAACGACTACAACGCCTCCGCTTTTCTCGCGCTGGCCAAGGCCTTCAGCTTCAACACCGACGGCAGCCTGGCGGGCACCAGTGCCCAGACGGACGCGCAGAAGGAAGCCACGATCGCCGGCTATATCGACGCCAACGCCACCTATGCCTCGGAATACACGCTGGAGCGCGATCAGGCCTATTATGCCGCCAAGATCGCCACCATCACCACGGTCGACGAGATCACTGATGACGACCGGTTGTTCGACTATGTCAAGGCGGCCTTCCAGCTCGATTCCAATCTGCTGCGGTCGGAATTCTACAACATCGTCACCAGCGATCTCGACGACCCGCTGAACTACGCCGCCATGAATGGCGGATCGGCCTGGACGAGCGTCGCCGCGATGTTCAATTTCGACACGGACGGAAACCTCAAGACGGGCATGACTGCCCAGGATGCGACGCAGCTGGCCAAGACCCAGTCGGCCTATGAGAACCACTACGACGACGCCGATCAGGAGGATCTGCAGACCCTCCTCGACTACTATTCCGACACAATGGCCGACATTACCTCGGTCGACGACCTTCTGGACAACAGCTCGATCCGTGCCCTGCTGTTCAAGGCTTTCGGCATCGAGGAGGGAGAATACACCGACGCCCAGCTCAAGAAGGCACTGACCAGCGATCTCACCGATCCCAAAAGCTACGCCAACAAGACCCGGGACGAGCGCCTGATCAACATGGCGAGCGCCTTCAACTTCGACGCCGATGGCGAGGCCGAGGCGCCGCTTCTGGCGCAGAACGAGATCACCATCACCAGCATTGCCAAGTCCTATATCGTCAATCAGGTACGTTATCTCGACGAGGACGAACGGGTGACGGCTCAGGCGGATGCCGAGGCGGAAGCGGAGTACTACCAGGAGAACATCATGGGCATCGCGAGCGCGAGCGAGTTCCTGGCGGACCGCCGTCTGGTCGATGTCGTCCTGATCGCCAAGGGATTTGATCCGGCCGAGGTCGACGACGACTTCCTCAAGCAGATCTTCCAGTCCGATCTTTCGGATGAAAAGAGCTTCGTCAACCAGCAGCAGGACGAGACCTGGGCCGAACTTCTCGCCTCCTTCAATTTCGACAGTGACGGGCTTCTGACCCGTGACACCGTCGGCACCGTGCAGCAACGCGGCGCGGTCCTCGAGACGCAGAACCTCTACCTGCATCAGGTGCTGGAGGAAGAACAGGGCAACGACAATGCCGGCGTGCGCCTGGCGCTCTATTTCGAGCGTGTCGCCCCGACGCTCACTGATGCCTACGACCTGCTTGGCGACGATGCGCTTCTGGAGACCTTCCGTGTCGCCTTCGGCTTCACCG
>DAIMJJ010000129.1:0-12156 GCA_036722275.1 Rhizobium sp. | reverse complement strand
AGCCTGCTCCCAGTAGTTTCGACAAGATCTGGGGCAAGAAGGTGAAGAGCCATGGTAATCCTCCCCGCAAATAAGGGGCTTCAAAAGTAGAATTTTCTCGGCAAGATGCTCGAGGAGATTTTGATGAAGAAGAGCCGATTTACCGAAGCCCAGATCATGGCTGTGTTGCGCCAAGCGGAAGGCGGTGTCCCCGTACCTGAGCTTTGCCGGGAGCACGGCATCAGCAGTGCCAGTTTTTACAAATGGCGGGCAAAATATGGGGGTATGGATGCCTCTATGATGAGCCAGATGAAGGCTCTTGAGGACGAGAACCGCCGATTGAAGCGGATGTATGCCGATTTGAGCATGCAGGCGGATCTGCTGAAGGAGGCTCTCGGAAAAAAATGAGGCGGCCATCTCAGCGCCGAGAGCTGGCCGAGAAAGCAGTGGCGCAACGCGGCGTGAGTGTCGCGCTGGCATGCAGGACATTTGGCGTCAGCGAGACCTGTTTTCGGTATAGCCCAAAGCGCAATGCCGATAACGATGAGATCGCCGATCTGTTGCTTGGGCTTGTGAAGGTGAAGAAGACCTGGGGCTTCGGTCTCTGCTTCCTGCATATGCGCAATGTCCAAGGCTTTCGCTGGAACCACAAACGAGTCTACCGCATCTACCGCGAGCTTGAGCTGAACCTGAGGATCAAGCCCCGCCGGCGGCTGAAGCGCGAGAAGCCAGAGGAGCTGGCGGTGCCCGATGCGCCGAACGTGGTCTGGTCGATGGACTTCATGGCGGATCGCCTGGCGGACGGTCGCCAGTTCAGGCTTCTGAACGTGTTGGACGACTTCAATCGAGAGGGACTGGGGATCGAGGTTGACTTCTCACTGCCTGCAGAGCGAGTCGTGCGCAGCCTCAACCAGATTATCGAATGGCGGGGCAAGCCACTGGCAATCAGGGTCGATAACGGCCCCGAATACGTCAGTTCGAAGCTGGTCGAATGGGCAGAGAAGCAAGGGATCGCATTGAACTATATCCAGCCCGGCAAGCCTCAGCAGAACGCCTATGTCGAGCGCTACAACCGAACTGTTCGGCATGAATGGCTCGATCTGTATATTTTTGACAGCATAACGGAGGTGCAGGAGATCGCCACGGAATGGCTTTGGACGTATAACCACGAACGGCCCAACATGGGCATTGGCGGCATTACACCCGCTCAGAAACTGAAAATGGCCGCGTGAGTTCTACCGCTGAACCCCGTTAAAACGGGGAGGATTACCACTCCACATAACGGCGTTTGCAGAGGAATCGGAAATACTCAGCGTCTCAGGTCTTCGAGGAACTCGGAACCAGGAGAGACGCCCGAGATGAACAAGTGATCACGGGCTCGTGTCGCCGCCACATAAAGCAGCTGTCGCTCAGTTGCCACCACTTCATCGAGTTCGAATTCGTCTGCAACGTCGGCAATGCGAGCATCCAGTGGCAGGATGCCTTCGTCGCAGGCGATGAGAATGACGGCCCGGAACTCCAGGCCCTTGGCGAGATGCATGGTACCAATTAGGACCGCTTCGCTTGAGGAGGCAGCGTGGAGTGCAGAGACCGTGGCAATATCCGCGGCTTCTGCCACCTTAGCCGCGCGTGCTATCTCATCGTTCGATCGGCAGAAGATACCAATCTCTGAAGGCGCGAGCCCTGTGTCTATGAGCCCTTTCAGGCCGGACCAATATGAACCGTGCGCGGCAGGGCGGAGAGGATTTCCGGGCCGTCCGCGCGCAGGATGACGATATCCTCCAGGCGGATGCCGAAGCGGCCGGGCAGGTAGATGCCTGGCTCGATGGAGAAGACCATGCCTTCTTCCAGCACGGTCTGGGAGGTCGCGGTGATATAGGGCGGCTCGTGGCCGTCGATGCCCATGCCGTGGCCGGTGCGGTGCACGAAGTAGTCGCCATAGCCGGCATCCGCGATGACCTTGCGGGCCGCCGCATCCACCTCGCGGGCGGGAACACCGGGGCGGGCGGCCTTCAGCGCCGCCTGCACGGCATCTTCCACGATGGCGTGGACCTCGCCATAGCCTTCCGGCGGCGTGCCGACAACGGCCATGCGGGTGATGTCGGAGGGAAAGCCCTGCTTGCGCCCGCCGATGTCGATCACCACGGCGTCGCCTTCCTGAATGACCCGGTCGCTGGCCGAATGGTGCGGGAAGGCGCCGTTGCCGCCCGCGCCGACGATCCAGAACTGCGGCGAGGCGCCTTCCGAGGAGAAGTGCGCGCGGATTTCGGCGGCGAGCGCCTTCTCGGTCATGCCCGGCCTGATGGCGGCGAAGGCCGCCTGCATGGCGCGGTCGGCAATGCCCGCATTCATCTTCAGCTTCGCGTATTCGCTTTCATCCTTGCGCATGCGAAGCCCGCCGAGCGTTTCGGGCGTGAAGGTGCGGCGGGTATCGGTCGGCAGCGCATCGATGAGCAGGAGGGCGAAATCGGCGCGCATCGTCTCGTCGAGCGCGACAAGGCCGGGGGCTTCCGCGCCGATCGCCGCGAGCGCCGCGCGAAGGGCCGCGTCCGGGCCCTCGTCATCCGCCCAGTTGTGGAAGGCGATGTCGCTGAATTCGCGGCTGCCCTCGGCATTCAGCGCCGGCATCAGGAACGCTTCCTTCTGCGGGCCGACGAGCAGCAGGCAGGGGCGTTCGTCGGGATGGGGATGGAAGCCCAGCACCCAGTCCATGTGGGAGCCCGGCGCGATGGCGACGAGTCCGGTGCCGGTCTCGGCCATGCGCTGGCGCAGGGCCTTCAGGCGGGCGGCGGTCTGTTCGTTCATGGTCTTGTCCTCGTTCATGTGGCGGGAATGACGATGCGGCTGCCGAAGACCGGCCCGTCATCCGGAAAGGCATTAAAGGCGGCAAGCTCGGTTTCGGAGGGCGCCTCGCAGGAGCCCTTGCGGCTCGGCACCCAGCCGCACTGCCGCTTGAGAAGTGCGGCATACTCCGCCCGCTTCAAGGCCGCAATGGAGGGATCGATGACGGGAACGCCGAGTTCCCTTTCGATCTCCCTGTAGAAGCCGATCTCCATCGTGCAGCCGAGGATCAGGGCTTCCGCCCCGCCGTCCTCCACGGCCCTGCGGCCGGCGGCGAGCAGCCGGCGGTTGGTCTCGGCATGGTCCTTCTGGAAATCGTCGACGCCGAGGCCGACATCGTAGAAGCCGGCAAGGCGTTCGGCATGGCCGTAGCCGTGCACGGTCGCCTGCATCTGGTGCACCCATTTGCGCCGGCCGACGATGATGCCGAAGCGGTTGGCAAGGCTGGCGGCGATCTCGCAGGAGGCGATGCAGGGCGCGGTGACGATCATCTCGCCGGAAATCTCGCGCGCATCGTGCAGGGCCGTGTCGTAGAAGCAGCCGATGGCGAGCGCATCGAAGCCCTCCTGCGCGGCCGTGCGCACGGCACGCATGATGCCGCGCGTCACCAGCGCCTCATAGGTGCGGAACTCGATATGGGAAAAGCCGTAGCGGGCTTTCGGCAGGGCCGTCACATGCACTTCGGTACCGGGCAGCTTGTGGTTCCTCGCCATGGCGGCAAAGATCGCATCGACGGTCCCGTTTTCGCCGACGGGGTTGAGATACATGATCCTGAGCGGCTGGGCACTCATGCGTTCCTCCTCGATAGCGGTTGCAGTCCTCGGCCTGTCGGCCGGGGACCATGAGATCAGAGGCTGACGCCGTAGACCTCGCGGGCGCGCTCGGCGGTGATGTAGCCGTTCCTGACGTCCTCGCGCACCAGCGCCGGATCGCGCTCCCTTGGGTTGCCCACGCCGCCGCCGGCGCCCGTGATGACGCGGATCACGTCGTCCTTGTCGACGCGGATGCCCGAGGCGAAGGCGTAGCGTTCCGACGTGCCGTTCTTGCGCAGCACGAGTGCATAGTTGGCCGAGCCCTCGTTGCCGCCGTCGAGCGACCACGGGAGGATGCGCGAGCGGGTGTAGCCGAGGGTCAGGAAGGAATCGTCGCGGCGGATGCGGTAGTCGAGCCGGATGCCGTAGCCGCCGGTCCATTTTCCCTCGCCGCCCGGATCGGTGTTCAACTCCATGCGGTCGACGAAGAGGCCGTTGCGCGCCTCGGAGATTTCCGCCGGGCAATTGTACGTCTCGCCGTGCACGCCGGAGAAGATCGCCGAATTGCCGTCGCGGCCGTTCGAGGCGCCCCAGCCGCCGATCTGCGGCTCGATGATCGTGTATTGCCGGCCCGTATCCGGGTGGATGCCGCCGATGAAGGTGCCGGCGATGGAGGAGAAGTGCCCGGCGGGCAGCTTTTCCGGCATGTGCGGGGCAAGGCAGCGCCAGACGAGGTCGTAGCCGCGGATGCCGATCTCGTAATAGAAGCCGACGGCCGCCGGCTCCTTCGCATGGAAGCACGAACCTTCGCGCGTCAGTACCTTCAGCGGGCGGAAGGAGCCTTCGTTGGCCGGCGAGGTCGGGTCGGTCAGCGCCTTGAAGATGACCTGCATGCTGACGAGGGTGTCGTCATGGCCGGCATTGGAGGGACCGGTGTCCTGGTCCGGGTTGTCGCGCAGGTCGATGACGAATTCCGTGTCGGAGATAGTCACCTTGACGTTGAACATGCGCCCGTCGTCCTGCTCTTCGGTCAGCTCGAAGGTGCCGTGCGGGAGTTTTGCGAGTTCGGCGAGCGCGATCTTTTCGCCGTGGTCCATGAAGCTCGCCATGGCCGTCTCGAAGGTGGCGACGGTGTATTTCTCCGCAAGCTCGGCAAGGCGCTTCGCCCCGATGCGGACCGAGGCGATGGCGGCCCAGAGGTCGCCTTCGAGGAAGTCCGGCATGCGCGAATTGACGGTGATGATGTCGAAGATGCCGGGGATGGCCTCGCCCTTCGAGATCATCTTGATGGCCGGAAGACGCAGGCCTTCCTGGAAGATTTCCGTCGCATCGGCCGAAAGCGAACCCGGCGACTTGCCGCCGACGTCCGAATTGTGGGCGATATTGGCGGTCCAGGCGATCAGCCGGTCGCCGGAAAAGACGGGCATGCAGACGACGAGGTCGTTCAGATGCGTGACGCCGCCGTAATAGGGGTCGTTGGTGATGAAGACGTCGCCGGGCTGGATGTCGCCGGGCTTCGAGAACTTCTTCAGCAGCACCTTGACCGACTTGTCGAGCACGCCGATGAAGCCGGGAATGCCCGCGCCGGAGGAGGCGAGGCGTCCCTCCGCGTCGGTGATGCCCGTGCCCATGTCGAGCACTTCGTAGATGATGGAGCTCATCGCCGTCTTGCGCATGGCCGCGAACATCTCGTCGGCGGTCGCCTGCAGCGAGTTCTGGATGATCTCCAGCGTGATCGGGTCGTGGGAAGCTGTCGTCATGTCCCGCACTCCTCAGGCTTTCAGGTGGATGTGGATATTGCCGAAGCCGTCGACCTCGACGCGGTTGCCGGGGTGGATGACGATCGTCGTGCCCGGATCCTCGATGATCGCGGGGCCGGTGAAGGCCATGCCGGGCTCCAGCTTCTCGCCGTCGTAGATCGCGGCGGGGTGGATGCCTTCCAGCGCATAGTCCACCGTGCGCTCGCCCTTCCGCGCGGCGGAGGTGGGCGTCGCGGAGAGCGGCTTTTCCTGCATCTTCAGCTTGCCGACCTCGGCCGAGGCGACGAGGTGGATGCCGACCAGCTCGACGGGGGCGTCGAGGCGGTAGGTGTATTCCCGCTCGTAGGTCTCGTGGAAGGCGGCCTCGATGGCGGCGAGGCTTTCATCGCTGATCGCGCCCTCGATGAGGACTTCGGTCGTATGCTCCTGGTTCTGGTAACGGAACTTGCCGTAGCGCAGGAACTTGACCTTGGCCCTGTCGACGCCTTCCTCGGCGAATTGCCTATGGGCCAGCGCCTCCGTTTCGGCGAAGAGCGCCTCGATGGCGATGGCGGAGCCGGCCTTCAGGTCCGCGAGCCTGGTGACGAAATAGTCGCGGCGCAGGTCCGACATCATCATGCCCCAGGCGGAGAACACCGAGGCGCCGGCCGGGATGACGACCTTCTTCACGCCCAGCTCCGTGCCGAGCGCCACCGCGTGCATCGCGCCGCCGCCGCCGAAGGCGACCAGCGTGAAGTCGCGCGGGTCGAAGCCGCGGTTGAGCGAGACGAGCTTCAGCGCATTGACCATGTTGTTGTTGGCGATGCGCACGATGCCGCGCGCCACGTCATCGGCCGAGACGCCGAGCTTGCCGCCGACATCCGACAGCGCCTTTTCCGTCGCCGCCATGTCCGCGACGACCGAGCCGCCGCAGAAATAGTCGCGGTTGATGCGGCCGAGCCAGAGATTGGCGTCGGTGGTGGTGGCATTGGTGCCGCCGCGGCCATAGGCGGCGGGGCCGGGCATGGCGCCGGCCGATTTCGGGCCGACATGCAGCTTGCCGAAATCGTCGACCCAGGCGATGGAGCCGCCGCCATTGCCGATCTCGACGAGGTCGACCACCGGCACCATGATCGGGTAGCCGGCGGAGGTGCGGTCGCGCTCGATCCAGTAGTCCGTCATGATGCGGACCTGGCCGTTCTCGATCAGCGAGCACTTCGCCGTCGTGCCGCCGATGTCGAGCGCCAGCACGTTCGGCTCGCCGATCAGCTTGCCGAGCTCGGCTGCGCCCCAGAAGCCGGAGGCCGGGCCGGATTCGACCATGGTGATCGGGATCTTCTTGACCGATTCCAGCGAATCCACGCCGCAGTTCGACTGCATGACGAAGAGGTTGCCGTCAAAGCCCTTGTTCGCAAGGCCGTCGTTGAGGCGGGAAAGGTAGCGCTCGGCCGTCGGCTGCACATAGGCGGACATGACGGTGGTGTTGGTGCGCTCGTATTCGCGCCATTCACGGGTGATCTGGTGCGAGGCGACGGTGGCGATCTCCGGCCACAGGCGCCCGATCTCGGCAATGGTCGCCTGCTCATGGCCGGGATTGGCGTAGGAATGCAGGAAGCAGACGGCGATGGCCTCGACGCCGTCGGCGCGGAAGTCATCGAGGATGGCGGGCAGGCCGGAAAGGTCGAGCGGCTTCATCTCCGTGCCGTGATAGTCGAAGCGGCCGGGCAGCTCGCGGCGCAGGTAGCGCGGAACGAAGGGCTCCGGCTTCTCATAATGCAGGTTGAAGAAATCGGGGCGGTTGCCGCGGGCGATCTCCAGCGAGTCGCGAAAACCTTCGGTCGTGATGAGGCCGACCTTGACGCCCTTGCGCTCGGTCAGTGCGTTGATGACGACGGTCGTGCCATGGGCGAGGAAATCGACGGTCTTCGGATCGACGCCGCCCTTGTCGAGCACGTTCAGCACGCCCTGTTCGAAATTCGGCGGGGTCGTGTCGGACTTGGCCGTGGTGATGCGGGACTCGCCCGTCGCATGGTCCGTCTCGAAGCAGACGAGATCGGTGAACGTGCCGCCGACGTCTGTCGCGACACGAATGGTCTTCTGGCTCATCGGTTTTCCTCCCTCTTCTGCTGGCCGTGCAGCAGCATGCAGACGGCGCCGGGCAGTTTCAGCGCGTCGGCGGCGCGGATGCGGTCCTCGGTGTAGTAGTCCCGGTCATGCAGGCAGTTCAGCGTGCCGATGACCTCGCCGTCGACGATGATCGGCACGTTGATGACGGACTGGCAGCCGAGCGAGAGGATCAGCGCGTGGTCGTCGAAGACCTTGGCGATATCCTCGATCGTGTTGGCGACGAAGGTCTCCTTGCGGTTCAGCGTGATCTCCGACCATTCGGTCTCGTTGTAGGGCTTGGTGCCCGAGACCGGATAGACATCCGGCATGCTGGAATAGATGCGCTCGGAAAGCTTGTCGGTCGTATCCGACGTCATGATGGTGAAGAGCTTGACGCCGACGACGTCCTTCACCAGCTGCTCCAGCGCCGCATAGGCCTTGTGCGGCTGGCCGCCGCCGGCGGCCACGGCTTCGACGAAGGCGGTGTAGTCAGGCATTTCCATTCTCTTGCTCCATGATGTGCTCCCGGAGCGCCGCTTCCTCTGAGCTGACGACGGGAACGGCGCCGATGAGCCGGCGCGTGTAGGGATTTTCGGGTCGGGTGAAGATCGCATCGGTCGCGGCAAGCTCAACGAGCCGGCCCTTCTCGAAGACGGCGACGCGGTCCGCGATGTTGCGCACGACCG
This sequence comes from Rhizobium sp., assembly GCA_036722275.1. GTDB lineage: Bacteria > Pseudomonadota > Alphaproteobacteria > Rhizobiales > Rhizobiaceae > Allorhizobium. Next base: position 4,053 of record DAIMJJ010000129.1, on the reverse strand, counting down.
AAAGGTCGTGAGTGATGAAGACGTAGGTCAGCTCGCGGCTTTCCTTCAGCGCCTTCAGGAGCTTCAGCACGCGCGCCTGCACCAGCACGTCGAGCGCGGAGGTCGGCTCGTCCAGCACGACGAGTTCCGACTGACAGGCAAGCGCCCGGGCGATGGCGACGCGCTGGCGCTGGCCGCCGGACAGGGCGGAGGGCGAACGGCTGCGGAATTCGGCGGGAAGGCCGACTTCCTCCAGCAGCTCGCCGGTGCGCGCCACGCGGCCCGCCTTGTCGCCGATATCGTGCACGTCGAGCGCGACGCGCAGCGACGCGCCGATCGAGCGGCGCGGGTTGAGCGAGGAGAGCGGGTTCTGCTGCACGAGCTGGATCGCCCGGCGGTGCTCCTGCGTGCGCCTTGCCGGCAGCACCTCGCCCTTGAAGGTGAGGCTGCCGGCCGAAGCGCCGTAGATGCCGAGGATGATATTGGCGATGGTCGACTTGCCGGAGCCGGATTCGCCGACGATGGCAAGGCATTCGCCCTTCTCGACATCGAAGGAGACGCCGTCCAGCGCCTTCACCGTGCGGCCGTTGACCTCGAAATGCTTGGAGACGTCGGAAACGGAAAGAAGCGTGCTCATTTGAGGAGTTCCTTCTCGCTGAAGCCCTCATGCGCGACGAGCGGCGCGAGGAACGCGGCCGGGTCGTCGTCGAGGTCGGGAATGCCGCCGCCGGTGATGCGTGGCACGGCGGACAGCAGGGCGCGCGTATAGGGATGGCGCGGGTCGTCGAAGAGCGCGGCGGTCGGGCCCTGCTCGACGATGTTGCCCTTGTAGATGACATAGACCCGGTCGGCGAATTCGCGCACCACGCCGAGATTGTGCGAGATGAAGAGCACCGAGGTCCGGTGCTTCTCGACAAGCTCGGACATCAGCCTGAGCGTCTGCGCCTGCACCGTCACGTCGAGCGCCGTGCCGGGTTCGTCGGCGAGAAGCAGTGCCGGGTTGTTGGCGAGGGCCATGGCGATCATTACGCGCTGATTCATGCCGCCCGAAAGCTGGAAGGCATAGGATTCCAGCACGCGCTCCGGCTCGTTGATGGCGACGTCGGCGAGCGCGGCGATGGCCTTGCGGCGTGCCGTTTCCTCGTCGATGCCGGGTTCTGCGCGCTGCAGCACCTCGCGGAACAGCGTGAAGATCGTATAGACCGGGTTCAGCGAGGAGGTCGGGTCCTGGAAGATCATCGACATGGCGGTGCCGCGCAGCGCATGGCGCGAGGCGGGCTTCAGCGTTTCGAGGTTGATGCCCTCGAATTCCACCGTGCCGGAGATGCGGGCCGTCTTCAGCTGCTGGAGCATGCCGAGCACGATGCGCGCCGTCACCGACTTGCCGGAGCCGGATTCGCCGACCAGCGCGACGCGCTCGCCTTTGCCGATATGCAGCGAGATGCCGTGCAGCACGTCGATCGTGCCGGACCATGTCTTGAAGCCGAGGCGGAGGTCCTCGATCCTGAGCGTGGGTGCCGTCATTGATCCACTCCGAGGATTTCGCGCAGCGCATCGCCGATCAGGTTGAAGCCGAAGACGGCGATCAGGATGGCAAGGCCGGGGAACACGGTCAGCCACCAGCTGTCCGGCAGGTACTTCGCGCCTTCCGCCACCATGGAGCCGAGGTCCGGGGTCGGCGGCTGCACGCCGAGGCCGAGGAAGGAGAGCGAGGAGGCGATCAGGATGACGAAGCCGAAGTCGAGCGTCATCTTGGTGACGATCGAGGGCACGCAGTTCGGCAGGATCTCGCGGAACATGATGTGCAGCTTCGAGGCGCCGATGACCTCCGCCGCCAGCACATAGCCCTCTTCCTTCTCGGAGCGGACGATGTTGTAGACGAGGCGGGTGTACCAGGGCCACCACATGACCGTCACCGCGATCATGCCGTTGGTGAGGGTTGGTTCCAGCAGGCCCATGATGGACATGGCGAGCACCAGCGGCGGGATCGACAGGAAGACGTCGGTGAGCCGCATCAGCAGATATTCCGTCCAGCCGCCGAGATAACCGGAGGCAAGGCCGATGGCAACGCCGACTGGAACGGCGATGACGAGCACGACGATGCCGAGGACCAGCGAGATGCGGTAGGCATAGACGACGCGGGTGAAGAGATCGCGGCCGACGAGGTCCGTGCCGAAGATGTTCGGCCAGTGCGGCGGCTGGTTGAAGTTGGCGAAGTCCACCACGGCGCCGACATGCTCGGGGAAGGGCGTGATGACATCGGCGAAGACGGCCGAGAACACGACGATGCCGACGAGGATAAGGCCGATCAGCGACAGCGGATTGCCGGTGAGGATGACGAGGGTCTTCTTCATGATGCCCTCTGCGAAAGCCGGATACGCGGATTGATGACCGAGACCAGCAAATCCACGATGATGTTGACGATGAGGAACATGGCCGAGATGATCAGCACCGTCCCGACGATGGCGTTGAGGTCCTTGCGCAGGATGACGGCGACGCCGTAGCGCGACAGGCCCGGCCAGGCATAGACGGCTTCCACGAGGAAGGCGCTGCCGAGCATGGCGGCGAAATCGAGGCCGATGATGGTGAGGGACGGGATCAGCGAGGGCCGGAAGGCATAGCGCCGGGCGATGCGCTTTTCCGGGAAGCCGTAGGCCTCCGTCATCTCGATGTAGGGTCGCTCGTAGGTCTCCACCATGTTGGAGCGAACGAGCCGGGCGGCCTGGCCGATGCCGGAAAGCGCGAGCGCGAAGGCCGGCAGGATGAGGTGCCAGACGGCATCGGCGAAGGCCTTGAGGTTGCCGGCGAGCAGCGTGTCGACCAGCATGAAGCCAGTGACGTTCTGCACCGTGATGCTATCCGAGAGGCGGCCGGCGATGGGGAAGAGCTTGATGAAATAGGCGAAGACCAGCATCAGCACCACGGCCCAGACGAAGGCGGGCGCCGAGACACCGAGCATCGTCACCAGCCGGATCGTGTGGTCCACCCAGCTGCCGCGGTAGCGGGCCGAGAGGATGCCGAGCGGCAGGCCGATGGCGATCATCATCAGGCCGGAGACGACGACCAGCTCCAGCGTCGCGGGCAGGAACTGCGCGATGTCAGCCATGACCGGGCGGTTGGTGTAGAGCGAGATGCCGAGGTCGCCGCGGGCGAGATCGGCGAGGAAATAGCCGTATTGCGCGAAGAAGGAGGCATCGAGATGCAGCTTGTCGCGGAGCGCGGCGACGGCTTCCGGCGTCGCATTCGGCCCGAGCGCGATGCGCGCCGGGTCACCGGGAATGACCCGGGCGATGGCGAAGATCAGCAGCGATACCCCGATCAGCACGATCAAAGAAGTACCCAGCCGCTTCGCGAGGAGGCGGAGAAACGGTGACATGGCTGTAACCCTGTGGACGGTTCCGGGCCGCTACCGCGCGGCCCGGTCTTCGTCGTCGGTTATTGTTTCATTTCCATCAGGCGGAAGGTGAAGCCGAACCCGGCAAGCGCGAAGGCCTTGGACGGATCGCTGAGCGCCGGGACGGAAACCTTGTCGGAGGCCGCGAAGACCGCCGTCTGGTCCTGCGCGAAGATCGACGGCGCGATGGCGACGAGCCGCTTGTTGAGCTCTTCGTAGACCTTGGCGCGTTCTGCCTCATCGAGCGTCGTGCGGCCCTTTTCCAGAAGTGCGTCCACCTCGGCATCCTTCAGGTGCTCGGGCGACATCCAGGTGCCGGCCGCGCTCGAATGATACATGGTGTAGAGCAGCGAATCCGGGTCGCCGGACATGGTGTTGACGAAGATCTGGCTGATGCTCGGCGTGTTCTCGGGCTTGGCGACCTGCTCGGTGAAGAGCGCCCAGGGCAGCTTCCTCACCTCGGCCTTGAGGCCGATCTCGGCGAAGTTCGCCTGCATCAGCAGGGCGAAGCGCTCTTCCAGCGGCACTTCGCCGATCCAGGTGAGGTCGATCTTCATCTCCTCCGGCGTGTACCTGCATTTGGCGAGATGCTCCTTCGCCTTCTCGACGTCGCGCTTCATCGGCTCGCCGGAGAGTGCGCCGAGCATGCCGACCGGCAGCGCGCCGGTCGCGGGGCTGCC
>DAIMJJ010000128.1:0-12222 GCA_036722275.1 Rhizobium sp. | reverse complement strand
GACAAGCGGCCGCAGCTCTCCGACCTTCGCGAATCCGGCTCGATCGAGCAGGACGCCGACGTCGTACTGTTCGTGTTCCGCGAAGAATACTATGTGAAGAACATGGAGCCCCGCGATCCGGCCGATCCGAAATATGCAGAGTGGGAAGCCCATATGGACAAGGTCAAGGGCACGGCCGATGTCATCATCGCCAAGCAGCGTCACGGACCGACCGGCACCGTCAAGCTCGCCTTCCAGTCGGAATTCACCCGCTTCGCCGATCTGGCCGACCCGAGCTTCATCGAATACCAGGAGCCGTAAGCGCGGTTCTTCAGAGGCCGGCGAGGCGCATCAGGGCAACCGTCACCACACCCGCCGTGGCCGCCGCAAGCATCGGCAATCTGAGGGCAGCCACGGCTGTCACCGCACAGGCCAGGCTCTCGGCGGGGCCGGTCGCAAGCGCCGTTGGCGTGACGACGGCCACCATCACCGCCGGCGGTATGGCGTCCAGCATCCGCTTTGCGCGGGGCGTCAGCGTCGCGAACTTCAGCACGACCAGCCCGGCCAGCCGGGTCATCACGGTGGCGCCGGCCATGGCAAGGATGGCGCCAAGCGTTGCCAGATCGAGGCTCATCGGGCGTCTCCCTCCGCCGCTTTGCTGAAGGCGGCCGCCAGCAGGCCACCGGCCGCACCGGCTGCGATGTACCAGACACCGGGCACGAAATGATGGACGGCCAGCGCGCTCAGCGCACTGGCGATGAGCACGATGCCGGTCTCTCTCCCCTTCCAGAAACCGGTGACCAGTACGATGAAGACGGCAGGAAAGGCAAAGTCGAGGCCGATCACCGCGGGATTTCCGACGAAGCCGCCAAGAAGGCCGCCCAAGATGCTGGCGACAACCCAGGAGAGATAGAACGGCCCGACGACGCCGGCGTACCAGGCCGGCGTCAGCCGCGCTTCTCGGGCGCGGAACTCCGACATCGCCCAGATCTCGTCGGCGAGAAAGAGCAGCGAGACCCTCTTCTGGAACCCGCTGAAGGCCTGCATCCTGCCGGCGATCGAAGCGCCCATCAACACATGGCGGACATTGACCAGAAGGGCGGCGAAAGCGACGGCCGTCCAGCTCGCCGGGTGGGTCCAGATGTCCATGGCGACGAACTGCGAGCCGCCGGCGAAGACGAGCGCGCTCATCAGGGCAATTTCGAGCGTCGACAGGCCCTTGGTGGCGGCGACCGCGCCGAACACCATGCCGACCGGAAGCACGGCGATGATGAGCGGCGCCATGCGCCGAACCCCTTCGAGAAATTCCTGCGCGGATGAGCGTTCTGTCGGCATTTCCATTTCCCTATCAAGACCTGTGAGCCGCCTTCTACGGGCGACGCAGTGGAGGGTCTTGAACGAAAGTGATCAGCCTTTGCGAAACTGACCCGGCGTGATGCCGACGCGCGCCTTGAAGTGGCGGGTGAAATGCGCCTGATCGGCAAAGCCGCAGGCAAAGGCGACGTCGGCCGGGCTCCGTCCGAGGCTGAGCAGCGCCCGCGCCCGCCGGATGCGGATGTCGGTCAGGAAGGCGTGCGGGGTGATGTGGAATTCCTTGCGGAAGGCGCGGATCAGATGGGCGCGCGACAGGCCGGCAATGCCCGCCAGTTCCTCAAGACCGATATCGCTCGCGAAGTGGTCGACAAGATAGTCGCGGGCGCGCCAGACGGCGGTCCGCTCGCGCGTCTCGATCGGCCTGCGCTGCTCGCTGCCGTGGCGCAGGAAAAGGGCGGAGAGCACGCTATACATGCTCTCCTCCGCCTCCAGAGCGCCGACATTCTCCTCGAGCGCCCGGTGGGCACGGTGGAAAGCCACGGCGAGTTCGGCATCCCGCGCCAGTCCGTGGGCGAAGCTCGGGGTAGAGCGGCAGACCTTGCCGGTCACCTCCTCCAGCACGTCGCGAAACAACCCCTCGTCCGGATAGATCATCCGGTAGCGGTAGCCGCTCGGTCCGGGCGCTCCGTCATGCACGACCTCGGGATTGATCAGGTAGAGGCAGCCAGGCCCGGTCTCCTCGCGGGCGCCGCGGATCCGGGCGATCTGACTGCCGCTCTCGATCGCGCCGATCGAGAAGGTTTCGTGGGCATGCGGCGCATAGGCATGGGTCTGGAAGCTGGCGGTCAGACATTCCATGCCGCCGAAACGCCCGTCGCGCCAGAAGCTGGTGCGTTCGGTCGGCGTCAGCGGCATGTCGTCTGCCGCGTCCCTCTGCGAAACATTGTGCATTGCAGAATTATAGGTGCTGCGAGCATTCCAGTCTTGAAGAAAAGTGCTAGGGTCCGCCGCAGTTCTGTCCTGACACGTGGTACCCGATTTCAAATGTCCGCCGTCTTCGATCTTACCGACGCTTCCGATGAATTCCTTGCCGCCCCGCTGCGGCTGACCATCGATCTTGCCGCCCTCGCCGACAATTGGCGCGACATGGCCCGCCGCTCGGGCGCGGCAAGAGCCGCCGCCGTCGTCAAGGCAGACGCCTATGGTCTCGGCATCGAGGATGTCGGCCAGACGCTCTACCATGCGGGAGCCCGGGATTTCTTCGTGGCGGTGCCTGCCGAAGGCGCGACGCTGCGCGCCTATGCGCCGGAGGCCCGCATCTTCGTGCTGTCGGGCGTGTGGCCGGGCGCCGAAGCGCTGTTCTTCGAACACGATCTCGTGCCGGTCATCGCCTCGCAGGAGCAGCTCGCCTTCTGGATGGCGGTGGTCGCCGAACATGGCGACCACCCTTGCGCGCTGCAGGTCGATACAGGCTTCAACCGCCTCGGCCTGCCGCTGGAAGATGCGCTGGCGCTCGCCGACGACGTCTCGCGACCGGCCAGCCTGTCACCCGTCCTGGTGCTCAGCCACCTCGCCTGTGGCGACGATCCGTCCGCGCCGATGAACCGCCGGCAACTGGAAGCCTTCCAGCGGGTTAGCGCTGCCTTCGAAGGCATTGAATCAAGCCTTTCAGCCTCTGCTGGAATCTTCCTCGGGTCCGACTTTCATTTCGACCTTACCCGGCCGGGCATTGCGATCTATGGCGGCGAAGCCCTGAACGGGGTCGCCAATCCCATGCGGCCCGTCGCGACCGCCGAGGCGCGGATCCTGCAGATCCGCGAGGCCAAGGCCGGGCAGACGGTGAGCTATGGTGCGACCTGCACGCTTAACCGCGACAGCCGGCTGGCCATCGTGTCGGCCGGTTATGCCGATGGCTATCTTCGCTCGCTGTCGGGAAGCGGCGTCACGGTCCGCGAGGCCGGTCTACCTGCAGCCTTCGGCTTCATCGCCGGACACAAGGTGCCGGTCGTCGGGCGCGTCACGATGGATCTGACCATCTTCGACGTCACCGACGTGCCGGAAGGCACCATTGCCGCCGGCGACTATATCGAGCTGTTCGGCGCCAACATGCCGATCGACGAGGTGGCGCGTGCCGCCGGCACGATCGGCTATGAGCTGCTGACTGGCCTCGGCCTGCGCTACGAACGGCGCTACATCGACGCGCTCTAGATCTTGCACCGGCTTGCGTATTCCCGCGATTTCTCCTAACTGGGAGAACGATATTCACTTTTTGTTCCGCGCCCACCGCGGACGCGGGATTTGTTGAGCATGGCGAAGGCGAAGACCCAATTCATCTGCCAGAACTGCGGCACGGTGCACAACCGCTGGGCTGGCAAATGCGACGGCTGCGGCGAATGGAACACCATCGTCGAGGAAGACCCGATGGGCGGGATCGGCGCCGGCCCAGGCAAGATGCCGAAGAAGGGTCGCGCGGTGACGCTGACCTCGCTGTCCGGCGAGATCGAGGAGGCACCCCGCATTCCGACCGGCATGGGGGAACTCGACCGGGCGACCGGCGGCGGCTTCGTGCGCGGCTCGGCGGTGCTGATCGGCGGCGACCCGGGCATCGGCAAATCGACGCTGCTGATGCAGGCCGCGGCAGCCCTGGCGCGCAAGGGGCATCGGGTCATCTACGTTTCCGGCGAAGAGGCGGTCGCCCAGGTGCGGCTCCGCGCACAGCGACTGAACGCGGCAGAAACCGACGTGCTTCTGGCCGCCGAGACCAATGTCGAGGACATTCTGGCAACAATCGCCGAGGGCAAGCGTCCCGATCTCGTGATCATCGATTCGATCCAGACGCTGTGGAGCGACACCGCCGACTCGGCGCCGGGCACGGTCACGCAGGTGCGAACCGGCGTACAGGCGATGATCCGCTTTGCCAAGCAGACCGGCGCCACCATGGTGCTTGTCGGTCACGTCACCAAGGAAGGCCAGATCGCCGGCCCGCGCGTGGTCGAGCACATGGTCGATGCCGTGCTGTATTTCGAGGGCGACCGCGGCCATCACTATCGCATTCTGCGCACGGTGAAGAACCGCTTCGGCCCGACCGACGAGATCGGCGTCTTCGAAATGTCGGATCGCGGCCTGCGCGAAGTCGCCAATCCCTCGGAACTCTTCCTGGGCGAACGCAACGAGAAGGCGCCGGGTGCGGCCGTCTTTGCCGGCATGGAAGGCACGCGCCCGGTGCTGGTCGAGGTCCAGGCACTGGTTGCGCCGACCACGCTCGGCACACCGCGCCGGGCCGTCGTCGGCTGGGATTCGTCCCGACTCGCCATGATCCTCGCCGTGCTCGAGGCCCATTGTGGCGTCAGGCTCGGACAGCACGACGTCTACTTGAATGTGGCGGGCGGATACCGCATCTCTGAGCCGGCGGCAGACATGGCCATTGCCTCGGCTCTTGTTTCGTCGCTGGCCGGTCTTGCCCTTCCCGCGGATTGCGTCTATTTCGGCGAAGTCAGCCTGTCAGGCGCCGTTCGTCCGGTGGCGCACACGGCCCAGCGGCTGAAGGAAGCGGAAAAGCTCGGCTTCTCCTCCGCCGTCCTGCCTGCCGCCTCATCGGAGCTTCCGAAGGGTGCGACGGGCAAGTGGAATGAAGTCGAGAGCCTGCCCGATCTCGTGGCGCGCATTGCCGGTTCCCGGCTTAAAGCGCGTTCGCAGGAGGCGGGTGACTGATCCAATCCGGCCCGGCCGGCTGAATGCGGCGGCGGTCGCGATGGCAAACAAGCAGGCGTTGGCCGGCGAGTCTTGGAGTTGGTATTTATGCCCATTACGATTTTTGACGGTATTGTCATCGGCGTCGTGCTGTTTTCCGCCGTACTCGCCATGGTGCGCGGCTTTTCGCGCGAAGTGCTTTCGATCGCCAGCTGGGCGGGTGCGGTTGCCGCCGCCTACTATCTCTATCCGATGCTCGTGCCTTATGTGAAGAACTACACCAGCGACGACCGCATCGCCATGGCGGGCTCCGCCGGCATCATCTTCCTGATCGCGCTCATCGTGATCTCGTTCATCACCAGCCGGATCGCCGACTTCATCATCGACAGCCGGATCGGGGCGCTCGACCGTACGCTCGGCTTCCTGTTCGGCGCCGCCCGCGGCATTTTGCTCCTCGTTGTCGCCGTTGCCTTCTGGAACTGGCTGATCGACGTCAAGCATCGCCCGGACTGGGTCAATACGGCCAAGTCGAAGCCGTTCCTCGATGCGCTCGTGCTGAAGCTCGAGGCCGTGCTGCCGGAAGACATCGAGCCGCAGATCCGCGCGCGCATTCTCGGCAAGGAAGAGCCGGCGGCAGACGCACCGGCCGAGCAGGCACCAGCAGAACAGGCCCCGGCCGAAGACGCGCCGGCCGCCAACAACTGACCGGGCTGCGGCCTTCGGCCGCGCCCTTGACATCCACAAGCGGACGCCGCCGGATCAGGACAGACCGGCGGCTTCCGTGTTAAAGCCGTCCCGGCGCATCTGTCCGATCGAGCAAAGGCCTGCTTCCATGTCTCAGTCTGATTTTTCCGATTTCGAATGGAGTCTCGAAGACGACACGCTCCATGAGGAATGCGGGGTGTTCGGCATTCTGGGTCACCCCGACGCGGCGACCCTGACCGCGCTCGGCCTGCACGCCCTGCAGCACCGCGGCCAGGAAGCGGCCGGCATTGTGTCCTTCGACGGACGCCAGTTCCACACCGAAAAGCACATGGGCCTCGTCGGAGACCATTACACCAATCCGGCGACACTGGCGAAGCTGCCCGGCGCCCAGGCGATCGGCCACACGCGCTATTCGACCACCGGCGAAGTGGCGCTGCGCAACGTCCAGCCGCTGTTTGCCGAACTGGAAGAAGGCGGCATCGCGATCGCCCATAACGGCAACTTCACCAACGGCCTGACGCTGCGCCGACAGATCATCGCGACCGGCGCGATCTGCCAGTCGACCTCGGATACCGAGGTCGTCTTGCACCTGATCGCCCGCTCGCGCCATTCCTCGACCGCCGACCGCTTCATCGACGCCATCCGCCAGATGGAAGGCGGCTATTCCATGCTGGCCATGACCCGTACCAAGCTGATTGCCGCGCGCGATCCGATCGGCATTCGCCCGCTGGTCATGGGTGAGCTGGACGGCAAGCCGATCTTCTGTTCGGAAACCTGTGCGCTCGACATCATCGGCGCCAAATTCGTCCGCGACGTGGAGAACGGCGAAGTCATCATCTGCGAAATCCAGCCGGACGGCTCGATCACCATCGACGCCCGCAAGCCGGCCAAGCGCCAGCCGGAACGGCTGTGCCTGTTCGAATATGTCTACTTCGCCCGTCCCGACAGCGTGGTCGGCGGCCGCAACGTCTACCAGACGCGCAAGGCCATGGGCCAGAACCTTGCAGCCGAGGCCCCGTGCGATGGCGACGTGGTGGTCCCCGTCCCCGACGGCGGCACACCGGCGGCGCTCGGCTATGCGCAGGCGAGCGGCATTCCCTTCGAATACGGCATCATCCGCAACCACTATGTCGGCCGCACCTTCATCGAGCCGACGCAGCAGATCCGCGCCTTCGGCGTGAAGCTCAAGCATTCGGCCAACCGGGCGATGATCGAGGGCAAGCGCGTCGTGCTGGTCGATGACTCGATCGTTCGCGGCACCACCTCGCTGAAGATCGTGCAGATGATCCGCGATGCCGGCGCAAGCGAAGTGCATATCCGCGTCGCCTCGCCGATGATCTTCCATCCGGACTTCTACGGCATCGACACGCCGGACGCGGAAAAGCTGCTCGCCAACCAGTATTCCGGCGTCGAGGCCATGGCCAAGTATATCGGCGCAGATTCGCTCGCCTTCCTGTCGATCGACGGGCTCTACCAGGCGGTCGGTGGCAAGCCGCGCGATCCGGCAGCACCGCAGTTCACCGACCATTATTTCACCGGCGACTATCCGACCCGCCTCCTCGACAAGGAAGGCGAGAAGATGGGCCGCAAGGTCTCCATGCTGGCCAGCAACGGCTGAGCTCCAAGGACAGACAGACATGACAGTTGACTTGAAGGGCCGTATCGCGCTCGTCACCGGCGCTTCGCGCGGCATCGGCTATTTCACCTCCCTCGAGCTCGCCAAGGCGGGTGCCCACGTGATCGCCTGTGCCCGCACGGTTGGCGGTCTCGAGGAGCTCGACGACGCAATCAAGGCCGTCGGCGGCTCCGCCACGCTCGTGCCCTTCGATCTGGCCGACATGAACGCCATCGACGCGCTCGGCGCCTCGATCAATGAGCGTTGGGGCAAGCTGGACATCCTGGTCGCCAATGCCGGCGTGCTCGGCGTGATTTCGCCGCTCGGGCATGTCGAGGCCAAGGTGTTCGACAAGGTGATGACGATCAACGTGACCGCCACCTGGCGCCTGATGCGCTCGGTCGAGCCGCTGCTGGCGAAGTCCGATCAGGGCCGCGCCCTCATCTTGTCCTCGGGTGCTGCCCACAAGTGCAAGCCATTCTGGGGCCCCTATTCCGCCTCCAAGGCTGCCGTCGAGGCGCTGGCCCGCACCTGGGCCGGAGAGACCCAGCGCCTGCCGCTGCGGGTCGTCTCGATCGATCCGGGTGCCACCCGGACCGCCATGCGCGCTCAGGCGGTCCCGGGCGAGGACCCGAGCACGGTTCCGCATCCTTCCGAGGTTGCCGCACGCCTTATGCCACTCTGCGGTCCGGATCTTACCGAGACCGGCAAGCTGTTCATCGTTCGCGAAAACAAGCTCGTGGACTACCGCCTGCCGGAGTAATTGCGGAGAAGAGCGACCAGGAATGACACTGCCCGGCGCGTCCGGGCAGTCACGCTGCTGAATTCACAAATTCCCAGGCGTCGATTTCGGCGCCATTAGCCCCTTGCGACGCTCGACCGGCGTGCGCGGGCCAGGACCTCGTTGGCCGCAACCGGATGCTGGGCGCTGTTTTCCGGGATGTCGTGCAGGGACTGGCCGGCCCTGTAGGCGCGCACGGTGTTGCGCCCCTCCGCCTTTGCCCGATAGAGCGCCACGTCCGCCGACCCCAGCAGCGGGTCCAAGCCAGCGGCAATCTGGTCCGTCGCCGAAACGCCGATGCTCACCGTGATCGGGACGAACCGGCCGTCGATCGTCGTGTGCAGGCCTTCGACGGCTCGGCGCATGCTCTCGGCGATGTCGGCGGCCTCGCGGCTCTCCATGTCGGGGATCAGGCAGGCAAATTCCTCGCCGCCGATGCGGGCAAACCGCCAGTTCGACTGCATCCGTGCTTCCAGCGTCGAGGCAAAGGATCGCAACACCTTGTCGCCGGCGGCGTGGCCGTGGGTATCGTTGATCCGCTTGAAATGGTCGATGTCGAACAGGAGCAGGGCGGCATGCCGGTTCTCCTGCTTGAGCAGGCTCTCGGCCTCGGCGACGAAGGAGCGGCGGTTGCGCAGATTGGTGAGCGGATCGCGCTCGGCCACCAGGCGGCTCGCCCGTTCGTCCCGCTCGAGCGCGAGGATCAGCAGGGTGATGATCGACAAGATGATCAGCAGCGTCTGGAAAAGCGAGGCCACCACGAACCAGGGCGCATAGACCCCGTCTCCAGTATAGGCCGGTTCGATCAGAAGCGAGCCGGCCATCACCGAGTACCAGACCAGGCCACGCGCGCAATGGACCCCGGCGGCGAGCCGCCGCGACGGCAACGGCTCCTTCAGCCGGCCACGCCAGAGTTCCCAACCGCCGAGCAGCGAATAGGTGCCCAGGATGACGGAGAGGACGCTGACTCGGACCAGAAGCGATTCCTGGAAGAAAGGCATTGGAAAAAGAACCAGCCAGAGCGCCGATCCGGCGACGGCTGGCAGGTAAAGCGGACGCCTGCCCTCGAAGGCGACGATCGCCTGCCAGAACAATCCGAGCGCCAATGGCGCCGATCCGAGCCCCAGCCCCGCCGAGACCCAGAAAGGAACGATCGGGCGCATGGCATGTAGGATGGTTCCGACAAAGCCGATGGCTGCCGCCATGGTCAGGAGCCCCAGCAGCACGCTCTCTCGCCGTTGGCGCCACAGGTTTCCGATCAGCAGAGCGGAAATGAGCGTCGAACACGCATGGAAGACCATGATGGTCGGAAGATGCAACAGACTGCCCATGGAAGAAGAAAGGTCCGCTCAAGAAGAACTTCCAATATCTTAGAGGACAGCATGTTGAGAAACCCTTACGCCCATGCGTTTCTCTCAAGGCCGGCGGCCAGCCGCGCCGTTACCGACTCCCGAAAAAGTCATGCCAAAAATGGTCCGACCCGTGGCGCCTTTTCCGCCCGGCGAGCCGGGGACCGGCCGGTGCACGGCCTTTTCTTGAACGGCCGAACCCGCTAGCTTCCGTTCCAACGCCGGAACCAGAAAGAGATATAAAATGAAGCTCTTCCCCTACGCAACCGCCCTTTTCCTCGCGGCCAGCCCCGTGCTTGCCGACGATTACGTCGCGCTCAGCACGACCGCGACCAGCATCACCGGCGACATCAGTTTCGACGACTTCGAGATGGTGTTCGAAAATGGCGCCAAGATCGAGTTCGACGAACTGATCGCCGATCATTTCACGGTCGACGGCAAGGATGTGCCGGCCTCCGTATACAGCGTGAAAGCACCCGGCAATCCGAAACTGTTGAACGGCAACCGTCTCTGCGGCGAAAGCCCGGTTACCTATCTCGCCTCGTGGCTCGATGACGACGTGACCATGGTCGCCGTGTTCGAGACGCAGGACGCGCCGGTGAGCAATGACAGCATGTGCGCGCTCTACACCTACGTCTACCCCTGATTTTGGCGCGCGACGTCCGGGCCGTCCCCCTTGACCAATCCCGGCCGTCGCGCCATAACTCGCGCCATGAAAACGACCATCTGCATTATTTGCGGGATCATTATTCGCTAGCGCCTCGCGCTGGCCCGGCCGTTTTCGTCTCCTGACCCAAGTCCCAGATGACAAACGCCCCGGTCCAGCCGGCGGCTCGGCTATCGGGAGACAGGAATGGCGACGCACCTCAAGCTTTACAACACGCTCAACCGCGAGAAGATCGAGTTTGCGCCGATCGATCCGGAAAAGGTGCGCATGTATGTCTGCGGCCCGACCGTCTATGACTTTGCCCATATCGGCAATGCCCGCCCGGTCATCGTCTTCGACGTACTCTTTCGGCTGCTGCGCCACGTCTACGGCGAAAGCCACGTCACCTATGTGCGCAACATCACCGACGTTGACGACAAGATCAATGCGCGGGCACTGCGCGACTATGGCCAGAAGATCGCCGAAGGGACGATGACGCTCAACGACGCAATCCGGGCCGTCACCGAGAAGACCGAAAGCCAGTTCCATGCCGACGTCGCCGCGCTGGGCTGCCTCAAGCCGACGGTGGAGCCGCGCGCAACCGACAACATCGCACAGATGATCGCGATCGTTCAGCGGCTGCTCGACCAGGGTCATGCCTATGTGGCCAGGGGCGCGGAAGGGCACGAAGTGCTGTTTTCGACGGTGTCCATGGCGGACTACGGCCAGTTATCGCGTCGCAAGCTCGAGGATCAGCAGGCCGGTGCGCGCATTGCCGTCGAGGCGCACAAGATGAACCCCGCCGACTTCGTGCTGTGGAAGCAGTCGGCCGACACCGAACCAGGCTGGAACGCCGACTTCACCTTCGAGGGCCAGGCGGTCAGCATTCACGGCCGGCCCGGCTGGCATATCGAATGCTCAGCCATGTCCGACCGCTATCTTTGGGAAGAGATCAAGGACAGGCTGTCGCCGAAGGCGAAGGCGCGCCCGCACCAGTTCGACATTCATGGCGGCGGGCTGGACCTGATCTTCCCGCACCACGAGAACGAGATCGCCCAGTCGCGCTGCGCCTTCGACACCGACATCATGGCCAATGTCTGGATGCACAACGGCTTCCTGCAGGTCGAAGGCCGCAAAATGTCGAAGTCGGAAGGAAACTTCGTCACCATCAACGAGCTGCTGGCCACCGAGAAATTCGGCGGGCGCCAATGGCCGGGCGAAGTCCTGCGGCTCGCCATGCTGATGACCCATTATCGCGAGCCGATCGATTTTTCGGTGAAGCGGCTGGAAGAGGCGGAAAGGCTTCTTGCCAAATGGCCGAGCGCCGAAGCCGGCGACGCGCTACCCGATCCGTCCGTCATCGACGCGCTGGCCGAGGACTTGAACACGGTCCAGGCGGTGCAGTCGCTGCATGCATTGGCCCAAGCCGCGAATGCCGACCCGTCGAAGCTCCCCGTCTTTGCCGCCAGCGCCGCCCTGCTCGGCGTCCAGCCGAAGCGTGCGGCGATGAGCGACGACCTGACGGCGGCCGTTCAGGCACTCGTCGACATGCGCCTCGAGATGCTGAAAGCGAAGAACTTTGCCGAAGCCGACAAGATCCGCGACGACCTGGCAGCCAAGGGCATCCAGCTCAAGGACGGCAAGGACAAGGAAACCGGCGAGCGGGTGACGAGCTGGGAGGTCAAGCGGTAGGATGTTTGCCGTGGCTATTGCGGATACCCCCCTCTGCCCTGCCGGGCGTTCGGCACTGCAATCGATTCACTGGATCGATTGCTCGGCTGCGCCGACCGTGCCTCACCCCCTCAAAGGGGGAGATCGGGACGTTGCACCGTCGCCGGAACCATCCGGTCTCGGAGATTGCGGAGCTGCATTCGGTTTTGAGCTTGCCTTGCCCCTCGTCTCTTTGTCCCGTTTTCAGGTTCTAATGGGGAACGGAGCGATGGCCGCGGGATCGATCTCCCCCCTTGAGGGGGAGATGCCCGGCAGGGCAGAGGGGGGTGAAACCTTGGCCACCGCGCCAAAACCAGGAGACCCAGCATGACCGATGCCATCTACACAGGCGGATGCCAATGCGGCGCGGTCCGGTTCCGGGTCACGGGCGTCCTCAAGGATAGCTCCATCTGCCATTGCCGCATGTGCCAGA
>DAIMJJ010000127.1:0-12460 GCA_036722275.1 Rhizobium sp. | reverse complement strand
TCAAGGAAGGCGACAAGGTCAAGTCCGGCGACGTGATCGCCGAGATCGAGACCGACAAGGCGACGATGGAAGTCGAAGCCGTCGATGAGGGCACGGTCGCCAAGCTCGTCGTTCCGGCCGGAACCGAAGCGGTCAAGGTCAACGCCCTGATCGCCATTCTGGCTGCCGACGGCGAAGATCTGGCGGCCGCCGCGGCCGGCGGCGGTTCCGCCGCACCGGCCAAGGCGGAGGCAGCGCCCGCCAAGACGGAAGTGGCACCTGCCGTCTCCGCACCGATCGCGGACAAGGCACCGGCGCCTTCGACGCCGGCACCGGTCGCAAAGACCGGCGAGCGTGTGTTTGCCTCGCCGCTCGCCCGCCGACTGGCCAAGGAAGCCGGTTTGGATCTGACCGCTGTCAGCGGTTCCGGTCCGCATGGCCGCGTCGTCAAGAGCGACGTGGAGAAGGCGGTTGCCGGCGGTGGTGCCAAGGCTGCGCCGGCCGCTGCCACTGCCGCTGCACCGGCTGCTGCCGCACCGGTCATGGCCAAGGGCCCTTCGGAAGAGGCTGTCCTCAAGCTGTTCGAGCCGGGTTCCTACGAGCTCGTGCCGCATGACGGCATGCGCAAGACCATCGCCAAGCGCCTGGTCGAGTCGAAGCAGACGATCCCGCATTTCTACGTAACCGTCGATTGCGAGCTCGATGCGCTACTGGCGCTGCGGGCCCAGCTCAACGACGCCGCCCCCCGCAAGGAAGGCGCGCCGGCTTACAAGCTTTCGGTCAACGACATGATCATCAAGGCGATGGCCATGGCGCTCATGGAAGTGCCGGACGCCAACGTCTCCTGGACCGATACCAACATGGTCAAGCACCGCCACGCCGATGTCGGCGTCGCCGTGTCGATCCCGGGTGGCTTGATCACGCCGATCATCCGCCATGCGGAGCTCAAGACCCTGTCGGCTATCTCCAACGAGATGAAGGATCTAGGCAAGCGGGCTAAGGAACGCAAGCTGAAGCCGGAAGAATACCAGGGCGGCACCACCTCGGTCTCGAACATGGGCATGATGGGCGTCAAGCAGTTCGCCGCCGTCATCAACCCGCCGCATGCGACGATCCTTGCGGTCGGCGCGGGCGAACAGCGGGTGGTGGTGAAGAACGGCGAGATGAAGATCGCCAATGTCATGTCGGTGACGCTGTCGACCGACCATCGCTGCGTCGATGGTGCGCTCGGGGCCGAACTGCTCGGCGCCTTCAAGCGCTACATCGAAAACCCGATGGGCATGCTCGTCTAACAAGCAAAGGCGGTGTGGCATGAAATCCGTTCTTTGCTACGGCGACAGTCTGACATGGGGTTATGATCCGGAAACGGTTGGCCGGCATGCGTTTGCGGATCGCTGGCCGAGCGTGCTGGCGGCCGCGCTGGGGCCTGAGGTCAATATCATTGCCGAGGGTCTGAACGGACGCACCACCGCCTATGACGACCATCTCGCCGATTGCGAACGCAATGGCGCGAAGCTGTTGCCGAGTGCGCTGGAAAGCCACAAGCCGCTGGATCTGGTGATCCTGCTGCTCGGCACCAATGACATGAAGCGCGGCATATCCGGGACCGCGATCGGCGCCACCAAGGGCGTCGATCGGCTGGTCAAGCTGATCCGGCATCATGACTGGGGTTTTGGCTATGAGGCGCCCGAGATCCTGATCGTGTCGCCGCCGCCGATTTGCGAGACGGCCAATGCGCCGTTTGCTGCGATGTTTCGCGGTGCGATCGACGAATCGGCGATGCTGGCGAGCTTCTACCGGGACCTGGCCGACGAGACCGGTTGCGGCTTTTTCGACGCCGGATCGGTTTCACAGACGAGCCCGCTCGACGGCATTCATCTCGACGCCGACAATACCCGCGCGATTGGTCGCGGGCTTGAACCGGTGGTGCGAATGCTGGTGGGGATTTGACGAAATGCCCGCAGAAAGTTGATCAAGATCAAGGGAGTGGCGGTTTCGGGTGAATAGTCTGCAGGTATCGACCGACACAAGAGGAGATACCGAATGTCGAACACCCCGCACGAAATCCACGACGAGTTTCCGGAATATGCGGACAAGATGCATGCGCTCAAGGTGAGCGACGAGCGTTTTGCCAAGTTGCTCGAGGACTACCGCGACGTGAACCGCGCCATCCATCGATCGGAAACCGAAGTGGAGCCGGTCGGTGACGTCGAGATGGAGACCATGCGCAAGAAGCGGATGGTTCTGAAGGATGAAATTTACGGGATGCTGACCAAGGCCTGATCCGGTCCGGCTTCATCCCCCGGAAGAGGGCTCCGCCGGCAAGGTGGAGCCCCGTCCGCCAAAGAGGAGATGAAGACCAGTGTCCAACGCTTATGACGTTCTCATTATCGGCTCCGGCCCCGGCGGCTACATTGCCGCGATCCGTGCCGCGCAGCTGGGCCTGAAGACCGCAATCGTCGAGCGCGAACATCTCGCCGGCATCTGCTCCAACTGGGGTTGCATTCCCACCAAGGCGTTGCTGCGGTCGGCGGAAGTGCTGCATCTCGCCGAACACGCCAAGAATTACGGCCTGACGCTCGAAGGCAAGGTGACGCCGGATCTGAAGGCCATCATCGCCCGCTCGCGTGGCATTGCCGAGCGCATGAACGGCGGCGTCGGCTTCCTGATGAAGAAGAACAAGGTCGATATCATCTGGGGCGAAGCCAAGCTCACCAAGCCCGGCGAAATCGTGGTATCCAAGACCACCAAGACGATCGTTCAGCCGCAGGCACCGGTTCCGAAAAATACGCTGGGCGAGGGCACCTATACCGCCAAGCACATCATCGTCGCCACCGGCGCCCGCCCGCGCGCGCTCCCCGGTCTTGAGCCCGACGGCAAGCTGATCTGGACCTATTTCGAGGCGATGAACCCCGACATCATGCCGAAGTCGCTGCTGGTCATGGGATCGGGCGCCATCGGTATCGAATTCGCCTCCTTCTATCGCACGCTCGGCGTCGAGGTGACCGTCGTCGAGGTCATGAGCCAGGTCATGCCGGTCGAGGACGCTGAAATTTCGGCCTTCGCCAAGAAGCAGTTCGACAAGCAGGGCATGAAGATCCTTCTGGAGGCCAAGGTTGCCAAAGTCGAGAAGGGCGCCAATTCGATCACCGCCCATGTCGAGAAGAAGGACGGAACGGTCGAGAAGATCACCGCCGACCGCATGATCTCGGCCGTCGGCGTGCAGGCGAATATCGAGAATATCGGGCTCGAGGCGCTCGGCGTGAAGACCGATCGCGGCTTCATCGCCATCGACGGTTACGGCAAGACGAATGTGCCGGGGATCTATGCGATCGGCGACGTCGCCGGCCCGCCGATGCTCGCCCACAAGGCCGAGCATGAAGCCGTCATCTGCGTCGAGAAGATTGCCGGCCTGCCGAACGTCCATCCGATGGACAAGGCCAAGATCCCGGGCTGTACCTACTGCAATCCGCAGGTCGCCTCCGTTGGCCTCACCGAAGCCAAGGCCAAGGCCGAGGGCCGCGACATCCGCGTCGGCCGTTTCCCCTTCGTCGCCAACGGCAAGGCGATCGCGCTCGGCGAAGACCAGGGCATGGTCAAGACCATCTTCGACAAGAAGACCGGCGAGCTGATCGGCGCGCATCTCGTCGGCGCCGAAGTCACCGAACTCATCCAGGGCTTCGTCGTGGCCATGAACCTCGAGACGACCGAGGAAGAGCTGATGCACACGATCTTCCCGCATCCGACCATTTCCGAGACGCTGAAGGAAAGCGTGCTCGATGCCTATGGCCGGGCACTCAACGCCTAAAGGCGAGTTGTGGGGCCGGTTCCCGCCGCCTATATAAGGGGGGCGGGACCTCAAAGCGAAGGATTGCACATGGCTGGGTTCGAAATTGGCTGGTTCCTGACCGTCGTCGTCGGCGGCTTCGCCGGCTGGATGGCAGGCAAGTTTCTCGACATGCGCTTCGGCATCATCATGAACATCATCATCGGCATTCTCGGCTCGGTGGTGGCGGCCGCGGTGTTCCGCCGCTTCGGCATTTTCGTCGAGGGCGACTGGCTGGGCTTTCTGCTGACGAGCTTCGTCGGCGCCAGCCTTCTGCTTTTCGTGATCAAGATTATCCGCCGCTGACGCGGCATCTGGATAGAGTGGAGGGAAGGGCATGCTGAAGACGATTGCTGCACAGGCCGGTGCCCTTGCGATGGGTTTGCTGGTGCTTTCGCCCGCGTCTGCCTTCGCCGACAGTTGCTGGGACCATAACGGTTCGCTGATGCGGCTGAAGGCGGCGGGCAACGAGCGCGCCTTCTACTATGAACGGCCGAAACAGGGTATGCGCGACGCCGGTGTGACCCGTGGTACGCTGCTCTTCAACGGCGCCAATGTCGAAGGCTATTATTCGGGGACGGCCCGGGTCTTCTCCAAGTACTGCCCGCGCACGCCGCTCGAATACTATGTCGAAGGTCCGGTGGACCGAAATCAGACGCGGGTCACCCTGCGTGGCACCCGCGAAGTGATGGAACGTTGCCAGCCGACCGGCCGCTCGACGACCGATACGCTGGTTTTCACCTACAGCCATCAATGCTAAGAGCGCCCGGCAGAAGCGGCGCGGAGTAAGGTTACGTGGTTACCATTCTCGACAAGATCAACGATCCCCAGGCACGCGTCCGGCATCCGGAAAAGGCACACCGCCCGGATACGGAAGTGATGCGCAAGCCGGAATGGATCCGCGTCAAGGCGCCGACCTCGAAGGGCTATTCGGAGACGCGTTCGATCGTCAAGGACAACAAGCTTGTCACGGTCTGCGAGGAAGCCGGGTGTCCGAACATCGGCGAGTGCTGGGACAAGAAGCACGCCACCTTCATGATCATGGGTGAGATCTGCACCCGCGCCTGCGCCTTCTGCAATGTCGCGACCGGCAAGCCCAATCCGCTCGATCCCAATGAACCGGAAAACGTCGCAAAAGCCGTCAAGCAGATGGGCCTGCAACACGTCGTCATCACCTCGGTCGACCGCGACGACCTCGAGGACGGTGGCGCCGAGCATTTCGAAAAGGTGATCTGGGCCATCCGCGCCGCCTCGCCGGAGACCACGATCGAGATCTTGACTCCGGACTTCCTGAAGAAGCCCGGTGCGCTGGAGCGCGTGGTGGCGGCAAAACCGGACGTCTTCAACCACAATATGGAAACCGTGCCGGGCAATTATCTGACAGTCCGTCCCGGCGCGCGCTATTTCCACTCGGTGCGGCTGTTGCAGCGGGTCAAGGAACTCGATCCCACCATGTTCACCAAGTCCGGCATCATGGTCGGCCTCGGCGAGGAGCGCAACGAAGTGCTGCAGCTCATGGACGATCTTCGGACCGCAGACGTCGACTTCCTGACGATCGGGCAGTATCTCCAGCCGACCCGCAAGCATCATCAGGTGATGAGCTTCGTGACGCCGGAGGAGTTCAAGTCCTACGAGACAGTCGCCTATGCCAAGGGTTTCCTGATGGTTTCGTCAAGCCCGCTCACGCGGTCGTCGCACCATGCTGGAGACGACTTTGCGAGGCTGAAGGCCAATCGCGAAAAGCTTCGCGCACAGCAATAGTCGACAAGGGTCAAGGTCGACGCTAGGTTGTGCCTCGGTTGGTTGATCGAGGAGCATGACATGATGTCGAAGCTCAAAGACATTCTTCTGTCCCCCTGGTATGCGATGCAGATCCTGACGGGGGCGAAATCCTTTTCCGGCAATCCCGTGATCGGCAGCGAGGCGCTCAACCGGCGCGGGCTGCATGTCTGGCGCGTCAAGGCAGCGGCCCGCATGGCCGCTTTTCGCCGGCGCAGGCTCGAGCATCTGGTCGCGCCGGCCGACCGCCTGGCTTTCGAAGAACATGGCTATATCGAACGGCGCGATCTGGTGCCCCCGGACCAGTTCCGCCAACTGGTCGCCGAAATTGAAGGGCTCCGGGTTCCCGCGCGCGAAATGTATGAAGGCAATGCGGTGACACGGCGCACGCCGCTGACGCCGGAGGTGGTCGCCAGGCTGCCCGCGGTCAAGGCCTTCCTTGAAAGCCCGGAATGGACGAACCTGATCCGCTATGTCGGAGGCTTCGACGTCGAGCCGGTGATCAGCGTGCAGACGATCTTCGCCGATGCCTCGCCTGAGGAGAAAGGCAAGGATCCGCAGACCAATCTGCACATGGACACCTTTCACTCAACCGTGAAGGCCTGGTTCTTCCTGCATGACGTGCCGCCGGATGAGGGGCCGTTCACCTATGTCAGGGGGTCGCACAGGCTGACGCAGCGTCGTCTGGCATGGCACAAGCGCAAGAGCATCCTCGCCTCGCGCAAGCATGGCGGCGGTGCCTTCCGGCTGACGCGCGGCGAGCTGAAATTTCTGCGTCTTCCCGAACCGACTGTGTTCTCCGTGCCAGCCAATACGCTGGTGGTCGGCGATACGTTCGGCTTTCATGCTCGCGGACGCTCGGCCCGACCGTCGATCCGCGTCGAGATCTACGCCTCGCAGCGCCCGAACCCCTTCCTGCCGTTCATCCATCTCGATACCGCGGTTTTGCCCTTCGTCAGGGGGCGCAAGCAGGTCATTCCGTGGATCTTTGAGGATCTGGGGGTGAGGCTGGGTCTTGCTAAGCGCAAATGGTTCCCCGTCGGCAATCCGCGGCCCGGCGAGCCGGTGCCCTCTGCCCGCCGCTAGAGCGGTTTTCCTTCGCGCACCGTCATGGTCAACAGCCTGCCATATCGACCTGTTACGGCGCGACGAGACATCACGCGGCAGCGGGCCCGAGGAGTGTGAATGACCTATCGAATGATTGACAGGGCAGAGGCCGGGCGCCTTCTGCCTGGCGCCGAGCGCATCCTGGTGATCGGCTGTTCGGGTAGCTGCAAGAGCACGCTGGCGCGGGCGCTCGCCGAACGCTTTGGGCTGCATTACGTCTCGATGGACCGGGACGTGTTCTGGTTGCCCGGCTGGCAGTCGCGGTCGCGCGACGACGCCAACCGGCGGATCGCCGAATTGGTCGCCTTGCCGCGCTGGGTGATGGACGGGACAAGCCCGCGCACGCTTCCGGAGCGCCTGGCGCGCGCCGATCTGGTGATCTGGCTGAGGCCGCCGCGGCACGTCTCCCTCTACGGTGTCGTCACGCGCTGGCTGCGCTATGCCGGCCGCACCCGGCCGGAAATGGCCGAGGGCTGCCCGGAGCGGCTGACACTGGAGTTCCTGCGCTATATCTGGCACTTCGAACGCGACTCGGCGCCGAAGATCATCGACAGACTGGCCGCATATGAAGGGGAAATCCCGCTTCTGATGTTGAAATCGCGTGGCCACAGCCGCGCGCTACTTGCCAATGCCGTCGGACGACATTAGCTCTCGCGCATGCCGCAGTTCGAAACCCGTCGTCCCGTCACGCATTCTCCCGAGCGGATGTACGCCCTCGTCGCCGATGTCGAGCGCTATCCGGAATTCCTGCCGCTCTGCGAGGCGCTGACGATCCGCTCGCGCCGCGAGCGCGACGGCAAAGTGCTTCTGGTGGCCGACATGACCGTCGGCTATAAGGCGATCCGCGAGACCTTCACCACCCAGGTGCTGCTGAACCCCGCGGAACTGGCGATCGACGTCAAATATATCGAGGGCCCGTTCCGCTATCTCGACAATCGCTGGCGCTTCGAGGCGGCCGGCGAGGGTGGATGCACTGTCCATTTCTTCATCGACTACGAGTTCAAGAACCGCATCCTCGGCGCACTGATGGGCTCGATGTTCGATCGCGCCTTCCGCATGTTCGCTGAGGCCTTCGAGGCCCGCGCCGACAAGATCTACGCAGCGTAGTTTCGCTCCTCGGCAGCTTTGGGCTAGCCTGCCGCTTCCACCAGCAAGTCCAGCGCGGTTCGAACCGTCGCAAGGCGGATCCCGCAACGCCCGAGATCACCATAGCGCATCTCACGGTGAAGCCTTATTCCCTTGGCAGATCCGGCGGCGAGATGCACCAGCCCGACCGGCTTGTCCGGGCTGCCGCCGCCCGGTCCGGCAATCCCGGTAACCGCGACGGCAAGATCCGCACCGGACTGCCGTAGCGCGCCGTCGACCATTTCCAGTGCGGTCTGCCGCGAGACGGCGCCGTGGCGTTCCAGCGTTTCCGGTTGAACGTTCAGGAGATCCATCTTGGCCTGGTTGGAATAGGTGATGAAACCGCGGTCGACGACGCTGGAGGAGCCGGAAATCTCGGTGAGCGTGCCGATGATCAGCCCGCCGGTGCAGGATTCGGCGGTGGCAAGCGTCAGGCCGCGGGCGCTGAAGTCCGCGATGATGCGCGCGGCGGTGGCCTCGATATCACCGGGGAAGAGGCTCATCGCGCAGCCCCGCCGTAGACGACGGTCGCCGTTGCGATCGCTGCAATCCCTTCGCGGCGGCCGACGAAGCCGATCGTCTCGTTGGTGGTGGCCTTGACCGAACAGCGATCGAGCGAGATTGACAGCATGTCTGCGAGTTTCTCGCGCATGGCCTGGCGGTGCGGCCCGATCTTCGGCGCCTCGGCGATCAGCGAGATGTCGGCATTCATGATCGCGCCGCCGGCCTCGCGCACGATGCGGGCGGCGTGTTCGAGGAAGATCCGCGACGGCGCGCCCTTCCACTGCGGATCGGAGGGCGGGAAATGATCGCCGATGTCGCCGGCGCCGCAGGTGGCGAGCAGCGCATCGGTCAGCGCATGCAGCGCCACGTCGGCATCGGAATGGCCTTTGAGCTTCTGGTCATGGGCGATGAAGATCCCGCAGAGGGTGACACCGTCGCCCGGCACGAGCTGATGAACGTCATAGCCGTTGCCGGTGCGAACGTCGGGCAGGGGATGCGGTGAAAGCTTTGCGTCGGCCATGGCGATGTCTCTCTGCAGGGTCAGTTTCACATTGTCGGGCGAACCTTCGACGAGCCGGACCGGCAGCCCGGCCCATTCGGCGATCGAAGCATCGTCGGTGAAGTCGTCCCGGCCTGAGGCTGCGGCCGCCTCATGCGCCTTAAGGATAGCAGCATAGGCGAAGGTCTGCGGGGTCTGTGCGCCGTAGAGACCCGCACGCGACACTGTTTCTCCGACATGGCCGGCTGCATCGCCCCGCTTGAGCGTGTCGGTCACCGGCATGGCCGGCAGCAGGCAGGTTTCGCCGGCATCGACGCCGTCGGCAATCCGGCCGAGCAGCGCGTCATCGATAAAGGGACGCACCGCGTCATGGATCATCACATGGGTAATGCCGGCGTCGGCGAGCACCCGGAGCCCGGCCAAAACCGATTGCTGGCGGGTCTTGCCGCCAAAGCAGACCGTGATCGTCTCTGCGCCCTCCAGGCCGGACCGGGCCGTCTCGAACAGGGCGACATCATCCGGGTGGATGACGGCAACGATCTTCGCCGTCCGCGGCCAGGCGAGGAAGGCGCCAAGCGTATGGCGGATCACCGGCTGGCCTCCGATTCGCCGGTATTGCTTGGGCCCCTCGACCGAGGCGCCGGCGCGCTCGCCGCGCCCGGCGGCGACGATGATGGTCCCAATTGTGGTCTTGGTGCATTGCTGCATTGCAGTGTTCGGCCTTGACATAGGAAGGGTGTGGGTGTGGTCTACCGGCTGCCTCTTTGATTTTCCAGCACGTGTTCGAATTTAGTTACAGGCCCGAGGAAAGCCCTTGGCAAGGCCGCATTTAATGGCTAAAAATCGTGCAAACACCCTGGATGCCTGAAAGATAATCAATTGAGTTCAAGCGCGCTGCATTCACCGTTCGAGATCGGTCGGATCCCGATCCGCAATCGCGTGATTCTGGCCCCCATGTCGGGTGTGAGCGACCTGCCGTTCCGGCAACTTGCCTGGCGCTTTGGCGCCGGCCTGGTGGTGACCGAGATGGTTGCCAGCAAGGAGCTTGTGCACAACGCCGCCGAATCCTGGTCGCGCCTCAAAGGGGCGGGGCTCACCCCGCACATGGTGCAGCTCGCCGGACGCGAAGCCCGCTGGATGGCGGAAGCGGCACGGATTGCCGAGGCCAATGGTGCCGACATCATCGACATCAACATGGGTTGCCCCGCCAAGAAGGTGATTGGCGGCTATTCCGGTTCGGCCCTGATGCGCGATCCGGATCATGCCCTGTCGCTGGTCGAGGCGACAGTCCGCGCCGTCAAGGTGCCGGTGACGCTCAAGATGCGCCTTGGCTGGGACGAGAATTCGCTGAATGCGCCGGAGATTGCCGCGCGTGCCGAGGCCGCCGGCGTGCAGATGATCATCGTGCACGGGCGCACCCGCATGCAGTTCTACGAGGGCCGCGCCGACTGGGATGCCATCGCCGCCGTGCGCGACGTCATCTCGGTGCCGCTGGTCGCGAATGGCGACGTCGAGACGCGCGAGGATGCCGAAGAGATCCGCCGGCGTTCCGGCGCCGATGCGGTCATGGTCGGCCGCGCTTGCCAGGGGCGCCCCTGGCATGCCGGCTGGGTCGCTGGCCACAGCGGGCCGCGTCGCGACGAGATCCCGGCGCTTGCCGCAGAACATTACGAGGCGATGCTATCGCATTACGGCGCCGAAGTCGGCGTTCGCCATGCGCGCAAGCACGTCGGCTGGTATCTCGAGCGCTATGCGCCGAGTACCGACCAGAAAAGGAAAGCGGAAATCATGACGTCACGGGATCCGGCCTTCGTCGCGAAGGCGCTGGCACTTTGCCTGTCGGATGCCGCAACGGGTGCCGATGGCCGGCGGGAGGCAGCATGACGGACGATCACCTGGGCAACAGCGTCGCCATGGCGGTGCTCAACGCCATTCAGCATCCGGTCGTCATGGTCGACGCCGAAGGGCACATCGCCTTTGCCAACTGGGAGGCGGAAGCCTTCTTCGGCGCCAGCGCCAGCCATCTGCGACGCTACCGCATCTCGACCTTCATCCCCTTCGGCAGTCCGCTTCTGGCGCTGATCGACCAGGTGCGCGAGCGCCGCGCGCCGGTCAACGAGTACCGGGTCGACTTGAGTTCGCCGCGGCTCGGCCAGGAAAAGCTGGTCGACCTCTATGTCGCCCCCGTGCTCAGCCAACCGGGCAGCGTCGTCGTCGTGCTGCAGGAACGCTCGATGGCCGACAAGATCGACCGGCAGCTGACGCACCGCACCGCGGCGCGCTCCGTGACTGGCCTGGCCTCGATGCTGGCGCATGAGATCAAAAATCCGCTGTCGGGCATCCGTGGCGCTGCGCAGCTTCTGGAGACGACCGTGCCGATCGAGGACCGGCCGCTGACCCGGCTGATCTGCGACGAGACCGACCGCATCGTCTCGCTCGTCGACCGCATGGAAGTCTTCTCTGACGAACGCCCGGTCGACCGCGTCGCGCTCAACATTCACTCGGTGCTCGACCATGTGAAGGCGATCGCCAAGGCCGGCTTTGCCCGCGATATCCGCATCACCGAGAACTACGACCCGTCGCTGCCGCCCGTCTATGCCAATCGCGACCAGCTGGTGCAGGTGTTCCTGAACCTGATCAAGAACGCGGCCGAGGCGATCGGCGACCGTCCGGACGGCGAAATCCAGCTGACGACCGCCTATCGTCCGGGCATCCGCCTGTCGGTGGCCGGCACGCGCGAGAAGATCTCGTTGCCGCTCGAATTCTGCGTGCACGACAACGGTCCCGGCGTTCCGGCAGACCTTCTGCCGCATCTGTTTGATCCGTTCATCACCACCAAGACCAACGGCTCGGGTCTCGGGCTGGCGCTGGTGGCCAAGATCATCGACGGCCATGGCGGCATCGTCGAATGCGACAGCCAGGCCAACCGCACCACGTTCCGCGTGCTGATGCCGGTGTCGAAGGACATCGCGCTCGACGATACCATTCCGGCGAACTCCACAGGAAGCATCCGATGACTGCCACGATTCTCGTCGCCGACGACGACGCCGCCATCCGTACTGTCCTCAACCAGGCGCTGACGCGGGCCGGCTATGACGTCCGCATCACCTCGAATGCCGCAACGCTGTGGCGCTGGATCTCGGCGGGCGAGGGCGATCTGGTGGTGACCGACGTCGTCATGCCTGACGAAAACGCCTTCGACCTGCTGCCCCGCATCAAGAAGGCCCGGCCTGACCTGCCGGTGCTGGTCATGAGCGCCCAGAACACCTTCATGACCGCCATCAAGGCCTCCGAAAAGGGCGCCTACGACTACCTGCCGAAGCCCTTCGACCTCACCGAACTGATCGCCATCATCGGTCGGGCGCTGGCCGAACCGAAGAAGAAGCCGGCGCGTCTTGATGACGACACGCAGGACGGCATGCCGCTGGTCGGCCGCTCGGCGGCCATGCAGGAGATCTACCGGGTGCTGGCGCGGCTCATGCAGACCGACCTGACGCTGATGATCACCGGCGAATCGGGCACCGGCAAGGAACTGGTGGCCCGCGCGCTGCATGACTATGGCAAGCGCCGCAACGGGCCCTTCGTGGCCATCAACATGGCGGCCATCCCGCGCGACCTGATCGAGTCGGAGCTGTTCGGCC
>DAIMJJ010000126.1:4539-12480 GCA_036722275.1 Rhizobium sp. | reverse complement strand
CATAGGCAATCGTCCAGCCGCGGTTCTCGGCAAAGGGCTGGTAGCGCTCCTCGGCCGCCGATTGACCGGCAAAACCGATGGCAAGAAGCAGCGTCAGACACGAAACGATCCTGGAAAACATGGCGAAGCCCCCCCTTCTCCCGCCGGGTCCCGGCCGGCATGGGACAAAGCCTAAGACGCGGCACGCGCCGAGGCAAGCCGACGCACCGTCGCAGAGCGTGGCCTTTATCGGCCTTTAGTTGACGCCCGGCAGGTTTTCGAACTGCAGCTTGACGGGCGGAAGCGATCCGCCGCGCGTCACACCTTCGCCGGGCGACACCGGCAGCTGCGGCGTCGAAGGCGCGCCGTCCGGATTCGTCCCCGGCGCAGCCTGAGGCGCCTTAGATTGTGCCGCACGCTCCGCCTCTTCGGCGGCCTTGCGACGCGCCTCCTCCTCAAATGCACGGCGCTCGGCCTCCGCCTTCAGCCGCGCCTCTTCGGCCAGTCGCGCCTCTTCGGCAAGCCGTGCCCGCTCCGCCTCGGCCCGGGCACGCTCTTCCGCCCGATAACGATAAAGCGCCGCCTCGCGCCGCAGCCGCTGCTTTTCCAGCACGTTCGACTGCAGCGTCTCGACGCGCCGGCGCTCGCGCTCGAAGGCGCGCTGCGACAGGAAATTGGTGAGGTCGCCGACGTCGATCCGCCGCTCGGGGCTTGCGACATCGCCGGAGAACAGCAGACGAAGGCCGGGCTCGGCACCGGACAGCGCATTGTCGCCCGGTTCAAAGGCCAGCCGCAGATCCGCCTCCAGCTGCCGCCCTGCCAGATCGACCTTGGCGGTGCCGTCGAGCTTGACCGCATCATTGGCGAGCGACAGCGCGGTCGCGCGCAGCACACCGTCGGTGATGTTGAACGGCACCTCGACATTGGCAAAGGCGCTCGACGCGCCGCCCAAAAGCCGCTCAGCCAGCGCCTCGACCGTCTCGCCGGTCACCTCACCCTCGATCCGGTCGGCCTCGGGCAGGATCTTCGCCAGAAGGCCGCCGTCGAGATGCCGCACGGTCAGCGCCGGGAGCTTCACTGTTCCCGAACCGTTCGAAGCCGACAGCAGGTCGGCGACGGTCGCGCCGGTCGCCTCGGCCACCAGATCGAGGTCCAGCTTGCCATCGAGGATGCCGGCATCGCCCGTCCGTCCGATCGCCCGCTCCACGGTTGCCGCATCGGCACCGCGCAGCGCAACCCGGCCCTGGTAAAAGCCGTTGCCGTCGGTATTGGCGACCATCAGCCGGCCGCTCATCGTGCCGCCCAGCCATTGCCCGGTCGCATCCTCGAGCGTCATCTGGCCGCCGGCACCGTTGAGCGTGGCGGAGAAGCCGGCGACCGGGCCGAATAGGCCCGGCGAGAAACGGTTGGAGGTCAGCGCGAGGTTGAATTCAACGTCACTGCGCGGCTTCGACAGCGGCTGGCGCGACAGCGCCCCGGTCACCGGGTCGCTCACCGGACCGAGCACGCCTTCGGAGAGCCAGGCCAGATCGACGCTGTCGACCTGGAGCTCGCCGTCGACCTTGGGCACGGCGCCGTTCCAGTCGAGGATCAGCCCGCCGGTGATGCGGTTGTCGGCCGCCTCCGCATCGATCGCCGCGACCTCGGCCTTGCCCTCGCCCAGCGTCAGTTCGGCTGCGAGCCGCGCAGGTAAGCCCGCACCGCCCTGCGGCAGCACGATGCCGGTCATCATCAGATAGGGTTCGAGGTCCGGGCTTTCGAGTTTGAGCACGCCCTTGCCGGCGGGGAAACCCGCCGCAGCCAGCCCGATCTTGCCACGCGCCGAAAGCGTCGTGCGGCCGGCGGCGAAGGTCAGCGTCGCATCCGCCGGATCATTGCCGGCACCGTTGACGCTGAACTGCAGGCGCCCGCCCTCGCCGCCGCCGATCGGCAGCGGATCAAGGCCCGCCTGACCGAGCAGGATCATTGCCTGCGGGTTTTCCAGCGTCGCCGCCAGATTGACCTTGGCGCCGCCGGAAAGCTTGGTGAGGTCATCGACGCCATAGTCGAGCGCGATGCGGCTGCCGTTCGACGTGCCGGCGAGCTTGACGGCCATGCCGCCGCCGGCCGCCTCGCCGAACACCAGGCTCGCGGTCATGTTGCTGTCGGCATAGAAGGGCGCGCTTCTGACCAGCCGCGCCGCCAGCGGATGGGCCGGCAGCTGCCCGGCCAGCAGCGCCAGGAAAGGTCCCGGATCCTTCGCCGAAAGCGCCACCTGCATCTTGCCGGACGGCGTGGTGATCGGGCCCTTCACGGCGCCGCTTGCCTTCAGCGACGCACCCGCCAAGTTGCCGATATTGAGCCGGTCGATGGCGACCCCGGCCCCGTCATAGGTGAACACCGTCTCGACCTCGCCGGCCTCCATGCCGTAACCGGTCAGCCGGCCGACCTTGAGCCGCGTGGCGATCTTTTCGGCGAGCAGCGCGTGATCCGCCTCCTCGCCGGTGATCAGCCCGGCCACGGCGCGCGCCGCGTCGAGATCGATCTCGTTGCCGGTCAAGTCGATCGACAGCGTCGCGGCCTTCTCCTTGTCGAGCGACTGGCGCTCCAGCCGGCCGTTCAGCTGCGCCGGCCCGATCGCCAGCTCCAGCTTCTCGAAGCGCTGGATCTGCGGGGTCAGGTTGACCGCGGCGGAAAACCCCATGGACTTGAGCTGGCGAATGGCCGGATCGACCGTGCCGGCGATCCAGCTCGACAGCCCCGACGGCTGGGTCGAGGCAACGAGCAGGTCGCCGCTGAACGACGGCGCCGAGCCGAGCACCAGCCGTCCCTTGGCCTCGACCTGCGTGCGCCCGGGCAGGACCACCACGGCGCGCTCGACATTCCAGCCGCGGCCGTCGGGGCGCACGTCGAGCGTCACGTCGCGCAACACCGTGTCGCCGGCGACGATCGCCGGCAGCCGCAGCGTCGCCTTGCCCGGCAGGTTCGGGATCGGGATCTCGCTCGCCATGGCGATCAGGAGATCGAGCCGCTCGCGCACCGAGCCGGCGGCATTGCGGCCGGTCTTGCCGCGCGCGCTCTCGTTGGCGAGCCGGTTGACGTCCACCTGCTGGCCTTCCGCCGTCAGCAGGAATTCGGGATTGGCACCGGTGTCGAGCTTGGCCTCGCCGGTCACCACGTAAGGGTCGGCAACCTCGCCCAGCTCGAAGCGGTAGGATTTGACGACGATGCGTTCGTTGGTCAGCTCGAAATCGCCGCGCGCCCGAGGCGCCGGCGTCTTGGCGTCGCCCTTGGCGGCCGTGACCCCCTTCCACAGCGCCTGGAACTGGCCCTGATAGCTCGGCCGGCCTTCCTTCAGCGCCAGATTGCCGTCGAGTTCGATGTCAAACGGCCGCGCATCCGGCTGCAGCCGCAGCTTCAGCGACAGCGCACTGGCACCGATCTCGGGCTGCAGGCTGGAGAGGAAGAAATGCCCCGGCTCGCCATCGAGCGAGGCCTTGCCGTTGACCGTCCAGGGGCCGGCCAGCGAGCGCGCCGACATGTCGGCGTCGAGGCCTGCGATCGTGCGGGTGCGCCCGGTCTGCTCGTCGATGAAGTCGATCTCGCCGCCGACAATGCGCACCTTTTCCAGAACGACGGTGCGCGCCGGAATGTCGGCGCTGCTGCCGCGCAGCCAGTCGAGCGTGCCGTCGGCGGTCAGCCGGATGCGCGCCTTCGGTTCCTCGATGCGCATGTCGAAGATGCGCGCCTCGCCCGACAGCAAGGGCGCCAGCTCGGCATCCATGGAAAAGCGCGCCACATGCACCAGCGGCTTGCCGTCGGCGTCGGCGCCGACAGTCACGTCATGCAGGGTGACCGAGGGAAAGGGCAGCAGGCGCGCCTCGACCTCGCCGAGCACGGTCACCTTCTTGCCGAGCACACGGCTCGCCTGGCTCTCGAAATCCTTGCGGAAATCGGTCCAGTCGACGAACAGCGGCGCCAGCAGCGCTCCGAACAGCGCGACGACCAGCAGCCCGCCGAGGAAAACCAGTATGCGTCCGAGCACGTCCTGCGACTCCCATCACTACCGGCGCAAAGGTAATGCAATTCCCGGCGGGAGCAAGCCGCGCGGGTGCCTCATCCCATGCGGAAGATCTTGCCCGGATTGAAGATGTTGTCCGGGTCGAGGCTTTTCTTGATCGAGCGCATCAGCGGGATCGCCGAGCCCAGCTCCTGTTCGAGATAGCTCATCTTGCCTTGGCCCACCCCGTGCTCGCCGGTGCAGGTGCCCTCCATGGAAAGCGCCCGGGCGTTGAGCCGCGCCATGAAGGCCTCGGTGCGGGCAATCTCGGCCGGATCCTTGTCGTTGAACAGCAGCAGCACGTGGAAATTGCCGTCGCCGGCATGGCCGACAATGGTCGCCAGAAGGCCGGTGTCGCGAATGTCGACCTGGGTCTCGGCCACACAGTCGGCGAGCCTGGAGATCGGCACGCAGACATCGGTCGACAGCCCGTTGAGCTCCGGCGCCAGTGCCCGGCCGGCCCAGTAGGCGTTGTGGCGCGCCTTCCACAGCTGCGCCCGCTCCTCGACATTGGTCGTGTAGTGGAACGCATCCGAGCCGAACTCGGCCGCGATCTCGCGGAACTGGTTCGCCTGCAGCTCCACCGTCTCCTCCGTGCCGTGGAACTCGACGAACAGCGTCGGCTTCTCTGCGTAGGAGAGCTTGGAATAGGCGTTGCACGCCTTCATCTGCATCTCGTCGAGCAGCTCGATGCGGGCAACCGGGATGCCCATCTGGATGGTCATGATGACGGTGTCGCAGGCGGCCTTCAGGCTCGGAAAGGCGCAGACGCCGCCGGAAATCTTCGCCGGGATCCCCTGCAGCCGCAGCGTCACCGAGGTGATCACGCCGAGCGTGCCTTCGGCACCGACATAAAGCCGGGTGAGGTCGTAGCCGGCCGAGGATTTGCGCGCGCGCTGCGCGGTCCGGATTTCCTCGCCGTCCGCTGTCACCACGGTCAGCGCCAGCACATTATCCTTCATCGTGCCGTAGCGCACGGCATTGGTTCCCGACGCCCGCGTCGAGGCCATGCCGCCGATCGAGGCATTGGCACCCGGATCGATCGGAAAGAACAGGCCCGTGTCGCGCAGATAGGTGTTGAGTTCCTCGCGGGTGATGCCCGGCTCGACCGTGCAGTCGAGGTCTTCGGCATTGACGGAGAGCACCTTGTTCATGCGGGTGAAATCGACCGAGATGCCGCCGTTCGGGGCGTTCACATGGCCCTCGAGCGAGGAGCCGGTGCCGAACGGGATCAGCGGCACCTTGTGCGCCGCGCAGGTCCTGACCACCGTCTTCACATCCTCGGCCGTCTCGACGAAGACGACGCCGTCCGGAAGCTGCGCCGGCAGATAGGAGGTGGTGTGGCTATGCTGCTCGCGGAAGGACTGGCCGGTCTGGAAACGCTCGCCGAACGCCTGCTTGAGGATGCCGATGACGGCCGCGATCCCCTCTTCGTTGCGAACCCCAGCAACCACGTCCTTCAAGGCCATTTCAACCGTCTCCCGCCTGCCTTTGACGGCAGCCTGTTGTTCCAAAAACCGCAGGAGCTATGGGCCAAGTCGAACCCGCTTGTCCAGTGGCACGGACGGAGTCCGTGGCAGCCGGTTACCGAAATTCTTGAGCATCAATATTGCCGCGCCGCGACCCGAGGCGCTACATGGCCCGATGAAGACATTTCTCAAAAGCCTCGTCATTCTTCTGGCCATTCTCGGGGCCGCCGGCACCTATATCTGGTGGAAGTATGATGTCGTCGTTGCCATGATCCTCAAGCCGCAGACGGCAACCGCCGGCAATATCGCCGAGGACAGTTTCGGGCTCGTGGCGCCGGACGGCTCGCGCTTTGCGCTCGATGCGCTGGAGACCGCCCTTGCGCACTTCGGTCCGGCACCGGGCCCCGATCCGCGCCCGCTCGTGCTGTTCGTCCACGGCTTCGGCCCCGATCCGGACGGCGAATTCGGCCTCTACACCATGGGAGAGCTTGCCAAGGGCGCCAATGCTGACGTCCTGATGTTCAACTGGCCGTCGTGGATCTCGATGACCGAGTTTCCGGTCCTGAACGCCAAGGCAGCGAGCGAGAAGCTGGTCGCGCTCCTAGAGCAGATCGCCGCCCTTCGCGAGCCCGGCCAGCCCCTGGTCCAGCGGCCGCTGGTGATCGTCGGCCATTCCATGGCAGGCGAAGTCTTTCGGCATCTGGGCGAAACAACCCCGGGTCTGCCCAAGGGGCTGATTAACCGCATCCTCCTGGCCGTGCCGGAGACGGCACTTCCCGGGCATCGCCTGTGGATGGAGAAGCTCGGTTTTACCGACGAGATCTTTGTCTTCGTCAATTCCGACGACCCCGCGCTGCAAGTCACGACGCGCATGTATAACACCGCCCGGCTTGGGCGGACCCTCACCAATCTCGACGGCACTCCGGAACCGCTGGCGCAGAATGCCGACTACATCCTGCTCGACCCGGAGAACTGGCGCCATTATTTCTTCGTTTCGGGCCAGCGCAGCGAAGCAATCGATCACATCTTCGCCGACATCCTCAAGACGGGCGCGGCGGCACTCAAGCGCAATGATCTGCGCCCGGAACCGGCCGGCAATGTCTTCGTGGTCGTCGGACCCGGCGCCGAGGGCTGATGTCGCTCACCCCTTCAGCGTCTCGCCGAAGAAGGTGAAAAGCCGCCGGAATTGCCGCTCGGCGCCGGCCTCGTCATAGACGCTGTGGTCCGGCACGCACCAGCCATGCGCCATGCCGACATAGTTTTCGAGCACGAAATCGACCTCGGCGCGGCGAAACGCCTCGACCAGCCTGGCCGATTGCTCCGGCGGGAAGGAGCCGTCGACCCCGGCCGCGCCGATATGCACGCGCGCCTTGATGGAAGCGGCTTTGAGATGCGGGCTGTCCGGCTTGTCGCTCGCCAGATTGCCGCCATGGAAGCTCGCGGCCGCCGCGATCCGCTCCGGATAGGCCGCCGCCGCCGAAAGCGCCCGCGATCCACCCATGCAGTAGCCGACAACGCCGGCTGGTCCCTGCGCACCCGCCTCGGCCAGCGCATCAAGGAAATGACCGGTATCGGCAATGGTCATCGCCTGGGTGGTGCCGTCGATCATCGCCCGCAGCTGCCGGGCGCTGGCCTCCTCCTTGAACGCGGTCTCGGCATCGAACGGGCCATAGGCGCCGAAGCGGTAGAACAGGTCCGGCACGAGCACGACATAGCCCTCCGCCGCCAGCCGCTCGGCCATCTGATCGAGCGCCGGCCGCGGCCCGAAGGCGTCCATGTAGAGTACCACGCCCGGACGGATGATGGCCGGGCTTGCGGCGTCCGGCAGGAACAGTGTGGCGCTCGCGGTGCCGTCTTCGGTCCGGATGGCGATTTCGCGTCTGGACATCGACTGGTCCTCCTGTCGTCGGCGTGTTGGCGGCGTGCCTTATTCCCCGGCCTCGATCGCTGCGGCGACCTGCATCTCCTTGTGCAGCCGCGCCTCCTCGTCGGCATGCGGCTTGGAAAACCGGGCCAGCGCCAGATAGGCAAGCGGCGTCACATAGAGCGTGACGACTGTGGCAAAGCCGAGACCGCCGACGATCACCCAGCCGAGCGCGACGCGGGCCTCGGCGCCGGCGCCATGGGCCAGCACCAGCGGCACGCCGCCGAGAATGGTGGCGATCATCGTCATCATCACCGGCCTTAGGCGCAAATTGGCGGCATTCTCGATGGCTTCCCGCACGCCCTGCCCGCGATCGCGCAGCTGGTTGGCGAATTCGACGATCAGGATGCCGTTCTTGGCCATGATCCCGACCAGCATGACGAGCCCGATCTGGCTGTAGACATTGAGGCTGGTACCAGTCAGCAGCAGCGCAAACACGGCGCAGGCGAGCCCCAGCGGCACGGTCGCCATGATGATGATCGACGACAGCACGCTTTCGAACTGCGCCGCCAGCACCAGGAAGATGATGA
>DAIMJJ010000126.1:0-4439 GCA_036722275.1 Rhizobium sp. | reverse complement strand
CACGGTCTTGCCGTCGGCGGTCTTCAGGAAGATGTTTTCGAGATCCGTCGGATCGTCGATCGGCCGCGTCGTCGAGGCGAGTTTGACCGGATAGGCCTCGCCGTCGACGAAGACGTCGCCGATCGAGCGGCCGTCGAGCAGCGATTGCAGCGCCTGCGCGAGCCCCGTGATGTCGATGCCGAGATCGGCCGCCCGCTCGCGATCGATCGAGACGCCGAGCTGGGCCTGGCTGATGTCGTTCGACAGCCGCGGATTGTCGAAACTGCCATCGGCCTCCAGATCGGCCACCAGCGCGATCGCCGCCGTCGTCAGCTGCTCGTGGCTTGCACCGACCAGCGCAAACTGCAGGCCGCTGCCGCCGCCGCGGATCCTCAAGCTGTTGGGCTGCATGGCAAAGGCATTGACGCCCGGGATCCCGGAGGCGATGCGCGTCACGTCCTGGACGATCGCATCCTGCGGCCGTTCCCGCTCGCCCCAGGGCGCAAGCGTCAGCACCATGAAGCCGCTGTTCTTGTTGCTGCCGAAGCCGGAGATCGAAAACAGGTTGGCCACTTCGCCGCTGTCGCGCAGGGGTTTGAGCGCCTCCTCGATCCGCTGCATCTGGTCCTGCATGTAGTCGAGGCTGACGCCCTGCGGTGCCGAAACGCGCACCATGATCGCCGAGCGATCCTCGCGCGGCGTCAGCTCGCTGGTGATCAGCGAAAACGCGGCAAGCGCCACCAGCGAAAAGGCGACCGCGACCGCCGCCACGACCATCGGCGCATTGAGACAGGCGGCGAGCGAACGGCGATAGAAGTTGGAGAAGGCATCGCCGAAGCGGGCAAGCGGCCCGTCGTGATGTTCGATCGCATGGGCGGTCAGCAGGCGCGAGGCGAGCATGGGGCAGAGCGTCAGCGCCACGATCGACGACAGCGTCACCGAAAAGGCCAGAACGAAGCCGAATTCACGAAACAACCCGCCGACCTGGCCCGGCAGGAAGGAAAGCGGGATGAACACGGCGGCAAGCGTCGCGGTGGTGGCAATGACGGCGAAGAACACCTCGCGCGTGCCAAGCACGGCCGCCGCCCGCGGCCCGAGCCCCTGGCCGCGACGGCGCACAATGTTCTCCAGAACGACGATCGCGTCATCGACGACGAGGCCGGTCGCGAGCACGATGGCGAGCAGCGTCAGGATGTTGATCGAAAAGCCGACGAGATAGACCGTCGCCACCGCGCCGATCAGCGACACCGGCATGGTCACCGCCGGAATGATCGTCGCCCGCCAGTCGCGCAGGAAAAGGAAGATGATGCCGATGACGATCACGGCTGCCAGCACCAGCGCATTCACCACCTCGTCGATCGAGCCGCGAATGAACACGGCATCGTCGCTGGTGATGCGGATCTCGGTCCCCTCCGGCAATTGCGTCTGCAGCCGCTCGACCATGGCCTTGACGCCGTTCGAGATGCTGAGCGTATTCGACTGCGCCTGGCGGATGATGCCCATGCCGATGCCGGCCTTGCCGTTGGAGCGCAGCGCCGTCGACGACAGGTCCGGTCCGAAGGTCACCGTCGCCACATCGCCGAGGCGGACATTGTCGCCGATGATCAGCCGGGCGAAATCCTCCGGCGTCTTGAGATCCGCGGTGGCGCGCACGACGATGTCCTGCGTCGTCGAGGTGATCGAACCGGCCGGCACGTCGAAGGCGATATTGGAGAGCGCCGAGGTCAGCGAGGCGACCGTCAGCCCCCGGCTTGCCAGCGCCGCCTGGTCGACATCGATGCGAAAGATCTTGTCCTGGTCGCCGTAGAGCTCGACATCGGCAACGCCGTCGACCGAGGCCAGCCGGTCGGCGATCTCGTTGTCGACGAGCAGCGTCAGGTCCTCGAGGCTCATCCGGTCGGAGGTGACCGCCAGCCGCATGATCGGGTCGCTGTCGGAATCGGCCTTCACGATGCGCGGCTCGTCGGCATCGTCCGGCAGGCTGTTCGACACGCGGGAAATGGCGTCGCGCACGTCGCTTGCCGCCACATTGAGGTCGGTCTTGTCGGAAAATTCCAGCGTCACCCGGCTCGACCCGAAGGACGAGGTCGACGAGATCGATTTCAGGCCTGCCACACGCGCGACCGCCCCTTCCACCACCGTGGTCAGCTGCTGGTCGATGGTCTGGGGGGACGCGCCGTCGAAACTGGTGCGCACGGTGATCACCGGCCGGTCGACATCCGGCAGCTCGCGCACCTCGATGCCGTAGAAGGCGGCAAGCCCCGCCACCACCATCAGCGCATTGGTAACCGCCGCAAAGATCGGCCGGCGGATGAAGAGCGCGGTAAACCCGGCCTGCCGGTCGGCAACGGCCGCAGGTGCCGTGTGGTCCGCGCCGGTGTTTGCCTTGGCCTCGCTGATCGCCCCGTCCCCGTTCCCGTCCTTGTCCATCCGCTCGCCTCCGCTCATCGGCTCGCCACCGGCTTTTCGCCATTGGCCGGCGACTGCCGGCCGGCCTCGTCGCCGATCACCTGCACAGCGCGTCCGGCGCGCACGCGCTGCACGCCCTCGGTCACCACCGGATCGCCCTCGGCAAGCTCTGCCTCGACCAGCACGGCGTCAGGATTGCGCTGGATGATCCGCACCGGCACCTTCTCGGCCTTGCCGCCGGCGATGCGCCAGACAAACGAACCCTCGCTGTCCCATTGCACCGACAGCGGATCGACCGCCGGGTGGCGCTCGCCCTCGAAGCTCATCGTCACGGTAAAGGCCATGCCGGCACGCAGGTCGTCGTTCTCGTTGGCGATCTTGGCGCGGATGCGCAGCGTCCGGCTCGCCTCGTCGATGCGGTTGTCGACGGCAGCGACGGTGCCCTCGTAGAGCTTGCCCGGCCGCGCCACGGCGGTCGCGTTCAGCGGATGGCCGACCTTGATCACCGGCGCAAACCGCTCCGGCACCCAGAAGTCGATGAGGAGCGCGGACCGGTCGTCGACCGTCGCAATCGCCGTCGAGGTCGTGACATTGTCGCCCGGATTGACGGTGACGATGCCGGCCACGCCGTCGATCGGCGCGACGATCTCGCGCCGCTTCAGCTCCAGTTCCGCCGAGGCAAGCGCCAGCTTGGCGCCTTCGAGCGCGATTGCGGCATCGAAGGCGTCGATGCGCGAGGCGGCGGATTTCAGATTCTCGTAGAGCTGGTTCTTCTCCTGTGCACTCTTCAGCGCCACCTGCGCCTGATCGCGGGCGATCCGCTGTTCCTCGCTTTCCAGCCGCGCGATCACCTGCCCCTTGGCGATGCGGTCGCCCGAGCGGATGGCGATTTCCGACAGCGTGCCGGCGACCTGCGGCATGACGGTGACGGACTGGATGGCATCGCCCGTGCCGAGCGCACTCAGCCGGTCATTGACGGTGCCGATCTCGACCGGGCGCACCACCACCAGCGGCTGCGCGCCGGCGCCGCGGCGATTGCCGTTCTGGCCCTGAGCACTTTGGCCCTGCGCGCCTTGGCCTTTTGCGCCCTGCTCCTGTGCCGGCTGTCCCGGCGCCCCTTGTCCGCCAGCATTCTGTCCCGGGCCAGCCTGGCCGCCTTGCCCCTGCTTGCTTTGGCCCTGACCCTGACCCTGACCCTCGCCATCTGCGGTCGGGGCCAGCATGGCCACCACACCCTGCGGAACGCCGAGCCTGGACAAGACGCCGGCGGCGCCGGGCACGAACATGACCCACAAGAAGAGGCCGGCGACGAGCACCGCAACGCTGAGGATCAACTGCTTCCAAAAGGCCATAAAGGAACTCCGGTCCGGGCAGACGCCGCCGCAAGCACGGGGCAGAAAAGGTCGCCGGACAAAATGCGTCATCATCGATGGCGGCAATATTTCGCCGCAGGGCACAAACGGCAAGGCATGATGAACAACATTACGAAATTGTCATCTGGAACGCCCCGCAACCGCCGTGTGGTAAGCCTTTTGGGCCGTGTCGTCACTTCATCGCTCGCCACGACCGCTGGCGACAGAGCGGCCTGTGCTTTTCCCTGCGGATTGCCGGGCAATCGGAATGAAAGGAGAACATCTTTTCTGGCCTTTCCGATCCGAATCACTACATTGGCCGCATGAGTAACGGTTTCGACGACATTCCCTTCTTCGATGAAGAGCCCGCCCCGCGCAAACCGGCCGAGAGCCGTGCCCCGTCTGCGGCGCCCGCCCCCGGCGGTCTGGGCATTGCGGCCCGCGCCATGGCCGCCCGCGACCAGGCCCGCAGCCCCGATTATCTTGCCGGATTGAACCCGGAGCAGCGCGAAGCCGTCGAGACGCTCGAGGGCCCGGTCCTGGTGCTGGCCGGTGCCGGCACCGGCAAGACGCGGGTGCTGACCACCCGCATCGCCCATATTCTCGCAACCGGTCGCGCCTTTCCAAGCCAGATCCTCGCCGTCACCTTCACCAACAAGGCCGCGCGCGAGATGAAGGAGCGCATCGGCCGGCTCGTCG
>DAIMJJ010000125.1:0-12645 GCA_036722275.1 Rhizobium sp. | reverse complement strand
CAACATCACCATGGCGGTGCTGCTGGTCGTCAGCCTCTGGCCGATGCTGCGCTGACGGCCTGATCCCGAGCCTGAGCCCCGAGGCCCTGAACCCTGAGGCTTCGGGAAAGACCGCGGTGCTGCCCCGGAACCATCCGCCCGCTCCTCGGCTTGCGTCGTCGCTCGCCATCTCGCACAGGTTGCGTTTGCCCGGCTTTGCAGTATCGTGCAGGTGGATGCGGCAGATCCACGGGCGGGGGGCGCAATGGTGGGCGATACGACTGATCCGACAGGTCCGAACAATCAAGGGCGCCGGGACGAAACGCCGCCGCCGACACCACTGAAGGGAAGCCAGCGGCTGGAACGCTGGCTCGGCATCTACCTGCTTCTCCTTCCCGTCCTGCTGACGGTTCTGCTGGTGGCGATCTGGCCGAGCCCGTTTACGCCGGCGGGCAAGTCGGCGGCGGAACTGCGCTCGCTGTGGAATTTCACCGACCAGGTCGAGGTTAGGCTTCTCGCCATCGTGCTGGTGGCCGGCGCGCTCGGCAGTGCGGTGACGGCGGCGCGCTCCTATGCCAATTTCCACGGGCTCGGCCGCTATGACGCGCGCTGGACCTGGTGGTACCTGATGAAGGTGCCGATCGGCATGGGGCTGGCGCTGTTCCTTTATCTCGTGGTGCGCGGCGGCCTGTTCACCGCCTCGCTCGCCGAGAGCAGCGCCGTGCTGGAAACGGCAAACCCCTTCGGCTTTGCCGCACTCGGGGCGCTGGCGGGCATGTTCGCCAAGGAAGCCTCCGACAAGCTCGAGGAGATCTTCCAGTCGGTGTTCCGCACCGAGCCGAAGCCCGCGGCCTCGCCCGGCCTGAAGATCGACCGGCTGGAGCCGGCCCGCAAGCGGCTGAACGACCCCGACCGGACGCTGACGGTGCTGGGCAAGGGCTTCGATGCCGACTCTGTTGTCCGGGCTGGCGGCAAGGAGCGGGCGAGTGAGTTCAAGACTGCAGGCCTGCTCGTCGTGACGCTTCTGCCCGAGGACCTGGCGCGGGCCGGGGATCTGCCGGTAACGGTGGCCGGCGGCGCGGCGGGCGGCACGTCGGCGGAAGTCATGCTGACTGTCTCTGCCTGAGGAACCGTGCGGTCGGGTGACATCGGCGATCCGGTGCGCCCAGAGCGGCGTTGTGAGGGCGGCGCGGCGCGGGCAATATGCCGGCGGTGATGCGGCCGCGGGCGGTAACGGTGCCGGGCGGTGACGGTACCGGATGAGGCGGCGGGGGCCCCGTGGGGTGCCGTCGGCCCTCAGCTGTCGAACTGCTTGTAGCAGGCGTCGGCGATTGCCTGCAGCGTCTCGCGCGAGACCTCGCCGGTCACCGCATAGCCGATCGCACCGTCGATCCAGTAAAAGGTCTCGACCGGGCCCTCGCTCATGTAGCGGAAGCTGGTCGTGCGGTTGTCGTCGTTGCGGCCGATCAGCACGGTGATGCGTTCGCCGGCGTCGTCCTCGTACATCAGCATCGCGCCGGCCTGACCGCCGACCGGCACCAGCCGGCCGCCGACCAGGCGGTAGCCGAGGCGCGAGAGGTCGGGAATGGCAAGCGGATGATCGAGCCGCTTGCCGAGCCAGGCGGCGAGATGGTCCTCATCGTCGGCGCCGACTTCGACGGGATGGCGCACGTCGCTGGCATAGACGAGGAAGGCGGAATGGGCCTGCTGCGGCAGGGTGTCGGCCGAGGCCACGAGCGGGGCGGGTTGATCGCGCAGCAAAGGCGGCAGCGCCTGGCCGATGACGAGGCCGGCGCCGAGCAAGGCGACCGCGGCCGCCCATTGCCGAAAAGGCGGGAGCCTGAGCCTGGGGGCGGTGCGGGCCTTCGCCCTCGACAGGAGGTCGCGATCGTCGGCTCCCGGGCGGGCC
The DNA here is from genome assembly GCA_036722275.1 of Rhizobium sp. Taxonomy (GTDB): domain Bacteria; phylum Pseudomonadota; class Alphaproteobacteria; order Rhizobiales; family Rhizobiaceae; genus Allorhizobium. The sequence goes on along the minus strand of DAIMJJ010000125.1, from coordinate 10,757 downwards.
TCGCCGGAGAAGAGCGCGCGAATGCCTTCGTTTTGCGCCCGCCAGTCGGCGACCTTGGCGGCCGCTTCGGGGTCTGTGGCGAGATAGGCCTCGACCGCGTCGCTGCGGGCCGGATCGAGCAGTCCGTCGACATAGGCGTGAAGGTCGGTCTCATCGATGGGGCCGGATGCGGGCATTATCGGGGTCTCCGAAGCGTAACGATATTCTGTTCGGCGAGCACCAGGCGCAGGCGCTCGCGGGCGCGCGACAGCCGCGACATGACGGTGCCGAGCGGGATGCCGAGCATGTCGGCCACTTCCTGATAGGCATAGCCTTCGACCACGACGAGCATCAGCACGGCGCGGTATTCCGGGAGAAGGCCGTCGAGGGCGGCCCTCAGGCGATCGCGCTCGAGCGGGTCGCTGGCGGATGGGGCCACTGCGACATGCTCGGCCTCGTCGATGTCGACGGCGGCGAAGCGGCGGCGGCTGCGGTCGCGATTGCGGTGGAGATTGGTCATGATGGTGTAGACCCAGGCTTTCAGGCTGCCACCGCGCCAGCTGGCGCGCTTGGAGAGCGCGGTCTCGATGCTGTCCTGCAACAGGTCGTCGCCTTCGGCGGCCGAGCGGGTGAGGCTGCGCGAATAGCGGCGCAGCCCCGGCAGCAGCGTCAGCATGTCCCGCTCGAAAACGCCGGTGCCGGGGGCGGTATCCCCCGGCAGGGTGCTTTCCTGATCAGGGCCTTGCGGCATCCCAGACACCTTTCACGCCGTCGCCTGTCGCGTCGCCTTCCTTCATGTCCTTGACCCAGAAGTACAGGGGCATGCCGTCCTTGGCCCATTGCTGGGCGCCGTCCTTGCGGGTCACGAGCGAGTATGCACCGTCCGCCTTGGCACCGGAAGCGGCGATGAAGGGCGGCCAGTTGCTGGCGCAGGCGTCATAGCAGTTGGAGACGCCGTCCTTGTCGTTTTTGAAGGTGTAGAGCGTCATGCCGTTGTCGGCGGCGACGACCTCGCCCTTGTCGGTCTTGACGGTCTTGACCGGTGCCTGGGCAAAGGCCGGGCCGGCGAGCGCTGCGAGCGCCAGGGTAAGCAGCAGGGGCTTTTTCATCGATGTCTTCTCCGAGGAGGGTTGCGGCAGGCGCCGTCATGGGCTTGCCTGTGCGTTAGACATCGCAAGGGGCGGTTTTATTCCCGCCCGACATAGATTTTTTCCAAGTGCCGCGACTTTCACGGCCAGGGGTAGGAGGCCGTGGCAATTCCGGCGGATGACAGCGCCTTCACGACTTCGCGACGGTAGACGACCACATCCTCGACCGGCTGCGTGCGCAGCGCATCGACCTCCTCTGTGGTGAAGGGTTTGAAGTCGGCGGGCACGGAGCCGCCGCCGAAGGTCTGCATGACATAATTCATCACCGCGGCGATCTCGGCATTGGTCAGGCTGGAATTGATAACTCCGGGCACGTGCATGAGATAGGCGCGGCCGTCTTCGGTGCGCGAGAAGGCGCCGACATAGCCGCGGAAATCCGGAATGCCGCCGACCTCGCTGCCCGCACCTTCGAGGCCATGGCAGCCGGTGCAGCGCAGGATGTAGTTGGCCCGGGCCGACAGCTGCTCTCCAGACTCAGCGCTGGCAGCCGGCGCGGCGACGGCAAGGCCAAGGAGCAGCGGGGCGAGGGCGAGGAGCGAGAGGCGCTGTGTCATGGCGTTGATCCCTTGCGGAGCTTGCGCAGGTCGGCATGCGAGGGCTTGGCCTGACGTGCCGTTTCGATATGGGCTGCGTCCAGAACAAGGCCGGTCGCATTGACGGTCGAGAGGATATAGGTGCCGATCGCCGCCAGCTCCGCGTCGGTGAGCGACGCATGCGAGGGCATGATCAGTCCGGCATAAACCTGGCCGCCGGCGGTGATCGTGCCGGACAGGCCGGAGATCATCACCCCCGCGACATAGTCCGGAGCCCTGGCACCGAGCCGCTGCCAGAGCGCCGGGTCGTTGAGCGGCGGGGCGATGCCGGGATTGCCGATGCCGCCCGACTGGTGGCAGGCGGAACAGGAGGCCTCGAACAGGGCGGCACCGTCTTCTGCGAGGGTCGCTGCCGGCGAGCCGAGGCCCGCCAGCAGGAGGATTGCGGCCGTCAGTCTCATTCGGCGAGACCGACCAGGGCGGCGACGGTGCAGTGGTAGCCCTGAGAGGTGTTGGCCATGCACCAGTTGATGTCGTTGTGCAGGCCCATGCGATAGCCGGGACGCTCGCGCTCATTGGTGTTGCAGAAGGGGCTGTTGTCGCAGATCGCCTTGCCGCAGCAGTCGTTGTAGGAGACGAGATAGTCCTTGCCGTCCATCGGATTGGTGCAGGTGCCGACCCAGGAGACCTTGGAGATTTCCGAGCCGGGCGGGCACTGGGTGAGCGAACCGCCGCAGGAATTGCAGAGGTTGCCGTCGAGCGCGCAGTAGCGCCAGTATTCGCAGGTGGAGGCGTCGCCGTCTTCCGCCGCCCAGGCGGTCGCCTGGCCGAAGGTGCGGTCAAACGGCAGGACCGGCAGCAGGGCACCGCCGACGAGCACGGCCCCGGAGCGGGCGAGGAAGGAGCGGCGGCCGCTCGACTGGGCCACGCGGCGGCTGCCTTTTTCGGCCAGGCGGTCCATCCAGTCGGTGAACGTGTCGATGAGAGAGAGCACGGGATTCGTTCCTTTCTGAAATCAGCTGCGGGCGGCGGCGTAGGTGTCCAGGTAGCCCTGGATCGATTCCACGCCGAGTTCCTTGGCGTTGAAGAGGCTTTCGAGCTGTTCGCGGCTGTTGATCAGCCCCTTGGAGCGGATGATGCCCTTGTCATCGAGCAGGACCGCAAACGGCAGGCGCGAAACGCGATAGGCGAGGCCGAGTTCGGTCGAGTTGACGTAAGGGAAAGAACCGAGATCGGCGGTCTGGATGAAGCGCTTGTGCTTCTCGACGTCGCCGTCGCTGGCGAGCACCACGTCGATCCATTCCTTCTCGGCCTGGCGCACCGAGCGCAGGATCGGCAGCAGCTTCTTGCAGATCGGGCAGGTGGGCGAGAGGAAGAAGATCAGCGTCGAGCGGCCGGGCCGCGGGCCGACCAGCACCTCGCCGCCGGTGAGGCTCGGCAGCTTGAACAGCGGCGTCGGTTCCCCGACCTTGGGGCCGCTGTCGTTGACGAGGGCGCCGAGCGGGGTGATGCGCTCGAACAGGATGCCGATCTGGCGGGAGAGGGCGAAGAGGGCGACGATCAGGACGAGCACGACCACCCAGAGCAAGGCCAGAGAAAAAACCATGACGTTCATAGAGCTGTACTTTCCGAGGTTGGGCGTTAGCGTTTCAGGCGGATGAAGGCGGCATTGGCGATGATCTGGTCGGCCAGCAGATAGGCGGTGAAGACGGTGAGGCCGCCGGTGATGACGACGACGCTCTCGGCGAGCCCAAAACCGCTGGCGCTTGCGCCGGCGCCGATCAGGACGAAGGCCGCCAGCACGGCGTTGCGCCAGACCAGCGCCCAGGCCAGCGGCTGGACGGCGCCGCCGCAGCCGCATTCGACCCGGTCGCGGCCGCGCCGAAGATTGACGGCCATGGCCGCGGCATAGCCGAGCAACAGGCCGGCGGCGAGGACGGCGCTGACCGCATGGAGCGCTGGAACGAGGGCGGTGAGGATCACCGCGACCTCGGCGCCGGCGACGATGGCAGCGACCGGCCGCACCGCGCTTTCGGGCACGAGTTCATAGTCGGCAAGAAAGCCGGTGAAGGCGGTGAAGTCGAACAGCTTGTGCAGGGCTGCGCGGGCAAAGAGCAGGGCGGCAAAGACGGTGGCGGTCGCCGCGACCAGCGGAGGGATATGGCCTTCCATCATTCGACCACCTGCACGACGAGCGGGAAGCCGGTCAGCGCCGCTTCTCCGGCGGCCTTGAGGGCGTAGCCGGCGGCCGGGTCGGTCTCGAAGCGCATGAGCGCGCCGGTCTCGGTCGTGCCGAACAGAACGGGCTTTTCGTCCGGGCTCACCGCGATCGAGACGATGTGCTCGCCCGGCGAGCGGGACAGGAGCTTCTTGGCCTTCAGGTCATAGGCCCAGATTTCGTGGGCGGCGGCCTTGTGGCTGCCGTCCTTGGCATCCGGATGCATGGTGATGAACAGCACGCCGGTCTTGGCGTTGACGGCCACCAGCTCATAGCCGCCCGGCGCCCAGCCTCCTTCGATGCCGTCGGTGAGCGCGATGGTCTCGACCGTCTTCAGCGGGCCGTCGGCATCCTTCAGCACGATTGCCTTGCCGCCATAGGTAACGAAGACATAGCCGCCGTCATAGGGGGCGGCGGTGATGAAGACGCCGTCGGCATCGACGTCGAAGGCCTTTTCCCCGGCGAGCTTGTCGGCCATCTTGCCGTCCGCGCCGAGCGTGAAGCTGACGAAGGTGCCGTCGCCGCAGGCGGTGGCGAACTTGTCGCCGGCAGCCGACGGATAGATGCCGTAGCAGCCCGGCGTCGGGATCTCGTCGGTGACGGCGCCGGCCGCCAGATCGACGATGGTGATCGAGGTGGCCGGCGTGGCGTTCTGCACCAGCAGGAACTTGCCGGTCGCCGTCTGCTGCAGCATCGGCACGTAGCCGAGCGCCTGGGTCGCCTTGGGCGGCAGGATGACCTCGCGGGTGGCGGAGAGCCTGGCGATGTCGTAGATTTCAAGCACCTGCTCGTTCGGCCCGTGGGTGAGGCGTTTCATGTAGTTGGACTGGCCGTAGGCGGTCTTGCCGTCGGCGCCGATCAGCATCTGCCCCATGACGCCGGCGGTCATCAGGCCCTTGAAGGCGAGGTCGTCCTTGCCGAAGACGGCGATCGTGCCGGCGCCCTTGAGTTCCTGCTGGTAGACGAAGACGTTCGGGCCGGGATCGATGGTCTCCTTCAGCGTGACGGTTTCGGGCGTGAACTCCTCGGCATGGGCAAATGCGGGGAGGGTTGCGGCGGCGCACAGGGCGCCCAGGGCTAGTCGGCTCAGCTTTGCCACGGGCAGGGTCTCCATGTTGAACTGGAGCGATGCTAGCGGCGCCCGCTCCCCGGCTGCTATCCAGTTTCGGAAAAGGTAGAGCCTAAATATTGGGCAGCGATCAGGATTGACTATTTTGTAGCGCGTGCTTTCAATTGTGCCGGTTATCTGTCCGAGGGACCGCCGGCCATGCCCGAGTTTCGCGTCACCAGTGCCCGTTTTTCCGATGCCTCCGAACAGGAAGGCGGTCTGCTCGGCTGGTCGCAACGCTACTCGCAGTTGCGCCCCGGGCGCTATCGTGGATCGCTGGAAACGCTGGAGTTCGAGGGGGTCTCGATCTCGCGCGAACGGGTCGAGGTCGCGGTCGAGGAGGCGACCTGCGCGCCGCAGGGAAGTCTTGTCTTCCTGCATTCGCTGGCGCAGGAGAACGCTTGGCGTGTCAACGCCGTTTCGCTCGGTTCCTCAGAGGTTTCGCTGCTCAAGGGCGGGCATGAGGTGCATGCGGCGCTGGCCGAGGGAAGCGACGTGCTGATCACCCGGATCGACGCGGAACGGCTGGGCGAACTGCCGGCACCGCGCAGTTGCGTGACGACAGTGGAGAAGCTGCCGCAGGCGGAGGCGGTGATGGGCTGGCTGCTGACGCTGATGGCGGCGTTTGCAACCGAAGCGGGATGTCCGGGCGAGGACCTGGTGCGCTTCCTGCCGGAGCTGATCTGCGACAAACTGAGCTTTCTCTATTCGGCGATCATCCGCCGCGACGGCCATCAAGGCCTGCCGTCGGCCCATGATTATGCGCTTTACCGGCGGGCGCGCGAGGTCGTCGAGGACCAGCCGAACGAGCCGATGTCGGTTTCGGCGCTTGCCGGGCGGCTTTCTGTGCCGGCGGAGCTTCTGCGTTTCGCCTTTGTCGAGACGGTCGGGATTGGCCCCGGCGCCTGGTTGCGGCAGAAGCGGCTCGACGGCGCGCGGCGCGACTTGCTGGCCGCCCGGCACTCCGGCATCGGGGTATCGGAGGTGGCCATGAAATGGGGGTTCTGGCACCTCGGCAGCTTTTCCGCCTATTATGCCGAGCTTTACGGGGAAAGCCCGTCGCAGACGCTCGGCCGTCCCGGCTGAGCCTTGCCTTCCGTGCTTGCCAAGGCGGGGGAATCCTGCCAAGCACCCTGCATGCAGTTCGCACCCCAGCAGGATGAAGCCCTCAAAGCCGTCGCCAAATGGTTGAAGGAGGGCAAGCAGCCGGTCTTTCGCCTGTTCGGTTATGCCGGAACGGGCAAGACGACCCTTGCCCGGCATTTCGCTGAACATGTCGATGGCGACGTGCTGTTTGCCGCCTTTACCGGCAAGGCGGCGCAGGTGCTGCGCTCGCGCGGCGCGTCGAACGCCAAGACCATTCATTCGCTGATCTACCGGCCGCGCGGCGAGGAAGCCGTCGAGGACGAGGAGACCGGCAAGACCTCGATCGCCCCGATGTTTTCCATTAACCGGCAAAGTCCGGTCGCCAAGGCGGCGCTGATCGTCATCGACGAATGCTCGATGGTCGACGAACAGCTCGGCCGCGACCTGATGAGCTTCGGCACGCCGATCCTGGTGCTCGGCGATCCCGGCCAGTTGCCGCCGGTCTCGGGCGGCGGCTTCTTCACCGATCAGGAGCCGGACTACCTGTTGACGGAGATCCACCGTCAGGCGCGCGACAATCCGATCATCCAGCTCGCCATGCATGTGCGCGAGGGCAAGGAGATTATGTATGGCGACTACGGCACCGCCAAGGTGATTTCCAAGGCCGAGGTGACGCAGGATCTGGTGCTGGGGGCGGACCAGGTGCTGGTCGGCACCAACAAGACGCGGCGGCGCTACAACAAGCGGCTACGGGAGCTCAAGGGCTTCACCGTGGATTATCCGCAGGCCGGCGACAAGCTGGTGTGCCTCAGGAACGATCAGGTGAAGGGGCTGCTCAACGGTTCGCTATGGCAGGTGATGACCTCGTCGCGCGAGACGGTGAAGCCGGGCATCAACCTTTTGATCAAGCCGGAAGACGACGACATGGATCGGGGGGCAGCCAAGATCAAGCTGTTGAAGGCGGCCTTCGAGGATGTCGAGACCGAGATTCCGTGGTCGACGCGCAAGCGTTACGACGAGTTCGATTACGGTTATGCGCTGACGGTGCACAAGGCGCAGGGTTCGCAGTGGAACGATGTGGTGCTGTTCGACGAGAGCTGGGCCTTTCGCGATACCCGCGAACGCTGGCTCTATACGGCGGTCACCCGCGCGGCGGAGACGCTCACCATCGTGCGGTGAGCGCCTGCCGCGGACCGATTACTGCGTGAGTGCCGTCAGGGTCATGACCACGTCGCGCTCGCCCTTGCCGGAGGCGGTGGCAATGTCGACCAGAGACTTGCCGGCTTCGGCGGCGGTGAAGCCCTTTTCCTTCAAGGTGGCGATGAAGGCCTCTTCGCTCTGATTGTACAGCGGAGCCACCTGGGCCGGCGTGCCCTTGGTGACAAGCTGGATCATGGCGATCTGCGGAGCAACCGAGGTTGAGCCGGTGAGGGCCGGCCAGGCCATGGCAAGGCCGGCGGCGAGCGACAGGCCGAGTGCGATCGCCATCGGCGGGCGCTTGAAATACATCAGGAACGGCCGCCAGTTCTTCCAGACATGCAGGACGAAGGGCAGGATCAGCACCATGCTCAGCCATTCGTGCATCTCGCGGAAGGCGGAGGTGCCGAAATGGAAGAAGAGGGCGATGCCGGAGACGAGCGAGACGAGGAAAAGGCCCGTGGTGAAGGGGGTGGCGTAGCGGGAGAGAAAGGTGGGCATCGGTAAAACCATCCGGTTGTTTGTCACAACCGATCGCTAGTCCCGACGGAGCTGCTTGTCTCGTTAAATCTCCGTCATTTTTGACAGATTACAAAATGGTCAGGAGGCGACGATACCGAGCAGGACCGCCTTTGCGATCGCCTGAAAGCGATTGTGCGCATCGAGCTTGGAGACGAGCGTGGCCTCGAGATTGGCGATCTCGGAGCTGGTCAGCGCCAGGGTGCGGGCGATGTGCAAGGGGGTGCAGCCCTCGGCCATCAATTGCAGACAACGGCGCTCCGTTTCGCTCAGCGACAGCGTGTAACGCGGGCCAGCAGGTTCAGCGGCGACACCCAGCGGGTCATGTGTCAGCAGCGCGCTGATCTGCTGCAATTGCCGGTGAATGGTCGACAGCTCGGCCGTCAATTCGCGCCGCCGTGCCAGCAGCGCCTCTTCGAACAGCCCGTTCGCCTCCGCGCGGGAGCCGGCGGATCTCAGCGCGTCCATCAGATCCTGGATGCCGGCAATCGGCATGCCGACTTCCCGGCAGGCGGTGATCAGCGCCATGCGAGCGATGTCGGCGCGGTCATAGACGCGCATGGAACTGACGCGGCGGGCGTTGATCAGGCCCTTCTCCTCGTAGAAGTGCAGCGTGCGATGGGTGACGCCAAAGATCTCCGCCATGTCGGCGATGGCGACCGGCTCGTCGGGCAGGTCACGCGGCAGCGGTATGTCGGGCAGGAGCATGTCTTCATCGGAAGCGCTCCCGGGCCTGATGTCGTTGGTATGCAGAAATTTCGATCCGTCCGCCATGAGCTTCCCCCGTGCCCAGCGTTGCATCTCGTCTGCGTCGTCTGCCGCTCCCTCCCGGGCGCGTTCCTCGCGGGGCGCCTCCGCACGCCCCGAAGTCCTCCCCCCTTTGCCGATTGCGCTCAGCGGGTTTCAAGAGTGAGATTAGGCGGCTTGTCCGCGTTTGGCAAATTAGCCTATTGTATTAGCGGTTGCTTATTAAATGTGGTTTTGTAAGGCCAGCAGTTCGGACAGTTCGGTGATGAAGCCGGGCAGGCGGCGGGGATGGGCGAGACGCTGCTGGTGGCGGCTGGCCTCGAGATAGGCGTCGTGCGAGTTCTCGAGCTGATACTGGTAGGTGGCCTCGAGGCAGTCCATCAGCGTCGAGGATAGGCCCTTGCGTCGGCAGAAGGCATAGACTTCGCCGCTCAGCGTCAGGGTCTCGGCGATGAACTGGTTGGCAAAGGCTGCGACCTGACGGCTGCAGGCGGTGGCGCCGGCCGGCCGCGAGCGGCTGGCGACCACTTCGCCGGTTGCGGCATGGGCGAGGCGGGCGAAGAGCGGGCCGTCGGCCGCAACCGAATCGAGCCACAGGACGAAAGCGAGAGGGGGCGGTTCCTCCGGAAGCGGCGCCGGCTGCGGCGCCAGCTTGAAGGCGCAGAGCTTGGCCTCGGTGATCCGCAGGGCCGTGTCGAAGGTCTTGGCGCGCCAGTCGCTGCCGGGGGCGATTGCGGAAAAGACCAGCGGCAGCGCGGGGAGACCGCGGCCGGCGCCGATGGCCGGATCGATATCGCTGGCCGGCTCGGCGATGTCGCCGTGGAGCAGGATGGCGTCGCGGTCATTGCGTTCGGCCCCCGGCAGGCGGGCGGCGACGGCGTCGCGCGGGCGACGGGGATCGTGGCCCCACTCGTAGACCGGGACATAGCCGCCCAGCGGGATGCGGATGCGCACCGGATCGTTGCGGCCCTCGTCGGCATAATAGAGGTTGAGGAGGCGCCGCAGCTTGCCGGCCTGCACGCGCACCAGCGCATCGACGCCCGGGTCGAGCACGCCGTCGCGGCTGAACACGTCGACACCGATGGTGTAGCCCTTGAGCTGGTGCGCGAGGCCCAGCTGTTCGTGCTCGACGACGAATTTCAGGAAGGTCCTGAGCCTTTCGGTCCGCGCAAAAGTCTGGCTCGACAGGATTGCCGCCAGCGCGAGACTGATCCGTTCCGCCTCGATGGGCCGAGCCTGGGTCATGGAGTCTCCATCCGGTTTGCCCCGTCGTTCCGCCGCCTCGACAGGTCCGATGTCGCGAGGCGCGGTTCAGACCGATTGTCAGAGTTTCCGCAACTTAGCGGCTGTGACGGATGGCACAAAGCAAAACTTGAGAAACACGGTCACAAAGCTGTCGAGAATGGCGCAAAACCGAGGCAGTGCAGGCAAACGGCAAGGGCCATCGTCATTCATCAGCATCGTCAATGGGATCATGCGTGATTCTCGTTGGCCTTCGCCGGGCGGATCGCCTAAATGATGGTCGCACGAGACCAATTCACGGACGATGCCCGAATGCCTGCCAAGCTTTCCGTCAATCTGAATGCCATTGCCATGCTGCGCAACCGCCGGGATCTGCCCTGGCCGGATGTCGCATCTCTCGGACGGATCGCGCTGAAGGCCGGCGCCAGCGGGCTGACCGTGCATCCGCGGCCCGACCAGCGGCACATCCGCTTCACCGACCTGCCGGTGCTGCGGGCGCTGATCGATGACGAATTTCCGCAGGCCGAGTTCAACATCGAGGGCTATCCGACGGAGGAGTTCCTCGCCCTTTGCGAATCGACGGAGCCGGAACAGGTAACGCTGGTGCCCGACGATCCGAGTCAGGCGACATCCGACCACGGCTGGGATTTTGCCACGCATCAGGACTTCCTGACCGGCGTCGTGTCGCGGCTGAAGGCGCGGGGCATGCGGGTGTCGCTGTTTGCCGACGGTGACGGCGATGAAGAGGCGGTGCGCCTTGCCCGCGCAACCGGTGCTGACCGGATCGAGCTCTATACCGGTCCCTATGGCGGCTGCTATGACGATCCGGACCGGGCCACCCGCGAGATCGCGCTTCTTGGAAAGACCGCCGATGCGGCGCTGGCCGTGGGCCTGGCGGTCAATGCCGGCCATGACCTGACGGTTGCCAACCTGCCGGCGCTGGTCGCCCGCATTCCGCAGCTCGCCGAAGTCTCGATCGG
>DAIMJJ010000124.1:10561-12746 GCA_036722275.1 Rhizobium sp. | reverse complement strand
GCCTTCAGCTGGGGCTTCTACGCCTTCTTCCGCAAGACGCTGCCGATCGGACCCAATCAGGGCTTCTTCCTTGAGGTACTGATTCTGACCGGGCCCGCACTCCTCTATATCCTGTTCCTCGAGACCAACGGCAGCGGGCACTTGGTCAACGGCAACGGCGCCAGCGATATCGGCCTGCTGATCTTCAGCGGCATCGCCACCGCCCTGCCGCTGATCAGCTATGCCAATGGCGCCAAGCTGCTTCGGCTGTCGACCATCGGCATGATGCAGTATATCGCGCCGACCATGGTGTTCATCACGGCGGTCTTTGTCTTCCACGAGCCCTTCGGTCAGACGAAACTCATCGCCTTCCTGTTCATCTGGGCGGGACTGGTCACCTATTCCTGGCCGATGATCCGCGAATACCGCAGACGCTGAGCCGCCACGGCGCCCAGGGTGCATGAACGGTGGTGGTTTCGCCGCGACCGCGGACAAGCCGGCGGGCCGGCCATCGATTTTGTCGGGTGTCAGAGCCTGGAAATCACGTCTTCGGCGCCGTCGAGATCGACGACGGTTTCCAGCTTGTCGAGGATTGCCGGAATGATGTCCTCGATCTCGGCGATGACCAGCGGCTGAACCCGGTGGGCGGTGTGGATGAAGCCCTGGTCGCGCATATGGCGGATCAGTTCCAGCATCGGATCCCAGAAGCCGTTGATGTTGGCGAAGACCATCGGTTTTTCGTGCCGGCCGAGCTGCGCCCAGGTCATGATCTCGACGATCTCCTCAAGCGTCCCGATCCCACCCGGCAGGGTGACGAAGGCGTCGGCGCGTTCGAACATGGCGTGCTTGCGCTCATGCATGTCACGGGTGACGATCAGCTCGTCCAGTTGCCCGAGCGAATGGCGCGTCGCTTCCATGTCGACGAGAAATTCGGGGATGATGCCGGTCACCTGGCCGCCGTTTGAGAGAACGCCGCTGGCGACCGCTCCCATGATGCCCTTGGTGCCACCGCCATAGACGAGACGCATGCCGTTGGCGGCGATCGAGCGGCCAAGTGCGCGGCCGGCGGCCATGTGAGCGGGATCGCGACCGGGTTGGGAACCACAATAGACGCAGACGGAACGAATCGAGGAAGCTTTTTCAGTCATGCCGGAAACATGACTATGGCTCGGCGGCGAGGTCAACAAAATTGACGGAAACCTGTTCTCCGCCGGGCGGAATCCCTTGAGAACGCTTGTGAAAGACCAAAGATCGGGCTAGCAATTTTCGACGATTGTGGCGGCTGTTCCGCCGGGAGACTGACGATGATGAAAAACCGCGCCGTTTGGGTGGCCCTGTTGGTGCTCGGCGTTGCAACCCTGCTGATGGTGTTCTTCGTCCTGCCGCGCGTGACGCCGGTGAAGGAAGAGGCGGCACAGGCCGTTTCCGGCGCAGCAGACACGGCGAAGAACGCCGCGGCAACCGCCGAAACCGACATTGCCGACGCCGCCCGCACGGCCGGCGAGAAGATGGGGCGACTGCAGGCCGAGGCGACCACCGCCATCACCGCGATGAAAGCGCTGTTTGCCGAAGGCCGCACGCCGGCGGCCGACGCCTTCGCGACCGCCAAGGGCGTCGCCAAGGCGGCCGTCTCCGCGCTCGCCGCCCTCGACGTTCCCGCCGGGATCGACGCATCACTCGATGCGGCGATGAAGAAGGCACGGGACAACGCGGTGCGGGCACTGATGCTGATCGACGGCCTGCCTGACGACCCGGCCAAGGCCGCAGGGCTGCTTGCCGCCATTGAGAGCGCGCTTTCGGGTGTGGAGACGCCGGAACCGGCACCAGCCGCTCCGGCACCCGCGACGGCCGCAGATCAGGCCGCCGACCAGGCCGCCGGCGACCTTCTTCCGCGCTTCGACGTGCTGCGCGTGGAGCCCGATGGCTCGACCGTGATTGCCGGCAATGCCGCACCGGGCGCCAAGCTTGAGATCGTCTCCGGCGACAAGGTCATCGCCACGCTGAACGTCGAGCCGAGCGGCGATTTTGCCGCCGTGCTCGACCAGCCGCTGCCACCCGGCGACCACAGCCTGCAGCTCAAGGCAACAGGCTCCGACGGCAAGGCGCTGGTCTCGGAAGAAACCGCGACCGTCTCTGTCCCGGCCGATGCGAACGGCAAGCTGCTCGCCATGGTCTCCAAGCCCGGCGAGGCAAGCCGCCTGATCAC
>DAIMJJ010000124.1:0-10461 GCA_036722275.1 Rhizobium sp. | reverse complement strand
GCTGCGGCACCAGCCGCTCAGCCCGCTGAAATCCAGGTGACCGCGGTCGAGATCGAGGGCAACCGCATCTTTGTCGCCGGCAAGGCCGCCGCCGGCAGCAATGTTCGCGGCTTTGCCGACGAAATCCTGATCGGCACCGCCGTGACCGATGTCAGCGGCCACTTCGTCATCGAGGGCGAAGTCACGCTCTCGGTCGGCGCCCATGTGATCCGCGCGGAACTGCTCGATGAAAAGGGCGCCGTGCTGGTTCGTGCCTCCGTGCCGTTCGATCGTCCGGCCGGCGAGCAGGTTTCGGTGGTCGCGCAGAACAGCGCCACGGCCTCGGGCCAGGGTGGCGCCATGGTACCGGCCGATCTTGCCGCATTCGAGAAGCTGCGCGCTTCGCTCGGCCAGGCCTTCGGCCTGTTGCAGGGGCTCTACGCCGACGGCAAGAAGCCGGCGCTCGAGGAACTGGCTGCGGCCCGTTCGGCAACCGAGATCGGGTTGAAATCGATTGCCGAATTCGGCCCGACCGCCGTCGCGGCCGGCCCATTTGCCGATTTCGTGATCGCAACCTCCGCGAAGGCCGGCAAGGCGCTGACCGCGCTGCAAGCCCTGCCAAACGACATCGACGCGGTCGGCAAAGAACTGCCGAAGATCGCCGCCCTTATCGATGCCGTATTGTCGCCGGTCGCCCCTGCTTTGGAAGCGGCTGCGCCGGCACAGGCCATGGCGCCTGCGGCTCAACCCGCCCCGACGGCCGCGACCGACGCGCAGGCGGCTGCCGCGTCGGAGCCGAAGACGATCGAGCAGGCGCCGCTCACCGAGAGCCGCAACAGCGTCATCATCCGCCGCGGCGATACGCTGTGGCAGATCTCTCGCCGGGTCTACGGCCAGGGCGTTCGCTACACGACCATCTACCTCGCCAACTCCAAGCAGATCCGCAATCCGGACCTGATCGAGCCGGGCCAGGTGTTCGAGGTGCCGAAGGAAGCACTGCCCAATGCGGAGGAGATCCACCGCAAGCGGCTCAGCGGTCAGTCCGGCAACAATTGACGCCGCGGCGGGTACATTCTCCGTCCGGACATTGCATTGGGCGATATGAAGCCTTATTTGCCACACAGGCGGCGGCTCCTTCGGGGTCGCCGCCTTTTTCCGCCGAATGGCTATCAGGGACGATCGGGAATGGCTGACAACAAGAAAAAGACCGTATCGGCGGACGACAGCAACCCCCTCGGCACCCTGGTCAATCTATGGCCCTATATGTGGCCGCGCGACCGTTTCGACCTCAAGATGCGCGTCGTCTGGGCCACCGTCTTCCTGCTGGTTTCGAAGTTCGTCCTCATCCTCGTCCCCTATTTCTTCAAGTGGGCGACCGATGCGCTGAACGGCAAGTTGGACATGGCGGGGCTGCTCCCCACCTTCCTGCTCGGCGCTGTCGCTCTGGTCATCGTCTACAATCTGACGCGCGTGGCCCAGGTGGGTCTCAACCAGCTGCGTGACGCACTGTTTGCCAGCGTCGGCCAGTATGCCGTGCGCCAGCTCGCCTACCGGACCTTCGTGCACATGCACAAGCTGTCGCTGCGCTTCCATCTGGAGCGCAAGACCGGCGGCCTGTCGCGCATCATCGAGCGCGGGACGAAGGGCATCGAAACCATCGTCCGCTTCACCATCCTCAACTCGATTCCGACGTTGATCGAGTTTCTTTTGACGGCCGCGATCTTCTGGTGGAGCTACGGTTTCTCCTATCTCGCCGTCACCGCCTTCACCGTCTGGGCCTATATCTGGTTCACCATCCGCGCCAGCGACTGGCGCATCGGCATCCGCCGGGCGATGAACGACAGCGACACCGACGCCAACACCAAGGCGATCGACTCGCTGCTCAATTTCGAAACCGTCAAATATTTCGGCAATGAGGAGATGGAGGCCCAGCGCTTCGACCAGTCGATGGCGCGCTACGAAAAATCCGCCACCCAGGTCTGGACCTCGCTCGGCTGGCTCAACTTCGGCCAGGGACTGATCTACGGCATCGGCACGGCGATCGTCATGGTGATGTCGGCGCTGGCCGTGCAGCGGGGCGAGCAGACGATCGGCGACTTCGTCTTCGTCAACGCCATGCTGATGCAGCTCTCCTTCCCGCTCAACTTCATCGGCTTCGTCTACCGCGAAATCCGCCAGGGCCTCACCGATATCGAGCAGATGTTCGACCTGCTCGAAGTCGATGCAGAAGTCGTCGACAAGCCGGGGGCGCCGGATCTTGCCATCGACAAGGGTGCGATCGTCTTCAAGGACGTGCATTTCGCCTATGATCCGCAGCGACCGATCCTCAAGGGCATTTCCTTCGAAGTCCCCGCCGGCAAGACCGTCGCGGTCGTCGGTCCGTCCGGCGCCGGCAAGTCGACGATCTCCCGCCTGCTATACCGTTTCTACGACATCCAGCAGGGGTCGATCACGATCGACGGCCAGGACGTGCGCGACATCACCCAGAAGAGCCTGCGCTCGGCGATCGGCATGGTGCCGCAGGATACCGTGCTCTTCAACGACACGATCGCCTACAATATCCGTTACGGCCGCCCCTCGGCGAGCGATGCGGAGATCGTCCAGGCGGCCGAGGTCGCCCAGATCTCGCATTTCATCAAGGATCTGCCGGACGGCTTCCAGACCAAGGTCGGCGAGCGCGGCCTGAAGCTTTCGGGCGGCGAGAAGCAGCGCGTGGCGATTGCCCGGACCGTCTTGAAGGCGCCGCCGATCCTGATCCTCGACGAGGCGACATCCGCGCTCGACACGACCACCGAACAGGAGATCCAGGCGGCCCTCGACGTCGTCTCGAAAAACCGCACGACGCTGGTCATCGCCCACCGGCTGTCCACCGTGGTCAATGCCGACGAGATCATCGTGCTGAAGGGCGGTGAGATCGCCGAGCGCGGAACGCATGCGGCACTGATCGATAAACAGGGTCTCTACGCCTCGATGTGGAACCGCCAGCGGGAGGCGACCCAGGCGGAAGAACATCTGCGCCAGGTGCGCGAGGCCGACGAACTCGGCGTCGTGGTGCGCAAGCCGCCGGCGTCCTGAGCGATTGCGGCATCGACGCCGCAGAGCGGTCTCAGGCGGCGATGCAGACCCTATTGCGGCCGCTGTTTTTCGCCAGATAGAGCGCGTCGTCGGCGCGCTTCAAGGCCTCGTCCAGCGCTTCCTTTGCCGGATTGAAGCCTGCGACGCCGATGCTGACGGTTCCGGCCACCGCGGACAGCGCGGCGTGGCGGCAGCTCCGCTCGACGGCGGCACGCATGCGGTCGGCGATGGAAGCCGCCTGATCGATCGTCGCGTCGATGAACAGCGCGTAGAATTCCTCGCCCCCGGCACGGGCAATGACATTGCCCTCCCCGATCGCTTCTTCCAATACACCGGCAATCAGACGCAACGCCCTGTCACCCTCGGCGTGGCCGAGCCGGTCGTTGATCAGCTTGAACTGGTCCACGTCGATGACGCCGACGACCAGCCCCTGTTGCCTTGGGCTGCCTTCCTCGATCAGTCGGTCGGCGATGTCGAAGAACTTGCGCCGGTTGAAGGCATTGGTGAGCGGATCGCGCTCGGCCGCCTCGATCAGCTGCGATTCCAGTTTCTTGCGCTCGGTGATGTCGAGGATCGCCCCGGCTATGCCGCGCGGACGGCTGCCCCCGCCCTGCATCGCCGCCTTGTGGAACACCACATGGCGCTTGTCTCCGTCGGAATGGCAGACCTCGCTCTCGTAGACCTGGGTGCCGCCGCGCTGCAGAAGCTCGTCATCGGCGGCCTGGTAGCGACTGGCGAGCGCGGGAGGCGCGACCTCAAAGACCGAGCGGCCGACCACCCCGTCGGATGGGCGGCCGATGAACTCGGCAAAGGCGGTGTTGCAGCCGACATAGATGCCCTCGGCATTCTTGAAAAAGATCGGCGCGGGCAGCGTGTCGATGCAGGCCTGGAGATAGTCGCGTTCGAGCGCCAGCCTGTCGCCCTCCTGACGCGCGGCCCGAAGGCGCGAAAGCGAACGACGGGTGCGGGCGAGACAAAGGGCGACATCCTCGCCCGAAACGGGATTGACCACGTCGTCGGCGCCAAGCGCGATGGCGCGGGCGCACCATTCGGGGCTCAGCCGTTCCGCGGCAATGACGATATATGCCTGTTCGCCGAGCGCGCGCCGCAATTCGCGGACGGCACTGCCCAGCCGCTCCGGCTCGACCGGCACGAAGAAAGCGGTCGGTCTATCCGGAACCTCGATGAGGTCCGGTGCCGCAATTCCACGGGTCGCCAGCGCCTGCGGGATCGGACGGCCGTCGACGGCGAGCCAGAGAACCTCACGGTTCTCCTTCTCCCCGGCCTGCCAATTCGAACTCGGTTCAGGACTGGACAAATGCGCTTCCGATTTCGTGCCGGCGAGGACGACGGATCTCCCGGCTGGATCTACAAGTTTTGATCCGCAATTTAACGGGGTAATCGTTGACGGATGGTGCATCGCGTCCCACGTACCAAAAAAGGTCACGCCCGACGCGATTTGCCGCGCTCAAACGCTTTCTAAGGCGAAAGCATTGCTCCCGGCGCGCTTTCGGGGTAGTCAGCCACGTCGATCCTTTTGCAGCGAAACGAGGTTTTTCATGGATCTGTTCGAGAGTATCCGTAAGGCTATCGTGCCTGTGCACAAGGAAGGCTATCCGTTCGTCGCGATCTTCTTCGTCGCCTCGATCATACTGGGATGGATCTTCGAGCCGCTGTTCTGGATCGGCATGGTGCTGACCCTTTGGTGCGCCTATTTCTTCCGCGATCCGGAGCGCGTCACGCCGCAGGACGACGATCTCGTCATCAGCCCGGCCGACGGCCGCGTTTCGCTGATTCAGATGACCGTGCCGCCGGAAGAGCTGCATCTCGGTACCGAGCCGATGCTGCGCATCTCGATTTTCATGAACGTTTTCAACTGCCATGTGAACCGTGCGCCGGTGCGCGGCCGGATCTCAAACATTGTCTATCGCGAAGGTAGCTTCCTCAACGCCGAACTCGACAAGGCTAGCGAAGAGAACGAGCGCAACGGCATGGTGATCGAGACCAGCCATGGTGACGTCGGCGTCGTCCAGATCGCCGGTCTCGTGGCACGTCGCATCGTCTGCTGGGCCAATCCGAACGATCCGCTTGCCGCCGGCGAACGCTTCGGCCTGATCCGCTTCGGTTCGCGTCTCGACGTCTTCGTGCCGGCCGGTGCCGAGCCGCGCGTTTCCGTCGGCCAGACGGCCATCGCCGGCGAGACGGTCATCGCAGAATTTGGCTCGACCAAGGGCCCCGTCGTCAGCCGTCGCAGCTGAGGCCAGGAAGAACGCCCATGGAGACGCCAAAGCCGCCGATCGACGACAACCGTCAGAATGACAGCGCACGCGGACCGCGCCTTCGTGAAATTCCCCTGCGGCTGGTCGTGCCGAACCTCATCACGGTCCTGGCGATCTGCGCGGGCCTGACCGGCATCCGGCTCGCCTTCGAGAACCGCTACGAACTCGCCGTCATGATGGTGCTTGCCGCCGCTTTTCTTGACGGGATCGACGGCCGCATCGCGCGCATGATGAAGGCGACGTCGAAGTTCGGCGCCCAGATGGATTCGCTGGCCGACATCGTCAATTTCGGCGTGGCCCCGGCGCTGGTGCTCTATGTCTTCATCCTCGACCAGGCCCGTTCCTTCGGCTGGATCGCGGCATTGATCTACGCCATCGCGGCCGGTCTGCGTCTTGCCCGTTTCAACGTCATGGCCGAGCGCGAGACCAAGGTGCCGTGGCAGTCGGAATACTTCGTCGGCGTGCCCGCCCCGGCCGGCGCCATGCTGGTGCTGCTGCCGGTCTATCTCGGCTTCCTCGGCGTCCCGCCGAGCGCACCGGTCGCCTTTGCCGGCGCCGTCTATACGATCCTGATCGCCTACCTTCTGGTCAGCCGTCTTCCGGTCTGGTCCGGCAAGTCGGAAACCAGCCGCATCCGCCGTGATCTGGTTCTGCCGATGATTCTCGGCGTCGTACTCTACGTGGCGCTGCTGATGAGCTTCACCTGGGAAGTGCTGTCGCTCACCGTCCTCGCTTACCTGATGTCGCTGCCCTTCGGCGCGCGCTCGTGGCATCGCCGCTACGGCACACTAACGATCGGCGAGGAGGCTCCTGAAAAGGGGCTGTCCGAGATCGACCGCGGCCTCTGACCCCCCCGTCTCCTGCCTAACCTGGCCTTTTGACCCAGAAAACTGCGGTTTTCTCGCAAAACATGACGAATTCGCAGAAAATTTGATTTGCGTCATGGTTCGCGCCACGCTTTTGTCGCGATCTGCTCAAATAGAGCGAAAAAACAAGAAAAGAAAAGTCTAGGGAAACACCTCAGGAGCACCACATGACCACCAAGCCTACCGCCGAAGCGAAACCGGCGAACCAGAATCTCGATTCGCACTATCGCCCGCTCGGCCTGAAGGCCGTGATCGCGGCCGCCCTGATGCTCCAGCGCAAGCCGGCCAAGAAGGCCGCGGCCTGACGGGGCTAGAACAGGCTCATCTGGCCGCTGCCCGATGACTTTTTCTGCGGCTTGGCCGCTTCCAGACTCTCCCCGACCGGGGCTTGCACCTCCGGTCCGGTATTCTTGACCTTGTTGACGAGGTCAGAAACGGGGATCGCTTCAAAGAAATCCTCGTTCGCCGGCACCATGAGATCCGCCACGTCGCGCGGCTCGCCGGTCTTGCAATCCAGCCAGCGTTCGAAATCCTCTGGCTGGATCACCACCGGCATGCGGTCGTGGATCCGGCCGATCGTCCGGTTGGAGCCGACGGTCAGGATGGCGCCGGTATCCACTTCCGATCCGTCCGCCGAGGACCAGGTTTCCATCAGGCCGGCAAAGGCGACGATCTTTCCTTGTCGCGGCTTGATCCAGTAGGCCTGGGATTTCTCGCCGCTCTCCTTGGGCGGCCGGTGCCATTCGTAGAAACCGGAGGCAGGCACGAGAATGCGGCGATGACGCATGGCCGCGCGGAACGACGCCTTGCCGATCGCCGTCTCCGAGCGGGCATTGATCAGCAGCGGAAAATCGTTCGGGTCCTTGACCCAGCCGGGGATAAGGCCCCAGCGCACCAGAAGCGCCTTGCGCTCCGGCCGGTTGGCGCCCGGCTCGTTGCGGTCGCCGGCGACGACCACGAGAATCGGCTGCGTCGGCGCGATATTGTACCGCGCCGGAAAGCCCTCCAGCTCCAGGAGATTCAGAAATTCCTGCACCTCCTCGGGCGTCGCTGTCAGTGAGAACCGTCCGCACATGCCAGATCCATGGCACCTGCAACCCAACCGGTCAAGGCGGCAAGGCGCCGGCCCCGATGCTTGCGGGCCCGGTCAAAAGCGAAGATAGTCGCCGCAGTCGATTCTCCGCCGCGCCGTGCCGGGACGACATTCCCCTGGAGTTTCCGCTCGATGCAGACCCGTCCCCGCCTCGCCTCCTCCGCCATCGTGGAACGCGACGGTCGTTTCCTGCTCGTGCGCCGTCGCAATCCACCGGCCGCCGATCTCTTCGCCTTCCCTGGCGGCCGGGCCGAGCCTGGCGAGACGCCGGAGGAAACGGCCATCCGCGAACTCTTCGAGGAGACCGGCTTGCAGGGGCGCGCCGCAAGCCTGTTCGAGACGGTCGAGCTACTGCCCGAAGACGGCCTCGCAGAGAGCCATTTCCTGCTGTCGGTCTTCAGGGTCGAGGCGCCGACCGAAACGGTGGCGGTCGCCGACGACGATGCGCTCGAGGCCGGCTGGTTCCTGCCCGAGGAGATCGCGCAGCTGCCCGTTCCCGACAGCGTGCGCGCCTGTGTCGAGAGACTGGTCAGGGGCGATGAAGCGGGCTAAACAAGGGCTCGGCGCTCGGCTCGCCGACCAACTCACCGCAGCGACGACAAGGCAGGGCATGCGCGCGACAGGATCTACCGCCAGAGCTTTCTTCGTGGCTGCCGCCTTCGCAATCTGCGCCCTCGCCCCGTCGGCCGCGACCGCCCAGTCGGCTGCCCCGAAGGCAGAGACACAACCGCAGGGGCCGGAAGGCACACCGGAAACGTTCGAAAAACCAGCACCTTACGACGACCAGCTGGCGCGCCTGTCCGAGATCATCGGGGCGGTGCATTATCTGCGCAATCTCTGCGACAAGCAGGGAGAACCGGAGTGGCGCGAGGCGATGCAGAAGCTGATCGACGCCGAGACGGCGACCGAGCCGAAACGCCGGGCGCGCATGGTCGCCGCCTACAACCGCGGCTACCGGTCCTTCGCTTCGGTCTATACGAGCTGCACCCCGTCAGCGATCGCCGCCGAAGGCTTCTACCGTAACGAAGGCGCAACACTGGCCGTGGAAATTGCCGCCCGCTATGGAAATTAACGAATAATTCACCTGTTTTGGTCTCGGGCCGTGTCGTTTTGATAAAAGGCTGATAGTGTCATTAACAGCTGAGTAAGGACTACGCTTCGGGGAATGACCATGGAACCGCGCCGCAACGATATCGACGAGATGATCGTACACGAGAAGACGCAGGCTGCGCTGGAATACCAGAACGAAGCCTGGGCCGACGGCATCGCCGACGGTATCGAGCCCGAGATCATTGCCGATGCCGCCTTTGCGCTGGCCATGCGCGAAACCATCCGCATTCATGGCGAGGACGGCGCCGAGGCTGTTCTCGAATCGCTGCGCAGCCGCTTGCTGGCTGGCGAGTTTTCGCCCGAACGGCGCTTTCAATAACGAAATTCGAGGCACTGTGATGCAGAGAGCGCTGACGCCGGTGGGGCCTGTTCGCCTCGTGCGCATCCTGTCCGTCGCAATCGCCATAGGTCTGACGGCGACCCCGCTGCGGCCGGCGCTGGCGCTCTCCGACATTCCGCCCATTCCCGCCCCGCAGCAGGACCCCGCGGCGACCCCGGAACCGGCAACAGACGACGGCGCTGCCGAAGAGGTGCCGGACACGAGCCTGCCCGGCATTCCCGATCCCGATCCGCTGATCAACAAGCCTGACACGCAGAATGCCCCCACCGATGCCGACGCCAACGAGCCGCCGCCCGAGGTTATCTACGACATCACCAAGGCACCGGAGCCCGTGCGCCGCATGCGCGAACTCATGGTCGAGGCGGCGGCATCGGGCGATATCGAGCGGCTGCGCGCGCTGATGAACCCGGGGCCGAACCAGACCCAGGTGCTGCTGGAGACGGACGACAACACCGATCCGGTCGCGGCGCTGAAACAACTCTCCGGCGACGAGGAGGGCATGGAGATCCTGGCCATCCTCATCGACATCCTGTCGACCGGCTTCGTGCACGTCGATGCCGGCACGCCCGACGAGGCCTATGTGTGGCCTTACTTTGCCGAAAAGCCGCTGGCCCTTCTGACGCCGCCGGAAAAGGTCGAGCTGCTGCGCATCGTCACGGCTGGCGATGTGGCGGAAATGCAGGAGCTTGGCAATTACAACTTCTTCCGGCTCGGCATTACGCCGGATGGCCGGTGGAAGTTCTTCACCGCCGGCGACTGATCGACGTCGAGGCGGATGGTTCTTCGCCACTTGGCCGTGGATCTTTTGCCCGCACAAGGCGCGAAACGATTCCCTTTTCGGCGGCGATGCTCTAACTCTCGGGCATGTCCAACCGGAAGGAACGACGATGCCCGCAGCCCACCTGCCCGACCGCGCCCTGATCCATCTGACCGGTGCCGATGCCGAGCATTTCCTGCACAATCTGGTGACCACCGACATCGCGGCTCTGCCAGAGCGTGAGGCCTATCCCGGTGCACTGCTGACCCCGCAGGGCAAGATCCTGTTCGACTTCCTCGTCTGGCGTGACGGCCAAGGCTTCGTGATCGAGACCGATGCGGCGCAGCGCGACGCTCTCATCAAGCGGCTGACGATGTACAGGCTTCGCGCCGCCGTCGACATCGTGGCCGGCGAGGCTGCGGGCACGACCGTCCTGTGGGGCACCGAGGCCGAGGCCGACGGTGTTATCGACCATCGCTTTGCGGTCGCGGGTGTCCGTGTGCTGCGCAAGCCGGGCACGGCATCGGACGATGGCCGCCAGGGCTATGATGCCCTGCGCGTGCTCTCCGGCATTGCCGAGGCCGGCCCCGACTACGCGCTTCAGGATGCCTTCCCGCACGACGTGCTTTACGATCACATGGGCGGCGTGTCCTTCAAGAAGGGCTGCTATGTCGGCCAGGAGGTCGTCTCCCGCATGCAGCACCGCGGCACCGCGCGTCGGCGTGTCGTTACGGTCACCGCCGATGCCGCCCTGCCCGCGCCCGGCAGTGAACTCTCGGCGGGCGGCAAGCCGATCGGAACGCTCGGCACGGTCACCGGCAATCGCGGTCTGGCGATCGTGCGGATCGACCGCGCCGGTGAAGCGATGGCTGCCTGCACGCCGATCCTGGCGGGCGACGGGGCAGTTGTGCTGTCGCTGCCGTCCTGGAGCGGGCTGTCCTTTCCGGCCAGTGCCGCCGAGG
>DAIMJJ010000123.1:0-12775 GCA_036722275.1 Rhizobium sp. | reverse complement strand
CTCCCACAGATATTCAGCCGAGCCGCGAATGCCGATCTGGATGGTGCGCGTCGGATCGAGCGTGCCGTCGAGGACAGCGTTGCGGAACGGTCCGCCGTGATGGAAGCGCGACTGGTCGAAGGGACCGCCGGTGTCGCAGTGCGCGTCGATGTGCACGAGGCCGACCGGGCCGTGCTTGCGCGCCAGGGGCTTCAGGATCGACTGGGTGATCGAATGGTCGCCGCCGACGGACAGAGGCGTCACGCCAGCCTCGACGATCTTCGACAGATAGTTCTCGATGTCTTCGTGGCTGAGTTCCAGCCGGTAGCGGCTGGAGAAGGGAACGTCGCCAATGTCGCCGACCTTGAGGTCGAAGATCGGCGAGCATTCGAGCACGTGATTGTAGGGACCGATGCGGTCAATGGCGCGCAGCGCGCGGGGCCCGAAGCGCGAGCCGGGGCGGTTGGTCACGCCGAGATCCATCGGAACGCCGACGATCGCCACCTGCAGATCGCCAAAATCCGGGTTCTGCGGATCGACCGGATGATGCGGCGCCGACAGGAAGGTCGGAACCCCGGCATAGGGCGCGGCGCGCGTGCCGTTCTGGAAAATCTTCTGCCCGACCTTGGCGAATTTCGGATCGAAGATCTCGCCGCCATTGTCTCCGCCATACTTGGCGCGCAGTTCAGCCAGCTTCTTTTCGTCGAACGTCATCTTGGTCACCCTCTTCACATCGGCACGACGCCGTCTTGGTCGCGCAACGTCTGTTTATGCGGCAGCTCCACGACCTGCCTTTAATGTGAGCATTAATTCGCAAAGGCTATGGAAATGCAATTCACGATGTTATAGCAATCCTTGTGAGAAAAATTCACGGAATTGCCGCTCGATGTCCAACCGCCTTCCGCCGCTCAACCCGCTCCGCGCCTTCGAGGCGGCAGCCCGGCGCGGCTCGATTTCGGCGGCAGCGCGCGAGCTCAACGTCACCCATGGCGCCATCAGCCATCAGATCAAGGCGCTGGAGGAAACCCTCAAGGCGCCCCTGTTTGAGCGTGGCGGCAAGCGGCTGAAGCTGACACCCCAGGGCGCCCTGCTGCTGCCTGCCGTCTCCTCCGCCTTTGACGGCATCGCGGCGGCAACCGCGCTGATGAACCGCCCCTCGACCAGCGGCCGGCTGCGCATTTCCTGCGTGCCCGCCCTTCTGTCGCTCTGGCTCATTCCGCGGATGAACAGCTTTTCCGAACAGTATCCCGAGATCAGCCTGACGCTGACCTCGAGCAATGATTCCGAACTCATCCATTCGCCGGACATCGATATCGCCATCCTCTACGGTCCTGGCGGCTGGCGCGACTGCTGGACCCGGATGTGGAGCACACTGCAGCTGTTTCCAGTGGTTTCGCCGACGCTCCTGAACTCACGGCCGCTCCGCTCGATCCGCGACCTGCGCGACCATGTGCTGCTGCACGGCGACGATGGGCGCGAGTGGAACACCTGGCTTGCCGCCGCCGACCAGCTCGACATGCCTCGCGGGCGGGAGCATTTCATGAGCGATGCGCGGCTGTCGACCGAGGCAGCCCGCCACGGCCAGGGCGTGTCGCTCGGTGACAGCATCACCGCCTCGAGCCTGATCGCAGCCGGCGAACTGGTCATCCCCTTCGACCTGTCGGTGCCGGCAACTGCAGCCTTCTACGTCGCCACCCGCAACGAGATGCGGGCCGCGCCGATCGTGCGCGTCTTCATCGACTGGCTGTTCGCCACACTCGAAAACGAGCGCAGTTCCAAACCCGGCCCCGCCATTCGCCAGGCCAGCCGCAGCCGTACGACGCGGCCCGCGAAATCCCCAGCCTCTCCGTCGTCGCCCCAGCCCGATCACGCCCGGCGCACCGAAACGATCTCCTGAAACCATGAGCAAGACCATGCCCGCATCGACGTTCAATCCGCTGATCTCCCGCCTCCTGCCGCCACCGGTTCCCTCGGTTTTTGCCTGGGCGCGCACCTATGACGGCGCCCGCGGCCCGCTGATCGACCTCTCCCAGGCGGTGCCCGGCTATCCCCCGCACCCCGACATGCTCACCTGGCTGGGCGATACCGCCGCCTCGCGCGCCTATGCCGGCTACGGCCCGATCGAGGGCGAGACCGGCCTTCGCTCCGCCTATGCGGCAGAGATGATGGAGGTCTATGGCGCAGCTGTCACGACGGACAACATCCATATCACCTCCGGCTGCAATCAGGCCTTCATGGCCGCTGCCATGGCGATCGCCGGCCCGGGCGATGCGGTGGCGCTCACCAACCCCTTCTATTTCAACCAGGAAACAACGCTTGCCATGATGGGCATCGAGCGCCGGTTGATCTGGCTCGATCCGGCCGGAGGCTTCGTTCCGGCGCTCGACGACGTGCGCGCCATGCTGGCGAGCGGGGTCAAGGCCATCGGCCTCGTATCGCCCAATAATCCGACCGGCGCGATCTACCCTGCCGATCTGCTGCGGGCGATCTTCGAGGCTTGCCGCGAAGCCGGCGCCTGGCTGATCCTGGACGAAACCTACCGCGACTTCCTGCCGAAGGGCCAGCGACCGCACGACCTGCTGTCTGTTCCGGGCTGGGAGGACAATCTCATCCTCCTTTACTCGTTCTCCAAGTCCTTCTGCATTCCCGGGCACCGGCTGGGGGCGATCACCACCGGCCCCAGGGCCGTCGCCGAGATCGCCAAGGTGATGGACAATCTGCAGATCTGCGCCCCGCGCGCACCCCAGGCAGCCGTCGCCCGCGCCCTGCCGGCACTCAAGGACTGGCGCAACGCCAACCGCGCCGAGATCGCGGCCCGGGCCAGCACCCTGCGCGCAGTCATGGCCGAACTGCCGGAATGGAAGATGGAATCGGTCGGGGCCTATTTCGCCTTCATCCGCCATCCCTTCCCCGGCACGCCCTCGGCCAAGGTCGCCGAACAGCTGACGCTCAAGGCTGGGGTGGTGTGCATCCCCGGCGCCTATTTCGGCGAGGGTCAGGAGAACTATCTGCGGTTTGCCTTTGCCAATGCCGACAGTGCGACGATCGCGTCGTTGACCGGGCGGCTGGCCGGCTTCAAGGTCGCCTGAGGCAGAAGGACAAGGCGAATCGTGACGGCAAGACGTGTAGCAATCATCGGCGGCGGCCCGGCGGGGCTGATGGCCGCCGAACAACTGTCGCGCGCCGGTCATGCCGTCACGGTTTACGAAGCGATGCCGACGGTGGCCCGCAAGTTCTTGCTGGCCGGCAAGACCGGGCTGAACATCACGCATTCGGAGCCCTATGAACGCTTCGTCACGCGCTATGGCGCAGCCGCGCACTGGCTTCGCCCTATGCTCGACGATTTCTCGCCGGACGAAGTCCGCCAATGGGCCGAGGGCCTTGGCAGCGAGACCTTCACCGGCACGTCGGGCCGCGTTTTTCCGACCGCCATGAAGGCCTCACCGCTGCTGCGGTCCTGGCTGAAGCGGCTGGAGGCGCAGGGCGTGACCATCCTCACCCGCCATCGCTGGATCGGCTTCGACGGCAATGCCTGCCGGCTGCACACGCCCGAGGGAGAACAATCGGTCGAAGCCGATGCCGTTCTGCTGGCGCTTGGCGGAGCGAGCTGGCCAAAGCTCGGATCGGATGCCGTTTGGGTGCCGTGGCTGCGGGCGCAGGGGGTTGATGTCGCGCCGTTCAGGCCGGCAAACTGCGGTTTCGACTGCGCCTTCTCCGAGGTCTTCGTCGAACGCTTCGCCGGCGAACCGGTCAAGTCGGTGAGCGCCACCAGCGCCGCCGGCACAACCCAGGGCGAGTTCGTGATCAGTCGCAACGGAATCGAAGGGAGCCTGATCTACGCCCATGCTGGCGCGCTGCGCGACACTCTCGAGCGGGACGGCAAGGCCGCTCTCACCCTCGATCTGGCCCCAGGGCGCACGCTGGCGAGACTGGCCCGCGATCTCGCACGCCAGGATACGAAAGCAAGCTTTTCCAACAGGTTGCGAAAGGGTACCGGGATCGAAGGGGTAAAGGCTGCATTGCTGCGCGAAGCCATTCCGGACATCGGCACGCTCGCGCCCGACGACCTGGCCGCCGCCATCAAGGCGCTGCCGCTTCCAGTCGTTGCACCGCGGCCGATCGCCGAAGCGATCTCCTCGGCCGGCGGCGTGACCTTCGCCAGCATCGACGAGAACCTGATGCTGAGAGCCCTGCCGGGCACCTTCGTCGCCGGCGAGATGCTCGACTGGGAAGCTCCCACCGGCGGCTATCTTCTCACGGCCTGTCTGGCAAGCGGCCGCACCGCGGCGCGCGGCATCGAGGCCTGGCTCACCGCTACCGGCTGAGGCCATCCGACCGCCGCAACCTCTGTCGCCCCCGGCTTTGACGCTCCGAAAAGGCTGCCCTACGCTCACGCGTGCGAGCGCGGCGCAATGGGGCGCCGCCCGGGAGGAAACCACAACCCATGCAATTTGCCCTCAACCACATGGCGGCCCCGCGCCTCGGGATCGCCGACTTCTTTGCCCTTGCGGCCTCGCTCGGGATCCGCGCGGTCGAGATCCGCAACGATCTCGACGACACCGCCATCCTCGATGGCACGGCCCCCGCGACCGTCCGTCAGCTGGCCGAAGCGCAGGGTCTCAAGATCCGTTCCATCAACGCGCTGCAGCGCTTCAACGAATGGACGCAGGCGCGGGCCGAAGAAGCCGCGGCACTGATCGCTTACGCGGGCGATTGCGGCGCAGAGGCTCTGGTGCTGGTGCCCAAGAACGATGGCACGGGCCAGGCGGAGGGAGAACGCCATCAGAACCTCCGCGAAGCCCTTGCCGCCCTGAAGCCGCTTCTTGCCTCGGCGGGCATTGTGGGACTGGTCGAACCGCTCGGCTTTGCCATCTGCTCCCTGCGCTCCAAGCGCGAGGCAGCCGAGGCGATCCGCGATATCGGCGGCGAAACGGTGTTCCGTCTCGTACACGATACGTTCCACCACCACCTCGCGGGCGAGCCCGAGCTGTTTCCCGCGCTGACCGGGCTGGTTCATATCTCCGGCGTCACGGATGCCACCCTCGCCCCCGAGGCCCTGCGTGACGCACACCGCGTGCTCGTCGATGCCGACGACCGGCTCGACAATGTCGGGCAGATCCGGGCCCTGCGCTCCGGCGGCTATCAGGGCCCGTTCTCCTTCGAGCCATTTGCCGCAAGCGTGCATGCGCTAAAGGACCCGGCGGCGGCGGTGATGGCCAGCATGGACCATATCCGGTCCTCGGTGTGACAAGACGGGCGGGCGGTGGCACAGCCCCAACCGCTGGACGTCGCGCACGGGTGCATCCACATCTCCCGCCCTTTGTGATCCCCGACGATCGCACGCCTCGACAAATGGAATGGAAATTCCATCAACGACACAGACGCTCTAATCTGTTTCCTTGAGACTTTTCAACGACCTGGCGGAATTCTGGTGTCAGGACGACACAGCGCCGTTGACGCAGGCCTCAAAAAATGGAATAAATTATCCGCATTTCAAGATGAGCGGTCTATTCATTCCGTTTTATCCAACGCGTCGGGAGCGCGGGGCAAGTGCAGGCCGGTCGATAAACCGGCTTCCGGCAGGAGAAGGTGACGCCGGACACCATCTGAGGAGGAAACATCATGAAGAAGTTTATGCTGGGCGCCGCCATGTCCGTGCTGTTGAGCACGGCAGCCCACGCCGAGACCGTCGGCGTTTCGATGGCGTTGTTCGACGACAACTTCCTGACCGTGCTGCGAAACGGCATGCAGGACTATGCCAAGACGCTGGACGGTGTAACGCTGCAGGTCGAAGACGCCCAGAACGACGTCGCCAAGCAGCAGAGCCAGATCCAGAACTTCATCGCAGCCGGCGTGGATGCCATCATCGTCAACCCGGTCGACACCGATGCGACCGTCGCCATGTCGAAGATTGCCGCCGATGCCGGCATCCCGCTGGTCTACGTCAACCGCGAGCCGGTCAACGTCAACGAACTGCCGGAAAAGCAGTCCTTCGTCGCCTCGGAAGAGATCGTCGCCGGCACGCTCGAGGCCAAGGAAGTCTGCCGTCTGCTCGGCGGCAAGGGCAAGGCCGTCGTGATGATGGGCGAACTGTCCAACCAGGGCGCGCGCATGCGCACCAAGGCCGTCCATGACGTCGTGGCCACCGACGAGTGCAAGGGCATCGAGATCGTCGAGGAGCAGACCGCCAACTGGCAGCGCACCCAGGGCGCCGACCTCGTGACCAACTGGCTTTCCAGTGGCCTGGAGTTCAACGCCGTCATCGCCAACAATGACGAAATGGCGATCGGCGCGATCCAGGCGCTGAAGGCCGCCGGCAAGGACATGAAAGACTATGTCGTCGCCGGTGTCGACGCCACCCAGGATGCGCTGGCCGCCATGGAAGCCGGCGACCTCGACGTCACGGTCTTCCAGAACGCCGCCGGCCAGGGCAAGGGCGCGCTGGACGCGGCCCTGAAGATCGCCAAGGGCGAAAGCGTCGAGAAGAAGGTATATATCCCCTTCGAACTCGTCACGCCGGAAAACCTCAAGGACTACCAGGCCAAGAACTGATCCCTTCGAGGATCCGGGAATGCGGGCTTTTGCCCGCATTCCATCCGCATGAAGCGTGAGGAGAATTGCCATGGTCAGCCCGACCACGATGGCCGCAGTGCGCAAGAGCGGCGCAGTCCCCAATTCGGAATACCTTCTGGCCGCCGAGGGCGTGCGCAAGGAATTCCCGGGTGTCGTCGCGCTCGATGACGTGACGTTCCGGCTGAAGCGGGGCAGTGTGCACGCGCTGATGGGCGAAAACGGCGCGGGCAAGTCAACGCTGATGAAGATCCTCGCCGGCATTTATCATCCCGACCGTGGCAGCGTGAAGCTCAAGGGTGTCGAGATCCAGCTGCAGTCGCCGCTCGACGCGCTGGAAAACGGCATCGCCATGATCCACCAGGAACTGAACCTGATGGCGCCGATGACGGTGGCCGAGAACATCTGGATCCGACGCGAACCGCTCACCCGTCTCGGCTTCGTCGATCATAAGGAAATGAACCGCAAGACGGCGGAACTGTTCAACCGTCTGAACATCGCCATCCACCCGCAGACAAAGGTCGGCGATCTTTCGGTCGCCAATCGGCAGATGGTCGAGATCGCCAAGGCGGTCTCCTATGAATCCGACGTACTGATCATGGACGAACCGACCTCGGCGCTGACAGAGCGGGAGGTGGCCCATCTGTTCGAGATCATCCGCGGCCTGCGCGACCAGGGCATCGGCATCGTCTACATCACCCACAAGATGAACGAGCTGTTCGAGATCGCCGACGAGTTCTCGGTCTTCCGCGACGGCAAGTATATCGGCACCCACGCCTCGAGCGACGTCACCCGTGACGACATCATCCGCATGATGGTGGGCCGCGAAATCACCCAGATGTTCCCCAAGGAGGACGTGCCGCTCGGTAACATCGTGCTCTCGGTCAAGAACCTGACGCTGGACGGCGTCTTCCGCGACGTCTCCTTCGAGGTACGCGCGGGCGAGATTCTGGGCGTCGCCGGCCTTGTCGGCTCCGGCCGCTCCAATGTGGCGGAGACGCTTTTCGGCGTTACCCCAGCCTCAAGCGGCACGATCGAGATCGATGGCAAGCCGGTCCGGATCGACAGCCCGACCGAGGCGATCCGCCACCGCATGGCCTTCCTGACCGAGGACCGCAAGGAGACGGGCTGCCTGCTCATCCTCAACGTGCTGGAAAACATGCAGCTCGCCGTGTTGCAGGACAAGTTCGTCCGCAACGGTTTTGTCGAGCAAGGCGCGCTCTCGGCGCAGTGCGAGGACATGTGCAGCAAGCTGCGGGTGAAGACGCCCCACATGAACGAGCGGATCGAGAATCTGTCCGGCGGCAATCAGCAGAAAGTGCTGATCGGCCGCTGGATGCTGACCAATCCGCGCATCCTGATCCTCGACGAGCCGACCCGGGGCATTGATGTCGGTGCGAAGGCGGAAATTCACAGGCTGGTCACGGAGATGACCAGGAACGGCGTCGCCGTGATCATGATATCATCGGAAATGCCGGAAGTTCTCGGCATGAGCGACCGGATCATGGTCATGCACGAGGGCCGCGTCACCGGCTTCCTCGACCGCGCGGAAGCCACACAGATCAAGGTCATGGATCTTGCGGCGCGCTGAGCGCCCGGCGATCATCGACCTTTGAGGGAGGAACCAATGAGCAGCGAAACCATGGCCAAGGGCGAGGTCGATCTGAAGACCGGAAAGCCGCAGCATCGGCGCGTCCCGCCCGAGGCCAATATCTTCCTCGTCCTGATCGGCATCGCGCTGATCTTCGAACTCCTGGGCTGGCTGTTCGTCAACCAGAGTTTTCTGATGAACACACAGCGCCTGACCATCATGATCCTGCAGGTCTCGGTCATCGGCATCATCGCGGTCGGCGTGACCCAGGTCATCATCACCGGCGGCATCGACCTCTCGTCGGGCTCGGTCGTCGGCATGACGGCGATGTTTTCGGCGAGCTTCGCCCAGGCCTCGACCTGGCCGCGGGCGCTTTATCCAGGACTGACCGACCTGCCCTTCTTCGTGCCGATCGCCGTCGGCATCGCCATCGGCCTGCTCGCCGGTTTCATCAACGGCCAGCTGATCGCTCGCACGAAGATCCCGCCCTTCATCGCCACGCTCGGCATGATGGTGACGGCGCGCGGCATCTCCAAGTGGTACACGAAGGGCCAGCCGGTCTCCGGTCTCAGCGAGGACTTCATCTTCATCGGCACCGGTGTCGCGCCGGTCGTCGTCTTCCTGGTCGTCGCGATCATCTTCCATATCGCGCTGCGCTACACCCGCTATGGCAAGTTCACCTATGCGATCGGCGCCAATGTCCAGGCGGCCCGCGTCTCGGGCATCAATGTCGAGGCACATCTCGTCAAGGTCTATGCCATTGCCGGCATGCTGGCGGGCCTCGCCGGTGTCGTGACCGCCGCGCGCGCCCAGACAGCCCAGGCCGGCATGGGTGTCATGTACGAACTCGATGCGATTGCGGCGGCCGTCATCGGCGGCACCTCGCTTGCCGGCGGCGCCGGACGCATCACCGGCACGGTGATCGGCACCATCATCCTCGGCGTGATGACCTCGGGCTTCACCTTTCTGCGCGTCGATGCCTATTACCAGGAGATCATCAAGGGCATGATCATCGTCGCTGCAGTCGTCGCCGACGTCTATCGGCAGAAGAAGCGCAAGGTCTGAGAAATGCCCGGCAGAGTGAAGGAAGGGCGGCGTTGCGGCACCGCCCTTTTCCTATACCGGGCCGCCAAAACCCGACGGTTCAGGGCTTGGCGGTCCGCGCCGCGCGACCCGCCTTCTCGAACTCGACCACCGTCTTGGCGACCGGCAGGCCGAATTTCGTCACCAGAGCCGTGTTGAGCACCGTGCCGTCGTTGCGCAGGACCATCTTGTCGTAGAAGCGGACCTTGTTCGCCTGCTTGGCGGAATCGAGATAGACCAGATAGTTGAAGCGGGCGACATTGCCCTGGACGCTCACATGCGTTTCGCCGATTACGTCTTCCCGAGTACCGGAATAGCTCGAAGGCCCGGTCTTGACGAAGCGCCAGGTCTTTCGGTCACGCGTGCCGTCGTCGAAGACGAAGTCTTCGCGGAGCGTCAGTGTCTTGCCGTCCCACTTGCCCGTGAGATCGACGGTGAACTTGCGCTTCACACCGTTGATGGCGCTGAACGAACCGGTCGCCTTGCTCTTTCCGGCAAAGAAACCTTCGAGCGTGAAAGCCTCTGCCGCGGAAACGGCGGAAGCGGGCATGAGGACGGGAAGAAGAAGAGCGAGGAACATGGACCTGGTCTTTGACATCGGAATGGCTCCTGTGTGGGGTTTTGCCGGAACTACGCTCGCCGCCGGCTGATGGATTTCGACGGGCTGCTCACCACGGGATCAACTGACCGTCATAGGCATGGAACGTGCCGCTTGCCGACGTATCGAGCCCGTCGAGCACGGCCAGCATGCGGGCGACGCTGTCGTCGGGACTGAACCGCTCATGGCCCGCAGAGAAGCGGTCGGAAAGCGCGGTCGCGACGGTTCCCGGATGAAGCGCGGCAATCACGGCCAGCGGTCTTGTCCGCGCGATCTCGATCGCGGAGGTGCGCACGATCTGGTTCAAGGCCGCCTTGGAGGCGCGGTAGGAGATCCAGCCGCCCAGCCGGTTGTCGCCGATCGAGCCGACACGCGCCGACAGAAAGGCCATCAGGCTGCGGCGGTCGCGGGACAGCAGCGGCGAGAAATGCTTCAGCACCAGCGCCGGACCGATGGCATTGAGGGCAAACTGGGCGGTCATCGCCTCGGCGCTGATGGCCTTGATCGTCTTTTCCGGACCGACACCGTCAATGGTCAGCGCTCCGGTCGCACAAACGATGACATCGAAACCGGTACCCTCGCCCTGGAACCGCTCGGCCGCGGCCGAGACGGAAGCCTCGTCCGTGACGTCGAACCCGTCATGGCGGCGCGACAGACCGTAGGCGCCGGCACAGGCAGGATCATCATGAAAGGCTGCAAGAAAGGCGGATCCTATGCCGCCGGATGCGCCCAGCACCAGTGCACGATACCCCTGCCCCAGAGATGGCAGTACACCTTCACCCATGATCGACCTCCGCAGCATCCATGTGAGGCACAGCTCTTCATGAACAGTGGCCTTCTGCATGGTCTACGGGTGCAGATCGGGGCCGGATCATCCCTGCCCCCAGACGGCGCGATCAGCCCTCGACGGTGACCCAGCGCTTCTCGACAAAGGACTGCGCCATGGCGTGAACGCTGCGCTCGATGCGAAGGCCGTCCTCGAAGCCGATCACATGCGCCTTGTCGCCGCCGATGGCGGCGATCAGTTCGCGGCACTCGATGACCTTGAGGTCATTGAAGCCCAGCCCATGGCCGGGCGCCGGAATGAAACGGTCGTAGGGCCGGTGATGCGGGGCGGCGAGAATGGTGCGGAAGCCCTGCTCTTGCGGACGCCCCGAGGCCTGGTAGAGCTGGAACTCGTTCATCCGCTCCTGGTCGAACAGGATCGAACCGGCAGAGCCGAAGATCTGCACCGCGATGCGGCCCTTGCGCCCCCAGGCCGAACGGTTGGCCATCAGCGCGGCCGAGATACCGCCCTTCAACCTGAGCAGCACGCTGGCGACGTCATGATTTTCGACGGCCCGCCGCCCACCCTCGGCAAGCGGCCGAGTCTCGTAGGGCTTGACCATGTCGGTGACCACCGCCTCGACATGGCCGAACAGCGTAAACAGCAGCGACAGCGGATGAACGGCGAAATCGTCCAGCGCACCATAGCCGGAAGATGCCTCGCTCTTCCAGTAGAAGTGCTGCTCCGGATCGGCCATGAAGTCCTCGTCCATTTCGACGCGGACATGGCTGACGGTGCCGATCGCCCCCTCGTCGATCAGGGTGCGCATGTGACGGATCATCGGGTTCTGGATGTAGTTGTAACCCATCACCGCGGCCCGACCGGAGCGGGCAGCGGCATCCCGCATACGGATTGCATCGGCGAGCGCCGGCGCCATCGGCTTCTCGCACCAAACATGTTTGCCGGCTTCGAGTGCTTCGATCGCCATCTCGGCATGGAAGGCGTTCGGCGTGGTGACCGAGATCACATCGATGGACGGATCGGACAGCAGATCCCGCCAGTTGCCGGTCGATTGGGAGAAGCCAAGCTCGCGCGCCTTCCTCGCCGCCAGATCGGCATTGACCTCGGCCAGCGTGACCAGCCGCGGCCGCTCGACATCGCCGAAAATGCTCGCCACATTGTTCCATGCCAGCGCGTGGCACCTTCCCATATAGCCGGTGCCGATGAGCCCGACGCCGAGACCCGCCATGTCTTCCTCCCAGAAGTCGAAAATTGAAATGTCGAGCAGCGCTTACGGATTGTCGCGCTGATAGATCCAGTCATGGTCCGGATGGTTCTGGAACCGCCACTTGCGCAAGGGGCCGGCCATGACATTGAGGTAATACATCTCGTAGCCGTAAGGCACACCGCAGGGGTGGTGGCCCTTGGGCACGAGGACGACGTCGCCGTCGCCGACCGCCAAGGTCTCGTCGAGAGAACCGTCCTCTGTGAAGACCCGCTGGAAGCCGAAACCCTGCGCAGGATTGAGCCGGTGGTAATAGGTCTCCTCGAGATAGGTCATCTCCGGGAAGTTGTCCTCATCGTGCCGGTGCGGCGGATAGGACGACCAGTTACCGGACGGCGTAAAGACCTCCGTCACCAGCAGCGCATCCGCCACGTCGCGGTCTTCCATGGCGATCGGATAGATATGGCGGGTATTGGCGCCCTTGCCGCGATCCACGAGCGCGATGCCGTCGGGGCCGATCACCCGCGCCTCGCGACCGGGCATGGCGGGCCCCGTGCAGACGGCAAGTGTGCAGTCGGTCGTCGCGCTCGCGGACCAGTCGGAGCCGGCCGGCACATAGACACAATGCGGAGGCGTCTTCTCAAAGACGTTCATTCGCTCGCCGAGCTCACCGAAATCCTTGCCCGCGCCCGAAACCTTCGCCTTGCCCTCGATGAGCACCAGGATGACCTCGGTGTCGCCGGTCTGCTCGTGGGCCGTCTCGCCGGCCTTCAGCCGGTAGAGGCCGAAGCCGACATAGCCCCATCCGGCATCCGCCGGCGTGATGTCGTGCACCTTGCCAGAGGCGCCCTTCGGCTTGCGCAGCAGATCGCTCATCCCTCGTCTCCCTTTTCATCCTTGGCGACGGCGCTATCGGCCGGCGGCTTCTCGCCCGACGCCGGCTTCGGCGCCAGAAACAGCTCG
>DAIMJJ010000122.1:0-12788 GCA_036722275.1 Rhizobium sp. | reverse complement strand
AGACCTATCTTGCCCAGACACTCGCACGCATCATTGATGTGCCGTTCACCATGGCGGATGCCACGACGCTGACCGAAGCCGGCTATGTCGGTGAGGATGTCGAAAACATCATCCTGAAGCTGCTGCAGGCGGCCGACTACAATGTCGAGCGCGCGCAGCGCGGCATCGTCTACATCGACGAAGTCGACAAGATTTCCCGCAAGTCGGACAATCCGTCGATCACGCGCGACGTGTCGGGCGAGGGCGTGCAGCAGGCCCTTCTGAAGATCATGGAAGGCACGGTCGCTTCGGTTCCGCCGCAGGGTGGCCGCAAGCATCCGCAGCAGGAATTCCTGCAGGTCGATACGACGAACATCCTGTTCATCTGCGGCGGCGCCTTTGCCGGTCTCGACAAGATCATTTCGGCCCGTGGCGAGAAAACCTCGATCGGTTTCGGCGCAAAGGTTCGTGCCGAGGATGATCGTCGCGTCGGCGAGGTCCTGCGCGAACTGGAGCCGGAAGACCTGGTCAAGTTCGGCCTCATCCCGGAATTCATCGGTCGTCTGCCGGTTCTGGCGACGCTTGAGGATCTCGACGAGGATGCGCTGATCCAGATCCTGTCGGAGCCGAAGAACGCGCTCGTCAAGCAGTACCAGCGCCTGTTCGAGATGGAAGACGTCGAACTGACCTTCCACGAGGATGCGCTGCGCGAGATCGCCCGCAAGGCGATCACCCGCAAGACCGGTGCGCGCGGCCTGCGCTCGATCATGGAAAAGATCCTGCTCGACACCATGTTCGAACTGCCGGAACTGGAAGGCGTTCGCGAAGTGGTCATCTCCGAGGACGTCGTGCGCGAATCCTCCCGTCCGCTCTACATCTATGCGGACCGCCAGGAAGAGAAGGCCAACGCTTCGGCCTGATGCCGATGACGCGATTTTCGAATTGAGAAACCCGCCCCGTGGCGGGTTTTTCATGTTTATGGCGTGCCCGCGCCGATAAACGCCGCCGAATATGCCGATTTTGCCGATGCCCGGTTTTCCCGCGCAAAGGGTTGGGCTACAAGGTGAAGGTGCTTCGCCGCGATCTCTCTTCGCCGGTCGGAGCAGGGCGCACAGCGCTCCGTTCCGCGC
This sequence comes from Rhizobium sp., assembly GCA_036722275.1. Taxonomy (GTDB): domain Bacteria; phylum Pseudomonadota; class Alphaproteobacteria; order Rhizobiales; family Rhizobiaceae; genus Allorhizobium. The sequence goes on along the minus strand of DAIMJJ010000122.1, from coordinate 11,679 downwards.
CCGTCGGGCAAGCTTAGTTTGTAGCGTTGAGTTGCCGTCTGTAACGCCGCTGTCACATTCGAGGGCAGCAGCCGAGCCGACAGGCTTGAATTCACTGTCGCGGAACTCCACTTGTTGGGGGAGCAAGAGATGTGCCAGTTGCCTGCGGGGACTGGCGCCAGGTTCCGGTTCCCGCCGGGACGTCGGAAAGGAATAAATATGTCGAAAACGTCTGCAGCAAACGAAGGCAATATCTATCCCGTATTGCCCCTGCGCGACATCGTGGTCTTCCCACACATGATCGTGCCTCTGTTCGTCGGGCGCGAGAAGTCCATCCGCGCTCTGGAAGAGGTGATGGGCTCCGACAAGCAGATCATGCTGGCCACCCAGATCAATGCCGGGGATGACGACCCGTCGCCGGACTCGATCTACGAGATCGGCACCGTCGCCAATGTTCTCCAGCTGCTGAAGCTGCCGGACGGCACGGTCAAGGTTCTGATCGAAGGCCGCGCCCGCGCCAAGATCGAAAGCTATACCGGACGCGAGGACTTCTACGAAGCGACCGCCCATGTGCTGGCCGAACCGGAGGAAGATCCGGTCGAGATCGAAGCGCTCAGCCGCTCGGTCGTCTCGGAGTTCGAGAATTACGTCAAGCTGAACAAGAAGATCTCGCCGGAAGTCGTTGGCGCCGCGAGCCAGATCGAGGACTACTCGAAGCTGGCCGACACGGTTGCCTCGCATCTGTCGATCAAGATCACCGAGAAGCAGGAAATGCTCGAAACGGTGAGCGTGAAGACGCGCCTGGAAAAGGCGCTCGGCTTCATGGAAGGCGAGATTTCCGTTCTCCAGGTGGAAAAGCGCATCCGCTCGCGCGTCAAGCGCCAGATGGAAAAGAGCCAGCGCGAATATTATCTCAACGAACAGATGAAGGCGATCCAGAAGGAGCTCGGCGACGGCGAAGACGGCCGCGACGAAATGGCCGAACTGGAAGAGAAGATCGCCAAGACCAAGCTGTCCAAGGAAGCCAAGGAAAAGGCCGAGGCGGAGCTGAAGAAGCTTCGCCACATGAGCCCGATGTCCGCGGAAGCCACCGTCGTGCGCAACTATCTCGACTGGCTGCTGGGCCTGCCCTGGGGCAAGAAGTCGAAGGTCAAGGTCGACCTCAACGTCGCGGAGAAGATCCTCGACGAGGATCACTTCGGTCTCGAGAAGGTCAAGGAGCGCATTGTCGAATATCTCGCCGTCCAGGCGCGTGCGACCAAGCTCAAGGGCCCGATCCTGTGCCTCGTTGGTCCTCCGGGCGTCGGCAAGACCTCGCTCGCCAAGTCGATCGCCAAGGCGACCGGCCGCGAATACATCCGCATGGCGCTCGGCGGCGTGCGTGACGAGGCCGAGATCCGCGGTCACCGCCGCACCTATATCGGCTCGATGCCCGGCAAGGTCATCCAGTCGATGAAGAAGGCGAAGAAGGCCAACCCGCTCTTCCTGCTCGACGAGATCGACAAGCTCGGCCAGGACTATCGCGGTGATCCGTCTTCGGCCCTGCTCGAGGTGCTGGATCCGGAACAGAACTCGACCTTCATGGACCACTACCTCGAGGTTGAGTACGACCTGTCGAACGTGATGTTCATCACCACGGCGAACACGCTCAACATCCCAGGCCCGCTGATGGACCGCATGGAGATCATCCGGATCGCCGGCTACACCGAGGATGAGAAGCTGCAGATCGCCAAGCGGCACCTGCTGCCGAAGGCCATCAAGGAACATGCCCTGCGGCCGGAAGAGTTCTCGGTTGCCGACGATGCGATCAAGGCGATCATCCAGCAGTACACCCGGGAAGCCGGTGTCCGCTCGTTCGAGCGCGAGCTGATGAAGCTCGCCCGCAAGGCTGTCACCGAGATCCTCAAGGGCAAGGTGAAGTCGGTTGCGGTGACCGCGGCCAACATCCACGACTATCTCGGCGTGCCGCGCTACCGTCACGGCGAAGCCGAGGGCGAGGATCAGGTCGGCGTGGTCACGGGGCTTGCCTGGACCGAGGTTGGCGGCGAATTGCTGACGATCGAAGGCGTGATGATGCCGGGCAAGGGCCGCATGACGGTCACCGGCAACCTGAAGGACGTGATGAAGGAATCGATTTCGGCGGCGGCATCCTATGTCCGCTCCCGCGCCGTCGATTTCGGCATCGAGCCCCCGCGCTTCGACAAGGCCGACATCCACGTGCACGTGCCGGAAGGGGCAACCCCGAAGGACGGACCGTCCGCGGGCGTCGCCATGGCGACCGCCATCGTGTCGATCATGACCGGTATCCCGGTCAACAAGGACGTCGCGATGACGGGCGAGATCACGCTTCGTGGTCGCGTGCTGCCGATCGGCGGTCTGAAGGAGAAACTGCTCGCGGCGTTGCGTGGCGGTATCAAGAAGGTTTTGATCCCGGAAGAGAACGCCAAGGACTTGGCCGACATCCCGGACAACGTGAAGAACAACCTTGAAATCGTCCCCGTATCGCGCATGGGCGAAGTCATCCGACATGCCCTGATCCGCGTACCTGAACCGATTGAATGGGACGGAACGGTCGAAACGCCTGCGATCGGAACGGTCGAGGGCGTGGACGAAACCGGGGCAACACTGGCCCATTGAGGGTGGTTTTGCCTTAGTCTTGCCAAATTGGCACATCGAACGGAAAAAGGCTGGCAGAAATGCCAGCCTTTTTTGTGCAAACTCCCCGAAAACGCTTGTTTTGCGGGCGATTGCGGTGCTTTTGAGTTGCCTAGGGCAGATGCATCCGTATTCTCCGCCCGACTTATCCATTGAGTCGTTTCATACCAATCAGAAAGGGTGGAAACATGAACAAGAACGAACTCGTATCCGCGGTCGCCGAAAAGGCCGGCCTCACCAAGGCCGATGCAGCTTCCGCCGTTGACGCCGTTTTCGAAACGGTTCAGGCCGAGCTGAAGAACGGCGGCGATGTTCGCCTCGCTGGCTTCGGTGCTTTCACCGTCGCTCGTCGTGAAGCCTCCAAGGGCCGTAACCCCTCGACCGGCGCTGAAGTCGACATTCCGGCCCGCAACGTGCCGAAGTTCACGGCCGGCAAGGGCCTGAAGGACGCCTGCAACAGCTAAGACGCCAGGACCCTCTGCACCCATCGGGGCGGAGAGGTTTTGACACAGAGACCGAGGAGCCCGGTGCGGTGACGCGCCGGGCTCTGTCGTTTTGCAGCGTGCGACTGGACGTCAATAGTCGCAGTAGCCGCCGTCGAGACCGACGGACGGGTCGTGATTGTCGAACAGGACGCGCATGTCGCAGGTCTCGGTATCGGGTGCGGAAACCGGCCCGGCGCAATAGGAGCCATCCGGCGTGTAGACCTCGACGAACCAGCGATGGTGCACATAGGTCTGGAAGCCGGATTCCTCGCCGGGTTGCACCAGGGCGTATTCGCGCAGGTTCCCCTCGAAGTCCGCCCAATAGACACGGAAGGCATAGGCGGTGTCGTTGTGGAAGCGGATGCCGGTCGGAATATTGGTTTCCGGCGATTGGGCAATCCCCGCTTCGCAATCTTCCGCCTTCAGCGGACCGGCGGGCAGGAGAAGCAGCGCCGTCAGGCAGGCGCTGAGAGCAAGCTTGATCTTCATGAGTATCTTTCCGGATGGCGGGAGACGACGGCCGATTTCTGCATGAATGGCCAAGTGACGCAATGGCAGGGATCAAGCGTTTCTTACGACCCCGGCGGTTTTGTTTGGAAGATTGCAGTGTGCGCGCGGTCACGCCGCCCTTGTGCCTGAATATCATTTGATCTATTCGCAGAAGCGCCGGTTTTCCGGCATTCGTTCTCAGGGCGGGGTGAAAGTCCCCACCGGCGGTAAGGGGGGTCGCCTCCAAGCCCGCGAGCGCCTTCCGGCTGTTGGTTGGAGGGGTCAGCAGATCCGGTTGAATTCCGGAGCCGACGGTTACAGTCCGGATGAAAGAGAATGAGGCAATTGTTCATGGTGTCATGTCCTCGACCGCGCGTCGGGGCAGGGCGGCATGAGTTGCGTTTGCCGGCGGATCCGTCGGCCGGCGCAAGCATGGGGCGCCCTTGGCCGGGACCCTGTGAAAATGCCCTCATGCGTCCTGATTTGTGTTGGTCCTCGATGAAGGAAATAGACATGAATCAGAGCTCCCTTACGCTCTCCCGCTCCCGGGCTCTTGCCGGGGCTTCCTTTATGGTGCTGGCGGGCATCGCTTTTGCGCTGCTCAACGTCGTCACCCAATGGCTGGCGATGACGCTGTCCTTCCCGCCGGCTTCCGCAGCCTTCTGGCAATATGGCTTTGCCCTTGTCCTGTCGCTGCCGCTGCTGTTCAGGCTGGGGCTGAAGGCCCTGCGCACGAACTATCCCTTTCGTCACCTGCTCCGGGTATTGCTGGCAGCGCTCGGCGTCCAGGCCTGGGTCACGGGGCTTGCGAGCGTGCCGATCTGGCAGGCGATCGCGCTCGTCATGACCTCGCCCTTCTTCATCATCATCGGCGCAAGACTGTTTCTCGGCGAAAGCGTCGGCTGGCCGCGCTGGCTTGCGACCCTTACCGGTTTCATCGGGGCGATGATCATTCTCCAGCCCTGGGCGGATACCTTCTCGCTGTCGGCGCTGCTGCCGATCCTCTCGGCGCTGCTGTGGGGCGGCTCGTCGCTGATGATGAAGAACCTGACGGCCTTCGAAGCGCCGGAAACGATCACCGTCTGGCTGCTGGTGCTGCTAACGCCGATCAATGCCGGCCTTGCGCTGGCCTCGGGCTTCGTGGTGCCGAGCGGTCTGGCGCTTTGGTTGCTCTTGGCGGCCGGCCTGCTGACCGTCATTGGCCAGTACCTGCTGACGCTCGCTTACAATGCGGCCGACGCGGCCTATGTTCAGCCCTTCGATGACCTGAAACTGCCGCTCAACGTCTTCGCGGGCTGGCTGGTCTTCGGCTATGCGCCGGCCGGATATCTCTGGCTCGGCGCGCTTCTGATCCTCGGGGCGTCTCTGTTCCTGATGATGGCGGAGATGCGCAAGGAGCGCCGCGCCATCTGAGGCAAACGCGGCGGCGGATGATCCAGCCCGGCTGTCATCCGCCTGTCATCCACATGACGCAAAAGCCTCCTGTCCCTTTCTTTCGGAAACAGGAGGTTTCCCATGACGTATCGCTTTTCCCGTGCGGCGCTGACCGCAGCGCTTCTGGCCTCGGTCGCGGCACCGGCCAGCGCCGAGCAGGTCTTCAACCGCATCGCCAGTTTCCCGGTTGCGACCAATCTGCCGGCCGACAAGGACCCGAAGTCCGTCTCCTCGGCCGAGATCATCACGGCCAGCGAAGATGGCATGACACTGATCTATTCCGACAGCCCGCTCGGCGGCATCGGTTTCATCGACATTTCCGACGCCCGCGCCCCGAAGGCCGGCGGCGCGCTGATGATGGACGGCGAACCGACCTCGGTCGCCGTCGCCGGCGGCAAGGTGCTGGTTGCGGTCAACACCTCGGAGAGCAAGGCCAAGCCGTCGGGCAAGCTCGCCATCGTCGATATCGCGACCAAGGCCATCGACGCCACCTGCGACCTCGGCGGCCAGCCCGATTCCGTCGCCATCTCGCCCGACAAGAGCTTTGCCGCGGTCGCGATCGAAAACGAACGCGACGAGGACCTGAACGACGGTCAGCTGCCGCAGATGCCGGCCGGCGACCTCGCCATCATCGCACTCAAGGACGGTGTTGCCGACTGCGCCTCGATCAAGCACGTCGCCCTGACCGGCCTTGCCGAAGTCGGTGCGGATGATCCGGAGCCGGAATTCGTCTCGATCAACAGCCTCGGCGAGATCGCCGTGACGCTGCAGGAAAACAACCACATCGCCATCGTCGACGGCAAGACCGGCGCGGTGAAGACCCATTTCTCCGCCGGTGCTATTGATCTCGAAGGCATCGACACCAAGTCCGACGGCGCGCTGAAGTTCTCGGCCAAGAAGGAAGGCGTTCTGCGCGAGCCCGACGCCCTGAAGTGGCTCGACGACGAGCGCTTCGTCGTCGCCAACGAGGGTGACTATGAAGGCGGTTCGCGCAGCTTCACCATCTTCGACAAGAACGGCAAGGTTCTCTACGAATCCGGCCCGTCGCTGGAGCTGGCCATCGCCCAGATCGGCCATTTCCCCGACAAGCGCGCCAAGTCCAAGGGCGTCGAGCTTGAAGGGCTGGAAGCCGCCACCTTCGGCGACCAGAAGTATTTCTTCGTGCTCTCCGAGCGCGGTTCGATCGCCGCCGTCTACAAGGACACCGGCGCCGAGCCTGAACTCGTGCAGCTGCTGCCCTCGGGCGTCTCTCCGGAAGGTGCTGTCGCCATCCCGAGCCGCAACCTGCTGGTGACCGCCAACGAGGTCGACCTGGTCGAGGACGGCGGCGCGCGCTCGCATGTCATGCTCTATGAACTCGGCGAAGGCGAAGCGGCCTATCCTATGATCCGTTCCGAAATCGTCGACGGCGCTCCGATCGGTTGGGGCGCGCTCTCGGGCCTCGTCGGCGATGCCGAGAATGCAGGCCAGCTCTATGCCGTCAATGACAGCTTCTACGCCATGCAGCCGACGATCTTCACGATCGACGCCACGCAGAAGCCGGCCGTCATTACCGCGGCGCTGCCGGTCACCCGTGCCGGCCAGCCGGCCCAGAAGCTCGACATCGAGGGCATCACGCTCGATGGCAAGGGTGGCTTCTGGCTCGCTTCCGAAGGGGATTCGGCCAAGCTCGTCGGCCACGGCCTCTACAATGTCGACGCCAAGGGCGAGATCAAGGCAGAGATCGGCCTGCCGGTCGAACTGCTGGCCGGCCAGACCCGCTTCGGCTTCGAAGGCATCACCGCCGTCGGCAAGGGCGACGACATGACGCTGTGGATGGCCGTGCAGCGCGAATGGGGTGATGACGAGAAGGGCACCGTGAAGCTCGTCTCCTATAACCCGAAGTCGAAGGAATGGGGCGCCGTGCGCTACCCGCTCGACAAGGGCGAAAGCGGCTGGGTCGGCCTGTCCGAAATCACCGCCCATGGCGACCATGTCTACATCGTCGAGCGCGATAACCAGATCGGCGACGCCGCCAAGATCAAGAAGCTCTATCGCGTCGCGATTGCCGACCTGAAGCCGGCCAAGATCGGCGAGGCCCTGCCGCTGGTTGCCAAGGAAGAGGTCCACGACTTCCTCCCCGACCTCAAGGCCGCCACCAATGGTTATGTCGTCGACAAGCTCGAAGGCTTCACCTTCGATGCCGCCGGCAAGGCCTATGCCGTGACCGACAATGACGGTGTGGACGACTCCTCGGGCGAGACCCTGTTCTTCCCGGTCGAGCTCAAGGGCACCAACTGACGCTGATCGTCCTGCCGGGACGATGGGAGGCCGGGTGATCGCTCACCCGGCCTCCTTTGTCATCTTCGGGAGGTTGGCCGTCGCCCTCACCAACGCTGATGCACGTGCGGGGCGATCAGCCGGTCGTAGACGGACTTTGCGGCCGCCATGACCTCGGCCGAAAGGGCGGGCAGGGCGGAGGCCGCAGCGTTGGCCCTGGCCTGCTCGGCATTGCGCGCGCCGGGGATGACCACCGTGACGGCCTCGTGCATCAGGATCCAGCGCAGGGCGAAGGCGGCCATCGTCATGTCGGTCGGGACAAGCTTGCGCACCTCCTCAACCGCCTGAAGGCCGGTGTCCAACGGTACGCCGGCAAAGGTTTCGCCGACATCGAAGGCTTCGCCATGGCGATTGAAGTTGCGGTGGTCCTCGGCGGCAAAGCGGGTGTCGGCGGTGATCTTGCCGGACAGGAGGCCGCTGGCCAGCGGCACGCGGGCGATTACAGCGACATTGCGGCGCCTGGCCTCGGCGAAGAACAGTCCGGCCGGTCGCTGGCGGAACATGTTGAAGATGATCTGCACGCTGACGACGCCGGGATATTCGATCGCCTTCAGCGCCTCTTCAACCTTCTCGACGCTGACGCCGTAATGACCGATCTTGCCGGCGCGACGCATGTCCTCGAGCCCTTCGAACACGTCCGGCCGATAATAGACCTCCGTCGGCGGGCAATGCAGTTGCACGAGGTCGAGACGCTCCACGTCGAGATTTTTCAGAGACCGGTCGATGAAGGCCTCGAGATTGGGGCGGTTATAGCCCTTGGCGACATGCGGGTTGAGCCGCCGGCCGGCCTTGGTGGCGACCATCGGCCGGGTGCCGCCGCGCGACTTCAGCACATCGGCGATGATCCGCTCGGACCGGCCGTCGCCATAGACGTCGGCCGTGTCGATGAAGGTGACGCCGGCATCAAGGGCGGCGTTGAGGGCGGCGCGGCCGTCGGCCTCGGAGACCTCGCCCCAGGAGCCGCCGATCTGCCAGGCGCCGAAGCCGATGTCGCTGACGGTGAACTCCGTTTTTCCGAAAATGTGCTGCCGCATCGTCCATCTCTCCTCATGCGTGACGTTCTGCATCGTTGCAGTTAGCAAGGGCGTGCCGCGGGGACAAGGGCGCTGACATCTCCGGCAACTGGCGCCCCCGTCCCGGACAGCCCGCAATCCGGTGGGCAACAACGCCGCAAATTCACCGCGAAGCGCGATTAGGCAAGGCTGTTCGACTCCTTCGCCTGCACCCGGATGAAGATGTGAAACTGCTGTCTGGAACGTTGAAACTGCTGCGTCTCGTCTCGCTGCTGGCGCTTGGGCTTGCGGCGTGGAATGCCGCGGCCTTCGTGCACCGCACGGGCCTGATCCTCGGGATCATCGATCCGGTGGCGCTGGCCGAGTACCGGCTCTACGCCGCATCCAGCGCCGCTTACATCGCGGAAATCGAAAAGGCGATTGCCGACGGCGACTACGATACCGCGACCGGTCTCTACGATCTGGCCCTGCGCCACGGCCATGCGTTGCCGGCGGATCTGCGGGAACGTGCCGAGGGCACCTGGTTCGAGCGTGCAGTGGTCACCGGCAGTGGCGCGGCGAAAGGCTTTGTCTTCGGCTCGCTGGACAGCGGCGCCGAGATCGCCGGTTCGGTGACCAGCGATTTGGTCGGCGTCGGCGATGTACGTGATTTTTCCATGCAGGGGCTGAGCTATCTCAAGGGAGAGAGCTACGACCCGGTTCTGCTCGGGCTCTCGGCCGTCGGCATTGGCCTGACCGTCTCGACGCTTGGCTCCGCCGGCGCCTCGGCCCTGCCGGATGCCGGGCTCTCCGTTTTGAAGAATGCCTACCGGGCCGGCCGGATCTCCCGTCCGCTGCGCACCTATCTGTCGCGGAACGCCGCGAAGCTCGTCGACACCCGCATCCTGAAGCGCGAACTGGCCGCAGCGGCCGATGAGGGTGTGCTCGGTCTGTCGCGCCTGAGAACGGCCGCCGCCCGTTCAGTCGACGGCAAGCTGGCAGCCTCGCTGGCCGATGATGCGGCGGCGCTGGGCGCCATCCGTGCCAGGGGCGGCATGCGCAGCGCCGTGGCGGCACTTGCGATCGCTGACGGGCCGAAGGACCTGCGCAAGCTGCAGCGCGTGTCTGCGTATTTCGGGAACGGCACTCATGCGGTGATGAAATTCCTCGGCCGCGCCATGCTGGAGGTCGGCACCGCCCTTTACGCCGTCGTCAGCGGTCTGGCAGGCGCATTGCTGGGTGCCGCGCTGTTCGCCGTCCGCCTTGCGATTCACGCAACCGTTCGCCTGTTCTCCCGGCCGACCCGATCAAGGCCCTCTGCGCGACCGCTCCTGGGAGCGGTCCTGCGAATCGTCTGACGGCTGTCTTTTCCGGCTCGCCTCAACCGGCAAGCCTGTCGAGCGCGGAGCGTCGGCGGGCCCCGGCAAACCGTCCGGCCGTCTTTCTCGTAGAGATTGACGAGACGCCCGCTCAAGGGGCGGCCGGAGCCGATGCAGCATGACCCATTCGAACCCTGAAGCCCGCCCGGCGACGCCGGTTTTCTTCTTCTACGCGCTTCCGGCGGTGCCGCTCGCGGCGATCGCCCTGCCGCTCTACATCATCGTGCCGAGCTTTTACGCCGCCAGCTTTGCCATCCCGCTCGAGGCGATCGGCGCGGTGCTGCTGGCGATTCGCCTGATCGATGCCATCACCGATCCGGTTTTCGGCTGGCTGGCTGACCGGGTCTCCCTGCCGATCGGGCGCCGGCGCGGCTTCTTCCTCGCCTCGCTGCCGCTGACGGCGCTTTCGGCCTTCATGCTGTTCTGGCCACCGACCGATGCCGGGCTCCTGCATCTGGCCGTTTGGGGGACGGCGCTTTCGATCGGCACCACCTGGACGATCCTGCCCTATACCGCCTGGGGCGCGGAACTCTCGGGGGACTATCACGAGCGCGTGCGGGTCTCTGCCTGGCGGGAGGGCGCAACCCTGATCGGCTCGCTGCTGGCGATCTCGCTGCCCTTTGCCGGCGGCCTCGATCAGGCAAATGGCTTTCACGGCCTTCCCTGGATCGCCGTTCTCATCGTCACCCTTCTTCCGCTGACGGGCCTGCTAGCGGCCTGGCGCGTGCCGGAACCGGGCGATCGCTCCGTCAAGCGTCTGACGATCCGGGAGAGCCTCGCGCATCTCGTCGCGAATCGCCCCTTCCTGCGCCTGGGCTCCGCTTTCCTGCTCAACAGCTTCGCCAATGCGATTCCCGCCTCGCTGTTCATCTATTTCGTCACCGCGCGGCTCGCCGCACCCGGATACGAAGGGCCGCTGCTGTTTGCCTATTTCCTCTCCGCCATCCTCGGCGTGCCGCTGGCAGTCGCGGCATCGGCGCGCTTCGGCAAGCATCGGGCCTGGTCGGTCTCAATGGCACTCGCCTGCCTCGTTTTTTCGACAGCCGGCTTCCTGGGGGAGGGGGATATCGGCCTCTTCGCCGTCATCTGTGTGATCACCGGCCTTCTGCTCGGCTTCGACCTTGCGCTTCCTCCGGCGATCCAGGCCGACGTCATCGACCATGACACGGTGTGTTCGGGCGAGCAGCGTTCCGGGCTCTATTTTGCCGCCTGGAGCTTCATCACCAAGCTGTCGCTGGCTCTGTCCGCCGGGATCGTCTTTCCGATTCTAGGTCTGGCCGGCTTCTCCACCACGGCCGGAGAGGCGCAATCTGCCGTCGCGCTCGGCACGCTCGGCGTTCTCTACGCCTGGCTGCCGATCCTGCCGAAACTGGCTGCCATCGCGCTGATGTGGCGCTTTTCACTTGATCGCACCGAGCAGGAAAAGCTGCAGAGACGGCTTGCGGAATGAACAGGTGAGGATTGCGGAGAAAGAGGGGGAATGGTGGGCGATGAGAGACTCGAACTCCCGACATCCTCGGTGTAAACGAGGCGCTCTACCAACTGAGCTAATCGCCCGTGCGCTGTGCGGATCATGTCCGCCGCGTCGGTGGCCGTGATCTATGCGGATCGGGAAAAATCCGCAAGAGTGTTTGTGAAGATTTTTTGTTTTTTTTGCCGTCCTGAAGTGTCTGTCACCGGCGTTCCCTTTGTATTGCGGGCTTTTTGCGCAGGGAGGGCCAATCGCGTTTTCCACTACCGATCATCGGCAGCGGTCGGCCGCGCGAACAAATTTCACTCCGTCATGGAATTGTCTTCGAACGCGCTTGACACCAATAACCGAACCCCTTAGTTAGCCGCTCATCGAACGGCCTAGCCGATCGTAGCGAAGCGGAAACGCCAGCTTTTGAGAAATGCGCGGGTGTAGCTCAGTCGGTTAGAGTGCCGGCCTGTCACGCCGGAGGTCGC
>DAIMJJ010000121.1:0-12830 GCA_036722275.1 Rhizobium sp. | reverse complement strand
CACCGTCTTTGGCGCCTTGAAGTGCGCCATGTTGGCGCGGCAGAACGCGATCAGTTCCTTTTCGGTGACAGTCGCGCCCGGCTTCAGGCCGACAAAGGCGCAAGGGGTTTCGCCCCACTTCTCGTCGGGACGCGCGACGATCGCCGCCTCCATCACGGCCGGATGGCGATAGAGCACGCCCTCGACCTCGATCGAGGAAATGTTCTCGCCGCCGGAGATGATGATGTCCTTGGAACGGTCCTTGATCTCGATGTAACCGTCCGGATGGCAGACCGCGAGGTCGCCGGAATGGAACCAGCCGCCGGCGAAGGCCTTGGCCGATGAAGACGGGTTCTTGAGATAGCCGCGCATGACATTGTTGCCGCGGAAGAAGATCTCGCCCATGGTCTCGCCGTCGCTCGGCACCGGTTCGAGCGTCTCCGGGTCGGCGACCATGAGGCCGTCGAGAACCGAATAGCGCACGCCCTGGCGCGCCTTGAGCCGCGCCTTTTCCGAAATGTCGAGTTCATTCCACTCGTCGTGCCAGGCACAGACGACGGCCGGACCGTAGGTCTCGGTCAGGCCATAGGCATGGGTGACGTCGAAGCCGAGTTCTTCCATGGCCTGGATGACGGCGGCCGGCGGGGCGGCCCCGGCGGTCATGACGCTGACCTTGTGGTCGATGCCGGCCTTGAGCTCGTCCGGCGCATGCGCGATCAGGTTGAGTACGATCGGCGCGCCGCAGAAATGCGTGACCCTCTCGTTCTTGATGAGGTCGTAGATCGGCTCGACGCGCACGGCGCGCAGGCATACCGACACGCCGGCCGCGGCCGCGATCGTCCAGGGGAAGCACCAGCCATTGCAGTGGAACATCGGCAGGGTCCAGAGATAGACCGGGTGATTGGCCATGTTCCAGGTGAGGATGTTGCCGATCGCATTCAGGTAGGCGCCGCGATGATGATAGACGACGCCCTTCGGGTCGCCCGTGGTGCCGGAGGTGTAGTTGAGGCTGATCGCATCCCATTCGTCGGTCGGGCGTTCCCAGCTGAAATCGGGGCTGCCCTCGGCGAGCAGGTCCTCATAGGTCGAGTTGCCGACCCGGTGGCCGCCTTCGAAGGTCGGGTCGAGGATATCGATGATCTCGATCGGCCGTCCGGCAATGTGCACGGCGCGTTCGGCGACATCGGCGAATTCCGGATCGACGATCAGCATGCGCGCTTCGCCGTGGTTGAGGATGAAGGCGATCGCCTCGGCGTCGAGGCGGGTATTGATCGCATTGAGAACCGCGCCGACCATGGGGACGGCGAAATGGCATTCGAACATTTCCGGAATGTTGGCGGCGATCACTGCCACCGTGTCGCCCTTGCCGATACCGTGGGCGGCGAGCGCGCTGGCCAGCCGCCGGACGCGGTCATAGGTCTGCGCCCAGTTGCGACGGACCTCGCCATAGACCACCGCGGTGCGCCCCGGATAGACGAAGGCGGCGCGCTCGATGAAGCTGAGCGGCGTCATCTGCGAAAAGTTAGCGGCGTTCTTGTCGAGTTCGCGGTCGTAGATGCCCTCGCCGGCCGCAGTGACGAAACCTTGCATGATGATCGATCCTCCCAGTTCTTCAAAGCGGGAGGCAGTATTGCCGAAACCATCCGCATCGCAATCGCAAAGTGCCGTGCATGCGACGAAGGACGAAGATCGGCGTGGACAGGCGCAAGAAACGCAAATGGCCCGGCTGTGAAGCCGGGCCATCCGATGCAAGTCTGCATTCCGGCCGTCAGACGGCCAGGACGATTACTTGTTCTGCAGGTAGGTGTACTTGCCGTCGGCACCCTTCTGCCAGGTGTACATGACGTAGTCCGGACGAGTGATGTCGCCCTTTTCGTTGAAGCCCAGCTCGCCGATAACGGTCGTGTACGGACCCTTTTCCTTGAGAGCGGCAGCAACGGCTTCCGGATCGTTCGAGCCGGCCTTCTTGGCGGCGTCGGCGATGACCTGGAGAGCAGCGTAGGAGTACAGCGTGTAGGCTTCCGGTTCGAAACCAGCGTCGCGGAACTTCTTGACGGCTTCAGCAGCGTTCGGGTTCAGGCGCGGATCCGGCGGGAAGGTCATCAGCGTGCCGTTGACGGCGTCGCCAGCGATCGAAGCCAGTTCGTTCGAGGTGATGCCGTCGCCCGACATCAGAACGGCCTTGAGGCCCTGGTCAGCCATCTGACGCATGATCAGACCGGCTTCGGTGTGCAGACCGCCGAAGTAGACGAGGCCAACGCCGGCTTCCTTCATCTTGGCGATGAGGGCGGAGTAGTCCTTTTCACCAGCGGTGATGCCTTCGTACATGGCTTCGGTGATGCCGAGGCCGTTCATCGCCTTCTTGGTTTCGTCGGCGAGGCCCTGACCATACGGGGTCTTGTCGTGAACGACGGCAACCTTCACGTCCTTGAAGTTGTCGGCGATGTACTTGCCGGCAACGGCGCCCTGCTGGTCGTCACGACCGCAGACGCGGAAGGTGTTCCACATGCCACGCTCGGTGAAGACCGGGTTGGTAGCAGCCGGGGTGACTTCGAGGATGCCGTTTTCGGCGTAAACTTCCGAAGCCGGGATCGAAACGCCCGAGTTGAAGTGACCGACGACGAACTTGACGCCGTCAGCAGCGAACTTGTTGGCAACCGAAACGCCCTGCTTGGCGTCCGACACGTCGTCGCCCAGAACGATCTTGATCTGCTCGCCGTTGATGCCGCCAGCAGCGTTGATGTCGGCAGCTGCCTGCTCGGCACCCTTCTGGAGCTGAGCACCGAAAGCTGCGTTCGGGCCGGTCATCGGGCCGCCGACGCCAATCAGCAGGTCCGCCCAGGCGTTGCCGCTGAAGGCAACCATTGCCGTCAGCGCAACGGCTGAAAGAAGAGACTTCTTCATCTTGTTACTCCCAATTATTAGGTGGGTTAGGTTTGAAAAACCCTGCGCAATACCCACCATGACTGCGCCGGAAAAGCTGTTCCACTCTTTTGAAAGCTCACGCTTTTCACGCCCATGTGAGGCGAGAAAAACGCGGCTGTCAATCTTTCTTCTTCCACGAAAAGGCAGAGCTCTTTTCGTATAACCAGTAGTAGTTGTTCACCATCTGCGCAGTGCGCCGGGTGCGGAAACCCGTGATGGAGAAAGCCAGCAGAACCACGACGTCAATGCCGTAGAGCAGCGGGCTAATCATCGGCCCCTGGAACAGGGCGAAATGCAGGAAGCGCATCACCAGACCGAGGAGCAGGGTGTAGACGATAACCGTCGGATAACCCTGCCAGCCCTCGGCGACGGCCTTGCCGGTGCGCCACGCGGTCCAGAAACCGAGGAGGAGCACGAGGACGCGCAACACGTAGCGGACGCCGGTATCGCTTTCGAAAAACAAGCCTTGCATAATCTATTCTCCCTGCCCGCTCAGTGGTGGCCGCCTTCGAGATAGGCCGCGCGGACCGAGGGATCCGCAAGCAGTTCCTTGCCCGTGCCGCTCATCGTGACCTTGCCGTTGACCATGACATAGGCGCGGTCGGAGAGCTTCAGGGCGGCAAAGGCGTTCTGCTCGACCAGGAAGACGGTCAAGCCCTCTTCCTGGTTGAGCTTCTTGATCGCCTCGAAGATGCCCTTGACGATCAGCGGCGCGAGACCCAGCGACGGCTCGTCGAGCAGAAGAAGCTTGGGCCGGGCCATCAGCGCACGACCGATGGAGAGCATCTGCTGCTCGCCGCCGGACAGTGTGCCGCCGCGCTGGCTTTGGCGCTCCTTCAGACGTGGGAACATGGCGAAGATCTTCTCCACGTCCTCATCGAAGTATTTCAGGTTGTCGAGACCGGCACCCATCTGGAGGTTTTCCATGACGGTCATGCGCGGGAAAATACGACGACCTTCCGGCGACTGCGCAATGCGGCGCCGCGCGATCAGGTGGGTCGGCATCTTGGTGATGTCGGTGCCGTCGAAGATGACCTTGCCGGCGCGGGCCTGCGGGCTGCCGCAGATTGTCATCATCAGCGTGGACTTGCCGGCGCCGTTGGCACCGATCAGGCTGACGATCTCACCCTGGCGAACCTCGACATCGACCCCGCCCAGTGCGCGGATATTGCCGTAATAGGTCTCGACGCCCTCGACTTTCAGAAGCGGTTCAGAAGACATCAGTTCTGGCCTCCCGAAACGGCTTCGACTTCATGGATTGCTTCATCCAATTCCTCGTCCTCGACACCCAGATAGGCCGCAATGACCTTCGGGTCGTTCTTTACGTGGTCCGGCGTGCCGTCCGAAATCTTCTGCCCGTATTCGAGCACGACGACGTGGTCGGAGATTTCCATGACGACCGACATGTCGTGTTCGATGAGCAGCAGCGAGGTGCCTTCATCCCGGATGGTGCGCAGAAGCGTGTTCAGCGCCAGCGATTCCTTCGGATTGAGGCCAGCTGCCGGCTCGTCGAGGCAAAGCAGTTCCGGTCCAGTGCACATGGCGCGGGCGATTTCCAGACGGCGCTGGGCGCCATAGGGAAGATCGCCGGCCGGGTCGTCGGCGCGATCGGTCAGATCGGCCTTGTCGAGCCAGAACTTGGCCTTGTCGATCGCCTCGGCGGCAGCCCGCTTGTAGGCCGGAAGCCCAAGCAGACCGAGCACCGTGTAACCGGAGGCCTTCATCAGCGCGTTGTGCTGGGCAACCAGCAGGTTCTCGAGAACGGTCAGGCCCGAAAACAGGCGGATGTTCTGGAACGTGCGGGCGACCTTCGCCTTCTTGGTGATCTCGAAGTCCGGCAGACGCTCGAGGAGATATTCCGCCCCGCCCTTCTGGCGAAGCGTGATCATGCCCATCGTCGGCTTGTAGAAGCCGGTGATGCAGTTGAACACCGTGGTCTTGCCGGCGCCGTTCGGTCCGATCAGCGCGGTGATCTCGCCACGCTTGGCTTCGAAGGAGAAGTCGTTGATGGCCATCAGGCCGCCGAACTTCATCGACAGATGTTCGACTTTCAGGATCGTATCTTTGGTCATCGTATTGGTTCCGGAAGACATCAGCCGTGACCTTCCTTGGTAAAGCTACCCGAGACGGCCTTGCTCTCCTTGAGGAAGGCGGTCGGTTGACGCGAGCCGACGAAGCCGCGCGGCTTGAACAGCATGACGACGACCATGGCCATGCCGAAGATCAGCATGCGGTAGAGTTCAGGGGTAAAGTCCGGTCCGAAGACGTGCTTCAGGAATTCCATCTCGCGCAGCAGTTCCGTGCCACCGACCATGACGACGGCCGCAACCGCGATGCCGGTCAGCGACCCCATGCCGCCAAGGACGACGATGGCCAGGATGACGGCCGATTCCAGGAAGACGAAGCTTTCCGGAGAGACGAAGCCCTGACGGGCGGCGAAGAACGAACCTGCGAAACCGCCGAACATGGCGCCGATGGCAAAGGCCGTCAGCTTGGTCGTGACCGTGTTGATGCCGAGCGAACGGCAGGCGATTTCGTCTTCGCGAAGCGCTTCCCAGGCACGACCGATCGGCATGCGGCGCAGCTTGATCGTCACATAGGCGGTCAGGAGGCAGAGCGCCAGGATGAGATAGAAGAGGAAGATCTTGTAGTAGCCGGCCGACATCGGCAGGCCGAACATCTTGGCAAAACCATCCGGCGAGGCATCGAACTTGATGCCGAACAGGGTGGCCTTCGGAATGCCGGAGACGCCGAACGTGCCCTTGGTGACGTCCGTCCAGTTGATCAGCACCAGACGAATGATTTCACCGAAGGCGAGCGTGACGATCGCCAGATAGTCGCCGCGCAGGCGCAGGACCGGGAAGCCGAGGATAATGCCCCAGAAGGCAGCCAGAATACCCGACAGCGGCAGCAGGACCCAGAAGGACAGGCCGAACTGCTGCGACAGCAGAGCGTAGGAGTATGCGCCGACCGCATAGAAGGCGACATAGCCAAGGTCGAGCAGACCGGCCAGGCCGACGACGATGTTCAGACCCCAGGCGAGCATGACGTAGATCAGGATCTGGATGCCGAAGTTGTCGACGTATTTCAGCGCGCCCTGCATGCCGGTCAGGGCGACGATGACCGGAGGGTAGAGGAAGAGCGCCAGGAGAGCGATCTTCAGGAAGTGCTGGTGGAAGAACGAGGGCTTGGCCTCGATCTCATGCACCGGCATTTCGGACAGCCGTTCCTTGCGAGCCCTGTTCCAGGGATGGAAGAAGCCGACGATCAGGAAGCGGCCGACGGCGGCGACGCCGACGAAGATCGCAAGAAGCCCCCAGCGCGGATACCAGATCAGCGCATTGCTCATGTCCTGGTCGGTCTTGATGCCGACATAGAGGATGAACAGACCGAGCGAGAGGAGACCGGCGAAAATGCCTTCCTTGAACGCGCGCGCAAGGGTGCCGGATTGAGACGTGCCGGCCACGTTTGCAGAATTTGCCATTGGATCAGACCTTCTCGACTTCGGGTCGGCCAAGGATACCGGTCGGCTTGAAGATCAGCACGAAGGCCAGGATGGCGAAGGTCGCGACATCCTTGTAGGCGATGCTGAAATAGGCAGACCAGAGCGACTCGATGAGGCCGATCAGCAGGCCACCGAGAACGGCACCCGGCAGCGAGCCGATACCGCCGAGAACGGCTGCCGTGAACGCCTTGACGCCCGGAATGAAGCCGTCACCGAAGGAGGCGACGCCGTAGTACATCAGGTACATGGTACCGGCGACTGCAGCGAGGGCTGCACCCATGACGAAGGTGATCGAAATGGTCCGGTCGACATCCACGCCGAGGAGAGCCGCCATCTTGCGATCCTGCTCGGTGGCGCGCTGGGCACGGCCGAGGGGCGTCTTGTTGACGATGTACCAGAAGGCGAACAGCAGGACCGAGGTGACGACCACGATGATCAGCTGCTTCAGCGAAATCGTGATGGCACCGAAATGGTAGACATCGCTCACCAGCGCCGGGATCGGCTTGTTGCGCGGACCCTGGGTCACCTGGATGAAGTTGGACAGCGCGATGGACATGCCGATCGCGGTGATCAACGGAGCCAGGCGGAAAGAACCGCGCAACGGCCGGTAGGCCACCCGTTCAATCGTCCAGTTCCACAGACCCGTCATCAGCATCGCGACCACCAGCATGACCAGCAGCAGCAAGGCCACAGGCAGACCGGCGAAGAACGATGTCAGGATCAGGAAGACGATGAGAGCGGCAAAGCCGCCGAGCATGAAAATGTCACCATGGGCGAAGTTGATCATGCCGATGATGCCATAAACCATCGTATAGCCGATTGCCACCAAGCCATAGATGGATCCAAGAGTCAGCCCGTTGATGAGCTGCTGGATGAAATACTCCATTACCAATCCCCCGGACGCGAGCTTTTTGTGCGTCCCTTTTTATGTTGTCCCCTGGCGGGGTTCTTAACATGCTCGGATTTGATAGCGTTTTCGGCAAAAATGTGAAGTCCAAAAACTAGGCAGCGCGCATTTTGCCGCCATTTGCTAACAGTTTGGTGCTTTAATCGGCAAGATCATTAAAAAAACGGCATAAAATGCGAAAAAAATGGATAGCGCCGATTTTTCCACGGACAGCTTTTCGCCATCTTTCGGCTGCAAGGGCCCTGTTTCGCCAAGCTATGCGAAAACGCATGGCTGACGACGATGCCGGACTCGCGTCCCGGAAGGCCAAGTTTCTCAGGGTACATTAGCGAGGAACGGGCAAAGCCGCCAATCACATTGTGACGGCCGATGCTCCAAACGCGCCATCACCGAAGACCGAGGACCGGCCAGATCCGCAGCCCGGCGCTGCCGAGGCACTGCAAATGCGGGGAAATTGATCGCGAAAAAGCACGCCTTTTCAACGCTTCCATAGCGCAAACATCCCCGCCCCGAAAAACGACCGCAAGATCCGTCGTTGAGAAACGGCCAGAAGGAGAAAGCGGTCATGTCGGAGAAAACGGTCAATCTTGCCCTGCCCTACATCATGCCGGCGCAGGCGCAGAAGCACGTCACCCACAACGAGGCCCTGCAGCGGCTCGATGCCACCGTGCAACTGGTGATCACAGCCCGGCAGGCGAGCCCGCCGGCCCTGCCGATCGAGGGGGAGTGCTTCTGGGTGCTTGCCGGCGCAACCGGTCCGTGGAGCGGACGCACGGGCCGCCTTGCCTTCCGCCAGGACGGTGAATGGCTCTTCATCGTCCCGCAGGTCGGCTGGTGCGCCTTCGATCGCAGCGACGAGCGCTTGAAGATCTTCAGCGGCGCCGACTGGATCGATCCCCCCCTGCCCGCGACCATCCAGTTGACGGCACTCGGCGTCGGCGCCACGCCGGACAGCGCCAACCGGCTGGCCGTTTCGGCCGCTGCCACGCTGTTGACCCATGCCGGTGACGATCACCGGCTGAAGATCAACAAGGCGGCGAGCGGCAATACCGCGTCGCTTCTGTTCCAGTCGGGCTGGCAGGGCAAGGCGGAAATGGGGCTTGCCGGCGACGACCGCTTCTCGGTCAAGGTGAGCCCCGACGGCGCCGCCTGGACGACGGCGCTGGCAATCACGCCGCAGGGCGTGGTCCAGACCGAGCAGAGGCCGCTGGCGCGGGCGGCGCGCACGGCCGGCTCCTATAGCCCGGCCGACGGCAGCACGACGGGCTTTGATGACCTCTCTTTGTCCGCCGGCGGTTTTGCCCTCGGCGGCGCGCTCGGATCGGGTGTCGGGCGCGGTCTCGTCGTGCCCCTCGCCGGAAACTATCTCCTGAGCCTCACCGTCGAGGCCCAGACGTCGACCGGCCATACAGCGACGCTGCGCCGCAACGGATCGGAGGATATCTTGAGGGTCAAGGGTACGGTCGGCACCCAGTCGGCCACCGTGCTTGCGGCCCTTGCCGCGGGTGACGAGCTGAGCCTGCAGCACGGCGGAACGGCGCTTCTGGTCTGCGGACGCGGGCACACGGAGCTCTCGGCCTTCCTGCTTTAGGCGAAGGCAGATGGGTAAGCCGACCGGGGTCGCGTGCGCCCCGGTCGCACGTTCAAAGAAGGCGGAAGCGGCAGGCGCGCGCCACGGCCTGCATACGGTTGACGGAATCGAGCTTGCGCATCGCGCTCTTCAGGTAGCTGACGACCGTGTGGCTTGAGATCGCCAGGATGATGGCGATCTCGTCGCTGCTCTTGCCGGCCGCCGACCAGCGCAGGCACTCGATCTCGCGGGCCGACAACTTTTCCCGCGGGCCATCCTTGTGGGCGATCCGGGCGGAGCAGGCGTCGAGCAGTTCCACGCAGTCGAAATAGAAGGCCGAGACCTCCTGACGGTCAAGTTCGGCGCGATCGCCGGAGAAGACGAAGACGTAATGCGCGAGCCCGGCATCATGAATGGAGAAGGCAAGGCTCGAACCGAGGCCAGCCTCCTTGAAGGCGGCGATAAGGGCGGCATCCCCGTCCTTGTCGCGGCCGTCCACGAAGACGGAAGCATCGGAATGAAACGGCACGATGCTTTGCTTCAGCCTTGCAACGAGCTGGCTCGAGGCAAACGGGTCTTCCGTGCGGTAACGCTCCTTCAGCGACGCCGGCCAGTTGGAATACCGCAGGTTCGCCGAGAACTCCGGCTTGTCGGCATTGGGAAAGGTGCCAATTAGGAAGAAGTCGAAACCATAGCTGCGCCCAAGCGCGGCGAACTGGCGGGCGAGAGGGCAAAGCCCCGCCTCGTCCACCGGAGTGCCCGAAACGCTCTTGCCTTCATCTGCACGACAGATCAACTCCGACACTCTCAACATTGGGCTCCTTTTCGGCCGAAAAGGATTCGGCCGCACCTGAGAGAATAATTACCGAACAAGTTGGACTTGGATAGTGAAGATCGGAACTGGTGCCGATCTTTCGGTCCGTACATTCCGGCGAAATATTTGCTGAGCGCCGGATCAACAGGGCATCGACCATCCGCCCATCATGATGGGCCGCTTATATTCGAATTTTCGCCCGGAAAAATATCGAAATCGGCATAACTCCTATGCAGATGCCGCAAGTTTACGCAACGGAAGGCGGAAAAACGGGCCGAGACGCCGCGAATCCCGGCGGGCGGCAATCGGGAGAATTATTATCAAATGCTTACAAGGTGCTTAGGCAAATTTTAAAGGTGGGCGGCTAGGATGCCTTCGTGTGGTCTTGAGTTTGTATAGAGAGTCCAATGACCGAAATGATCCGCCCCCGAGTGAAATATGTCATCGGCCCCGATGGCAGCCCGCTGACCATTGCCGATCTGCCGCCGGCCAATACGCGCCGTTGGGTGATCCGCCGCAAGGCCGAGGTTGTCGCTGCGGTGCGCGGCGGCCTGTTGAGCCTGGAAGAAGCCTGCGAACGTTACACCCTGACCGTCGAGGAATTCCTCTCCTGGCAGTCTTCGATCAACGATCACGGCCTGCCGGGCCTGCGCACCACGCGGATCCAGCAATATCGCCACTGACGCGGCACACGGGCAGTCGCCCGTCCGCACTTTCCGACCCTTTCGACGTGCGCGCAAGCAACCACCCTTGCGCGCACGTTGTTCATTTGGCCCTCCCCGCGGTGCTGAGGCCATGATGCAGCAGGCCCGCCAGGAGCGACGAGGCCGCATAGAACCACAGCCCCGGCTGGGTGAAGGCTTGCGCCAGGCCGCTCGACTTCGCGGCGAAGATCACGATTGCCACCAAAAGCACATCCATCATCGACCACTTCGAGAGGAATGGCACGATGGCGGCCATCAGACCGTGCCGCGAACCGCCGGCGCCAGCGAGCGCCTCCGCCGCAAGCCCGAGAAGCTTGACCGCGGGAAAGACGATCGAGATCAGCCCGACCACGATCGCCAGGCCGGCATTGCCGTCGCGCCACAGGGAAACGACGATCTCGGCGAGCGACGGCGTCTCGCTGAAGAAGTAGAGCGTCTCGAAACGCAGCAGCGGCAGGACGACGCCAAGCGCAAGACACATCGGCGCCAGCACCAGCATTGCCGCCCTTAACCACATCATCCGCATAACCTCCAGGTCCATGGGGGCGACCGCCCCTTCGGCCGGCATCATTGCCGCCAAAGCCGGCCGATGTTAAGCCTTGCCCCCATCGAGAACGAAAGGGTGTCCATGAATATCTCGAGTGAAGAGGCCGGTTCGGGCGGTCGCTATGTCGGGCGTTTCGTCGAGGGGGAAACGCCCGCGGTGATGACCTTTTCGCGCACGTCGCCGGCGCTTGTCATCGTCGACCACACGGAAGTGCCGGAAAGCATGCGCGGCAAGGGTGCGGGCCAGGCGCTCGCGCTCCACGCCATCGAACAGGCGCGCAGCGGCGGCTGGAAGATTATCCCGCTCTGCCCCTTCATGCGGGCGCAGGCGCAACGCCACCCGGACTGGGCAGACGTCATCAAGTTCTGAAGTTGTCCGGCCGACACCGCCGCCCGGACATGTATCGAGGCAAAGGCGATCGCGGATCGCTCCGCGTCGCCCGCAAGCTTATCGATCTTGTCTGCGCTATCCGGGCGTCAGGCCCGGATGCGCATCTGGCCATCCCGCTCCTCGAGCGCCTCGGCCTTCGCGTATTCCGCCTCGGCCTCCTCGAGCTGAAGTTCTGCGGCCTCCTGCTGAACCTTCAACTCGCGAATCGAGACCTGGAGATTGTCGGCCCGCTGCCGGGCCGCCTTGGCAAAGGTCGGATAGGCGAAATGGTTCGGATCGCTGATCCCGGACTTCTTCTCCTCGATGGCGATCTGGTTTTCCAGCTCCTTCGCCATCCGCTCGAACTCCGCCATCATTGACTGCAACTGCTACAACTGCCGACGTTTTTCTGTGACCTGAAATCCTTTCAGGCGCACTAGGCTCTCACGCGACTTCATACGCAATACTCCCGTGATGCGAGACCCCCCGCCACACTGACTGACAACATGCCAAGCCGCATTCCCGACGAATCATTCTCGAAAAAAAACGGCGGCGTTAACAAAAACCTACCTTTGGTAACCTTTCGTTTACGGGCATCGTTAATGATAGGTGAGATCATTTAAGGGTCAGTAAATGCCAGGGCCTCAAAAAAGCCCATGACAATGATGAGTCAAATGAATCGGTTAGTGGGAATTCCTCATCTTCTGATTCAATCGTGGCGATGCCGGAAAGCGATGAAAAATCAGGAGACTGCTATCTTTGTTTAATAAATTCGATACACCTTGCCAGAAGGAATCAGAATTTGTTAACCATTTGGTGGCAGCCTTCAAATCAGGCAACGACTGGATCCGTATCGCGTAGGGGGCCAAGTACGACCTTTCGGCGGCGGTAAAGGGGATAATTATGCGGGTTCTACTCATTGAAGACGATAGCGCCACGGCGCAGAGCATCGAACTGATGCTCAAATCGGAGAGTTTCAACGTCTACACGACCGACCTTGGCGAGGAAGGCGTGGATCTCGGAAAGCTCTACGACTACGACATCATTCTGCTCGACCTCAATCTTCCGGACATGTCCGGCTACGAAGTGCTGCGCACCCTGCGCCTGTCTAAGGTGAAGACGCCGATCCTCATTCTCTCCGGCATGGCCGGCATCGAGGATAAGGTTCGTGGCCTCGGCTTCGGCGCCGACGACTACATGACCAAGCCGTTCCACAAGGACGAGCTGGTTGCCCGCATTCATGCCATCGTCCGTCGTTCCAAGGGCCATGCCCAGTCGATCATCACCACCGGCGAACTGATCGTAAACCTCGATGCCAAGACCGTCGAAGTCGGCGGCCAGCGCGTTCACCTTACCGGCAAGGAGTACCAGATGCTGGAGCTGCTTTCGCTCCGCAAGGGTACGACGCTGACCAAGGAAATGTTCCTCAACCACCTTTATGGCGGCATGGACGAACCCGAACTGAAGATCATCGACGTCTTCATCTGCAAGCTGCGCAAGAAGCTCGCAA